>NZ_JBPPND010000076.1:0-2913 GCF_051306395.1 Methyloceanibacter sp.
GGTTTAAAAAAATCTAGGCCGGAACTGACGCACCGGCCAGCGCCAGCGCCAACGCACAGCCCCAGACAATCGCGAGGCGGCCGAGTTCGGTGGGATCGATCTGGCGCAAGGTGTTCATTGCGCCACCTTCGCAGCAATCGGTTAACGACGCGTAAACCGCTAGAGCAGATTTCGAGCTGACTGACTCGTCGGGGATTCCCAAAGCGGTTCTGATGTGATTCAAACTGCATGCTGGCGAAGGAGGCTGGCATGCATGGCCAAGTCTCTGTCTGTGGACCTTCGTGAACGGGTGATCGCGGTAATCGATGGCGGGGTGTCGCGCCGCCAGGCGGCGGCTCGGTTCGGGGTCAGCGTTTCGAGTGCGATCCGCTGGCATGCGCTGGCCCGGCGTTCCGGCCATGCCACGCCCAGGCGGCAGGGCGGCGACCGGCGCTCGGGCCGGATCGAGGCGCATGCCGGGGTGATCCTCGATGCGGTGGCGAAGCAGTCGGACATCACGCTCGCCGAACTGCGCGAGCTTCTGGCCGGGCGCGGCGTCAGCGTCGGGATCGCCACGCTTTGGCGGTTCTTCGCGCGTCGCAGGATCACGCTCAAAAAAAGTCCGGGCACGCGGCCGAGCAGGATCGTCCCGATGTCCTGATACGGCGCGAGGCGTGGTTCGAGGGGCAGCTCGACCTCGACCCGCACACTCTCGTGTTCATCGACGAGACCGGTGCCAACACCAAGATGGCCCGTCGGCATGGCCGGGCGCCGCGCGGCGAGCGGCTGCGGTCGAGCTTGCCGCACGGGCACTGGAAGACGACCACCTTCGTCGGCGCTTTGCGGCTGACCGGGATGACCGCGCCGATGGTGCTGGATGGCCCGATGACCGGCGAATGGTTCCTCGCCTACGCCGAGCACGTCCTCGTCCCCACGCTCAAGCCCGGCGATGTCGTGATCCTCGACAACCTGCCCGCGCACAAGGGCGTCGCGGTCCGCCACGCGATCGAGGCGGCCGGCGCGAGGTTGCTGTTCCTCCCGCCGTACTCACCCGACTTCAACCCGATCGAGAACGCCTTCTCCAAGCTCAAAGCCCTGCTCCGCAAAGCCGCCGCGCGCACCGTCGAGCACCTCTGGCGGGTCATCGGCGACAGCCTCGACGCCTTCACCCCCACCGAATGCGCCAACTACTTCACCGCCGCAGGCTATGATGCATACTGATCGGAAAACGCTCTAGCCTCTCTGATTCACCGGGCCGCTGCGTGATGGCGTGATCGGACACGGCGGCGGTGTGCGGTTTTGCGCGCACGATCTGGTCCGTTGCGCCTGGTGCCTCGCGTTTGGCCGAGAGGTTTGCGGGGTTTGTGGGCGGGGTGGATGGATCTGCGGCACTGCCGCGCCGGTCAGGTCGGCGCGGGTTTGAGGGCGCGGGCTATATGCCGGAAGATGTCGGCATCGGGACAGGCCGAGGCGAAGGCGATGCGGACACGGCTGGCAGTTTCGATGACCCGGGCCGCGACCTTGATCAGCCGCAGGCGGATGGTGGCGAACTCGGCAGTCCTGAGGACGGCGGTTTCCGGCAGCGCCTGGCGCACGGTCCACATCAGCCAGTAGGCGGCGGTGTGGAGGATCAGCCGCATCTGGTTGGCATTGGCGGAACGGCACGAGGTGCGGTCGCTCTTCAGCTGGGCCTTGTGCATCTTGATGAGGTTCTCGGCCTGGCCGCGGGCGCAGTAGAGCGTGTCGTAGATCCGCTCGGCCGAGCCAGTCTGGAGCGAGGTGACGACATAGCGGATATCAAGCCCCATGGTGCTGGCCTCGATGCGCGCCACAACGCGCCGGCCCGTCGTGCCCCAGCTCTTTGCCGCATAGCGGGTCTCGGTATAGCGGCGCAGGACCGGCCATCCCCTTGTGGCGCGGTCGATGCAGACCGCATCGGCCACGCCGACAATGGCAGGATCGGCGTGCAGCATCCGGTTGCCGGGAAGGCCGAACACATAATCGACCTTGTTGGTCTCGCACCACGTCATGATCTCGGGCCGGCCATAATGGCCGTCGCCGCGCAGCGTGATCCGGGTCCTGGGCCAATGGCGCCGGATGCGCCGGATCAGGCGGCGCACATGGCCGGCCATCTCGGCCCCCGACGGCGTTTTACCGGCGCGCAGCAACATCGCCACCGGTCGCCCTGTCACGGTGTCGTAAACGTGGATCGGCAGGAAGCAGCGTGTCCCGTAGTGACCATTCCAGAACGACAGTTGCTGGCCGCCGTGGACGACGTCGACCGTCTCGTCGATGTCGAGCGTCACCGCTGCGGGCGGGGCGGGATAGCTGGCGCAGTAGATATCGACCATGACGCCCATCATCTTCACCAGTTCGCGCGTCGTCGGTGCGTTCTCCCAGCGGCTCATCGTCGGTTGGCTGGCGAGGCCGACAGCCGCGCCGGGCAGCTTGCCCGCCGCCAGCTTGAAGCCGGGATCGTGGCGCAGCGTATCGAGGTCGTCGGCATCCTCATAGCCGCAGGCGATCGCCAACATCCGTGCCTGCAGGATGTCGCCCAGACCATGGACGACCCGGCTCTGGTCCCGGGGGTCGGCAATGCAGCTGGCCAGACGCCCGGCAATGCCCATCCGCCGCTCCGCTTGGGCCAGCAACAGCACCCCGCCGTCCGACGTCAGCCGCCCACCATCGAAAGCTGCGGTTACCTTCTTGCGGCAGATGGCTGGGAATCCAAAAGGAACAACGCTATCGTCGATAATGGCGGGCGTGGCACTTTCTGTCCGGTGTCAGAGGGTCGTGTAAGCAACCATTCTCTACACTGAATCAGTAGTTTAAGCTACGTTCGCCAACCAGAAATAGCTCCGCTCATGAATAATCCGGGCTAGTGGGCGGGAGGCCGCTGACCGGGCGGTATCACTGGATAGCAAGAACAGTGAG
>NZ_JBPPND010000077.1:0-2367 GCF_051306395.1 Methyloceanibacter sp.
GCTCTCGGAACCGTGAGAAGAATGCTGCCGTGAAGGCTTCGGTTGCGGACATCGCACCTCCTACGATCAGCGACGCCGAAGCCGGATCGATAATGTCCGCAAATGATTTCGGTACGTTTTGCGATGCAACAAACGCTGCGCCGCCTGAGTCTGCAGGTGGCCCAGGCTGTGTGAAAACGTGCACGGATGCTACGTTTTCCAAGTGATTCGGCGGAGGGGTCGATGGCGGGGTTCGTTGCAGGACTTGATCGCGGGCAGACCAGCCTGTTCCCCGCGCAGCTCGACGACTACGTCAGTGAACACAACCCAGTCAGAGCCGTCGATGTCTTTGTCGATGGGCTCGATCTCGGCCAGCTCGGCTTTGCCGACGTCCAAGCCTTGGACACAGGCCGGCCAGGCTATCATCCAGCGACCCTGCTCAAGATCTACATCTACGGCTATCTCAATCGCATCCCGTCGAGCCGGCGGCTGGAGCGCGAGTGCCAGCGCAACATCGAGCTGATCTGGTTGACCGGCAAGCTGGCGCCCGACTTCAAGACGATTGCGGACTTCCGCAAAGACAACGGCAAAGCCATCCGTGAGGCGTGCCGTGCGTTCGTCTTGCTGTGCCGCGAGCTGGACCTGTTGGCCGAGCCGAGCGTGGCCATCGACGGCAGCAAGTTCAAGGCGGTCAACGCGCGCGACAAGAACTTCACGCAAGCCAAGATGCAGCGGCGCCTGGAGCGGATCGAGGAGAGCATCGATCGCTACATGGAGCAGCTCGTGACTGCCGATCGTCAGGCGGCCATCGGTGGCGGCGAGGCCGTGCCGGAGGCCAAGATCACGCGGCTCAAGGACAAGATCGCTAAACTGCAGGAAGAGACCAAGCGCCTCAACGCGATCAACGCTGAGATGATGAAAAGTGAGGACAAGCAGATCTCGTTGACCGATCCGGATGCGCGGTCGATGGCCACCAGCGGCAAGGACACGGGCATCGTTGGCTACAACGTGCAGGCTGCCGTCGATACCAAGCACCACCTGATCGTCGCGCACGAGGTGACCAATATTGGCACCGATCGCCACGAGCTCGCCACTATGGCCGAGCAGGCGCGCACCGAGATGGGCGCAACATCGCTCTATGTCGTGGCCGACCGCGGCTACTACGAGGGCGAGCAGATCAAGGCCTGCGAGGACGCCGGCATCACGGTCATGCTGCCCAAGCCGCTGACGTCGGGATCGAAGGCGGAGGGTCGCTTCGGCAAGCAGGACTTCGTCTATGTGGCCGCCGACGATGTCTATCGCTGCCCTGCAGGTCAGACGCTGATCTACCGGTTCACCGGCGAGGAGCGGGGCAAGATGATCCGCCGTTACTGGACGACGGCCTGCGCCGAGTGCCCGCTGAAAGCCCAGTGCACGACTGGACCCGAACGGCGTATCTCACGCTGGGAGCACGAGGCAGTGTTGGAGAAAGTGCAAGCCCGGCTCGACCGCAACCTTGGTGCGATGACAGTGCGCCGCTCGACGGCCGAGCATCCCTTCGGCACGATCAAATGCTGGATGGGCTGGACGCACTTCCTCACGACGACGCTGCCGAAGGTGGCGACCGAGATGGCGCTCAACGTGCTCGCCTACAACATGAAGCGCGTCATGAACATCCTCGGCGTCGGTGGTCTGCTGCAGGCAATGCGGGCACGAATGGCCCGAATGCGCTCGAAATCCGTGCGCGCAGATACGCTCCAGGACCTCATCAGACGCTCTGTGGGCTTGATCTGGTGCTTCCGGATGGCCGGACGCGAAAAATGGACGCTGCTCGCGCCGATCCGGCCGAACTAACGGCGAACTCGGCAGTTCTCACACAGCCTGGGCCACTAGATGACGATGAGCATACGCCGTTGATGATTTCAGGCAGGCTGCATACCTTAAGTTCTGTGGTCAGCGCGGCTGCCGGACCGAAACGAGAGTGAGACTGCATGGCCAATCCCTACGAGACGCTCGGCGTGGCGCCCACTGCTAGTCAGGACGATATTCGCAAAGCCTACCGCAAGGCTGCCAAGGAGACGCATCCCGATCTCAATCCGGGCAAGCCGGAGGCCGAGAAACGTTTCAAGGAGATCAACGCAGCCAACGACATCATCGGCGATCCGGTCAAGCGCAAGCGTTACGACACCGGCGAGATTGACGAGACCGGGACGGAGCGTCAGCCGGAACGTCACTTCTACCGCGAGTACGCCGAGGCCGATCCGAATATGCGCTATCGGCGCCACGCAGAATCGGGCGCGGCCCAAGGCAACGGCGCGGACGACTTCGACTATGACATCTTCGCTGACCTCTTTCGCGGGCGTGGTGGAGAAGGCGCCACATTCCGCATGCCGCCCCAGGATGTTCGCT
>NZ_JBPPND010000078.1:0-7044 GCF_051306395.1 Methyloceanibacter sp.
GGGGGTGGCTCCGGCGCCGCCCGGAGGTCTCGCTGCGAACGAGGCCCGCAGGCGCCGCACCCCGCCCCGCTCACGCTAACGCCTCGCGAGAACGCCCTTTGAACGGACGAGGTGATCGCATTGTACGGCAGGTTTCGGGGGCGGGCATAAGTGCGGCCTGCGTTACCACCGCTCATTCCCGCGAAAGCGGGAATCCAGAACCATGTGTCCGCCCTTCATTATCGCCTGGGTCCCCGCCTTCGCGGGGACGAGCGGCCGAGGGCGGGGATAGGCTCGCCCAAACCTTCGTTGTCATCGCCCGGCTCGACCCGCCTGCGGCCCGAAGCATGAAGTCGGATGACTCTGCGACAAGCCTTCGGCGGGCGAAGGGCCGGGCGATCCAGTAGCCCATGCCATGCGCGATTACGAAGACCAGTGGTTACTGGATGCCCGGACGTCTGGTTTGCGCTACCGCTTCGCTGCTTGAGCGCGCAAGTCCGGGCATGACAAGCGTGGAGGTAAGAGTTTGGGAGAGGCGCCAGCCGATCACACCGGCCCAGAACCTATCTTTGCCGCAATCGACTCTGCTAAGGCTTTAGCCCGCGATGCTCGACCAGCCCTTTTGGTTCTTCACGAATTTCGGCGAACTTGAACGTGGGCTGTCGGCGACGATGGTCACGTTGTCGATGCTTGGCATGGGCGCAACGCTGACCGTTCGCGATTTTGCGACGACGCTGTTTGCCTGGAAGGGGCTGGCGGTAGGCCTGGCCGCCCAGCTGCTCTTGGTCCCGGCCTGGGCGGGGCTGGTCATGTTCGTCCTCGGCTTGTTCCCTGAAGGCTTCGGTGGATTGTCGGTGGCCGGCGCCGTCGGCATCGCCACGGGTCTCGCTTTGGTCGCCGCCATGCCCGGCGGCGCGGCTTCGAACCTTCTGACGTTTCTCGGCAACGGGAATGTCGCCCTGTCCGTCTCGTTGACGGCCATCACGACCTTCGCCTGCCTCCTCGCGACCCCGATCGTGTTGGCGTCGCTAGTCATGGTGCGGGTGCCCGGCGACTTCGAGATCGACAAGTCCCAGATCATGCTGGATATCGGCTTGTTCTTGCTCGCGCCCCTTCTCGCCGGCATGGTTTTCCGCGCTTACACGACGCTCCCGCAGCAAGTCCTTTTCATCAAGCTCATGGTGCGCGCCAGCCTCTGCCTGCTCGCCCTGATCATCATCGGATCGCTCGGCGCGGGACGCCTGCAATTCGCGGCTTATGGCTGGCTGGGGCCGGCCATCATCATCGTGTTCTGTCTCGGGGCCGTCATTCTTGCGCGCCTTTTCGCCACTGTGTGCGGAACGTCGGAGCGGGACGCCTTCGCGATCGTCATCGAGGTCGCCGTCAAGAACGGGCTGCTGGCGCTGTTGATTATCACGTCGATGTTCCCGAGCCACATGTTGGCGGCGCAAGACGGCCCCCATGCCCAGATGATCGCCGCGGCGCGCGACGGCTGCATCTTCGTCGTGCTGTTTTTCAGCGGCGTCGGCTTGGTCATCGGCATGCTGTCCGCGCTCCGCTGGCGTAAGATCTTGGCGCCCGCCCGCTAGGATTGGCCACGGGAGTGGAAAGTGCGGCTAATCCTCGCCATGAATCCCGAATGGGACGACCTTTACGAGACCTTGAATGGGCAAGACGTGAATGGGTAAGACGTGGATGGGTAAGACGTGGATGGGTAAGACGTGGATGGCCGGGACAAGCCCAGCCATGACGAGGCCTTGGTGGCTTCGGGCGGCCGCGTCCCGCGACGGGGAGTCGAAATATGAAGGCTCCTCAGCCCCCCTTCGCGCCGAGTCAGATCAACAGGAATTGACTTGGCGGCAGGACCAACCTCCACCGTTTGTATCGCGGCAATCTGCTTCACTCGAGTAACACGTGTTTGTCGAATTCCGCAGCCAGGGATAACCGGCAGGACAACACTCATTCTGCACTGTCTGGAGCAAATCGCCTCTCGAAGACATGAGCTTCGTAGCTTCATTGAGATTTGAACCGCGCTCCAACGCAATTGCTGAACCAAACCATGCAGAGCAAATCAAGCTCATCGCTAGTACACTGGTTCTGACCATCAAACCCTCCTGGGTATGGACGCCTCTCGCGATACGGGAGACGATTTCATTTTACACCCTTAGGGGCATTCTTTTGACGTTGCCAAATGCCTCTAGAAAAATTCTGTTCGTGGCAAAAAAGTCACTGCCTGCAATCTAGCTTGCACTGACCTCGTCGCTTCGCGCGCAAAAAGGGTAGCTTCCACCAATGGCTTCTCGAAGGACCCTGACCATAGGCGTTGCAATTGCCGGTGTTTTGGCTGTCCTCCTTATGGCCGGAGACTGGATGGCCGGAGACTGGATGGCCGGAGACTGGGCGATCGATGCGAGCCCACCGCAGCCGGACAAAAAGCTCGTTGAAGCTCCGAAGGAGCCGCAGCTTCACTGTTTGCTTATCGGATACACCGGGGAGCCGCGTCTGGCGGTCCTTTTCGATATTCGTCAAGTCGGGAGTGAACTGCGCTACGAGCAACTTCATCTCGTCGAGATCAGGGGCTCACACAAAACAAGAAAGGAACCTCCATTTCCGGAATGGCGATTCGATACCAGCGCCGAACCTGCGCGACTGGAATCGGAGATCAGCGTCTTCGATAACTCGGCGGCGGGCTCGCATACCGAGAAAATCACGATCGAACTCTACGACTACCGCCCTGAGAAAAGTAACAAAGAGTGGATCGAATCCGGATTGAAAAGCATCCACTATCAGAACCTGTCCGGAAACTGCCAGCAGTCACGCCCCGTCCCTCTGGTCTCGACGAGCAATTGAACACGCCCGCTGCTCTTCCTCGGCCCGTTGCTATTCTTTAATGCGCCGCTTGCCATGCAGCATCCGGCGCGAGGCACGACGGCTCGCCGCCATACGAAACGACGACGCCAATCGCATAGACAGCGATGGCCACGCGTCCTCATCGACGCGGGATGGGTGCGCTGAAGCGACGCCGGCCTAAGGGCGACGCCGGCGCGCGCCTAATCGCGATCGACCATCATGCTTCCGTTGCCGAAGTTGGACTGGGAATAGCCGTTATAGGGGAGGTTTTTCCAGTTGATGACGGTCGATCCTAGGTAATCGTCGGCACCATGGGCGCCGCTGTCCTCCTCCCAGACTTCATAGGTGATGTATTTCCAATCGTTGCTGAGGAGGTTCCGGTACATGCTGTTATAGCCGAGCTCGCCGAGCCAATACCACGTATGCGCGTCATTGACGCCGTACAGGTTCACCTTGGAGTTGATGAAGACCCACATGTTGTAGTTCCAGATCCAGAACTTGAGCCTGACATAGATTTCCGGATCGCCGCAGGTCCAGCCCTCCGACTCGTCGGTAATGCGAATCCACGGGACGCCGACATAGTCGTCAACCCGTCGCGGATTTTTCTCATCGCCCGGCTCTTCCGACGTCTCGAGCGGCGGTGTCGGCTCCAAAGACTCCCTTTCCGCCGGCCCGACGACACAGGTCGGAACGTCCGGAGGCGCTTTCGGATCGAGCGACATCTGCCGGTCCCCCGGACCGAAGACCGTGACCGACCGGGTTTCGCGCTCGTCCGTAAGCGGCACGGCCGCGACATAGACCTCGCGCGTCTCCTTCACCGCCTCGCGATGCGTTTTGACAGGAAGCTTGATGTCGAATCTCGGGACGGCGAGCCCGAACTCTTTCATCAGGTCTTCGCCTTCATTGACCTTCACCGCCAGATTGAACAGGTCCTCGCCCTGATCATCGCCCGCCTTGGTGGCGGCCACGGCGAGGAAGCCCCGCAACGCCATGACATATTTGTGTTGCGCGATCTGCTCCGCCAAGAGCGCCCGGTTATCGTCCTTGGCGAGGTAGGTGGACAGATCGGAGGCAATGCCGTCGATCTGTTCGGACAACTTCTTCTCCTGTTCCGGCGTCAGCGAGTCCGACGACGCGGACGCGGAACTCAGCAACAGTCCAAACAGCGCAAGAGCAGTCGTAACGATCTTTGATGTGCCTGCCATGTCGCTCTCCTTGTGCCTCAGCTGTCAAATCCGCTTCCCTGCAGTCCTGACATTGTTGCGGCGCGCGGCCTCAGGTCGCCGCCGAGGTCGTCTTCATTTTGTGGAGCGAGCTATGGCGAGACTGCGCCGCGAGGCCGGCAGGCTCAACCGGCGTCGCTTGGCTAGGTTGACCAATGGTTGGCGCGTGCGTCACGGGCGCCCGATGGCCTCCGCCAAACGGGAGCGCAGCGGCACGATGCCTCCATTTCCTGGGTGGTGAAGCCAAGCGAGCCCCCCTTTTCTTCCCAACACCGGGCGGCTGCCTTTCGTTCCCGGGCCCCTCCGCCCCCGAATCTGAGGGAGCAGGGACAATGGCCGAGGCAAAAGCCGGCACCAATAAGAGCGAAGCGGGGGTTTCCTATACGGCGGCGGGGCTCGGCTATTTCGAGGACCGGGAGCTCAGGCGCCTGGCTCGCCGTGGTCCACGGGCATCCGGTCGAAGATTTTTCGACCCGTGAACATGGCGGAGACGATGCCGCCGCCTTCGCGCAACTCGGTCACGACCACGCCGACGATATGGATCACGATCAGCACAAGAAGCGCGTAGAAATTCCAGTAGTGCACCGTGACGATGGGCGAGCGGAAGGCGCGCATCGCCTCCCAGGACGTGGGATCGATACCGGCCTTGTCGTATGGGAGGATCGTCGCGGGGTCGACGCCGGGCGCCGCGATCCAGCCGGCGATCCAACCCCCGAATGGCGGATAGTAGATGTCCGTCCCGGCGAGAACGAGACCCGTCGCCGCCTGCGCCACAAGCAGGAGGAGAAGCAGCGACACCATCAGGCGCGCTAGCGGGTTGTGACCTAGATAGGGGCGCACATCCCCGCGGAACAGCTGAACCACATAGTCCTTGAGCGCGGCGCCGTAGCCCTTGCCGAACGGCAGGAGCGCGGACCAGCCTGCATGCCGGTTGCCGATGAAGGCCCAGACAATGCGCCAGGCCAAATTGAGCGCGAAGACATAGCCGAACAAGACATGGGTGGTCTTCAGCAGGATCTTGCCGCCGTCGGTCACGCCGAGTTCGTCGGCGAAGAGGATCGCGGTGCCAAGCGCGACCAGAGCGACGACACAAACGAAGTTGATCCAATGGAACCACCGCGTGGACCTGTCCCACACCGCATGTGATTTAAGGTTTGTGATCGTCATTCGGCTTGCTCGCTTTGGGGGCATCTTGCCGACGGTAGGCATAGGACAAAATGCGTCTGTGTCTCGGGTCGCACATTGATCCACGTCAACGGGGAACGGCCCCGACTGCGCACGGTCTGACATCCCGCAAAAAGTAGCGCTGGCTGCACCGGGGCGCCCGTGTCAACTTAATCGCTGGGACTCAAGCAAAACTACGGGTGACCATCAAGGGTGAGTGGCTTTCTCGCACTGCTCGACGACGTCGCTGCCATCGCAAAGCTGGCGGCGGCCCAGGTCGACGACATCGCGGCCCATGCCGCCAAGGCCGGCGGCAAGTCGGCCGGACTCGTAATCGACGATGCGGCCGTAACGCCGAAATACGTCACCGGACTTCCGGCCGCGCGCGAGATCCCGATCGTCGCCAAGATCGCGGGAGCATCCCTAATCAGCAAGCTTGTCATCTTGCTGCCGGGGCTCCTCTTGCTGCAAGCTTTCGCGCCCGGGGCCATCGCACCTCTCCTCATTCTCGGTGGCGCCTATCTTTGTTTCGAGGGCGCGGAGAAAATCTGGCACGCCCTGACAGGGCACGAGGAGAAAGGTCCGCAGCAAGCCGAAACGATCGATGCTGCCCATCTCGAGGAGCAGCGCGTCAAGGGCGCGATCAAGACGGACTTCATTCTGTCGGCCGAGATCATGACAGTCGCGCTGTCGACTATCGACGTCGACGACCTGTGGACACGCGCCGCGGTGCTTGCGGTCATCGCGGTCTCGTTCACGGTCCTTGTCTACGGCGTGGTCGCGCTCCTCGTGAAGATCGACGATCTTGGTCTGTACCTCAGCAAGACGGCAACACTCAGAAGCGTACGCGCGCTCGGGCGCGGGCTGGTCATCGCGATGCCGACTGTGCTCAAGGTGATCTCGATTGTTGGCACGGCGGCGATGCTTTGGGTTGGAGGCAGTATCGTGGTCCACAGCCTCCATACGCTCCATCTGTCGTGGCCGTATGAACTGACCACGAGCATCGCGTCAGCCGTGACGGGCGAAGGCGCATCCGCCGCGGTCTCCTGGTCCGTTACGGCCTTCCTCGATGCCGTCTTCGGATTCCTGCTCGGGTCGATTCTGATCCCGGTCGTGCATGTCCTGCTCGTCCCGATTGGCGTCCTGTTCCCCGAGAAATGATTCGAGTTGGGAGGACGCACCAGGGTGAGAACTCCGCTTTGGGTCATTCGAGGATATTGAGTTCGACCCACCTGCCCCCGGTCCCGCACCCCTGCTATAGTCCGGCCCCGAATCTGAGGGAGCAGGGACAATGGCCGAGGCAAAAGCCGGCACCAATAAGAGCGAGGCGGGGGTTTCCTACACGGCAGCCGGCCTCGGCTATTTCGAGGACCGGGAGCTGAGGCGCCACGCGGGCGTCTTCTATCTGTGGGCCTTGGGCGTGGCCGCCGTCATCTCCGGCGAATTCTCGGGCTGGAACTTAGGCATCGCGGCCGGCGGCTGGGGCGGCATGTTCCTCGGCGCCATCATCATCACCATCATGTTCCTGGGGCTCACCTACTCCATCGCCGAGATGAGCCCGGCTTTGCCCCACACCGGCGGGGCCTACTCCTTCGCGCGCACGGCCTTCGGGCCCTGGGGCGGCTTCATCACCGGCATGGCCGAGAACGTGGAATACGTGCTGACGCCCGCGGTGATCGTCTATTTCATCGGCGCCTATCTCACCGCGATCTTCGGCACGCCGCCCGAGCTCCAGCCGCTCTATTGGGTCGCGGGCTACGCGGTGTTCGTCACGGCGAACGCGCGCGGCGTGGAGCTGTCCTTCATGGTGACGGCCATGGTGACGCTG
>NZ_JBPPND010000079.1:0-4196 GCF_051306395.1 Methyloceanibacter sp.
TCAAAAGGAGGCACCCCCGTCATGGCATTCGAGGATCTCAAGGCCGAACTCGCGCTGCTCATCAACCAGATGGAGAACCAGCCCGAGGATCGCCACGAGCTTTATTTGCAGATTCGCGAGAGGCTGAACGAAATGCGCGCGTTCGGCATGCCGGTGCCGGAAGACCTGGTGAAGTTCGAGAAAGACCTCGAGGCCCAGTTCAAGGCCGAGGACGCCGCCGCCAAGAAGAGCTAGATCAGCCAGCGGGCGAGGGCGCCCCGTCCTCGATCTGCTCATAATTCCCATCGGCCCAGCGATAGACCGCATAGGGCGGCAGGCTCGGATCGCCCTTGTCGTCGAAGCGGAATTTTCCGATCACGGTGTCGAACTCGCCTGCGTTGAGTTCCTTGACCACGGCCGCAGTGTCGGTGGTGCCGGCCTTCTCCGCGGCCTCCTTCCAGGCCTGGATCGCGGCGTAGGTGTAGAGCACGTAGCCCTCGGGCTCGATGCCCTTCTCCTTCAGCCGCGCGACCACGTCGGCCGCGGCGGGGTTTTTGCGCGGGTCCGGCGAGAAGGTCATCAGCGTGCCTTCGCCCGCGGGGCCTGTGATCGACCAATATTCCTGCGTGACGAGCGCGTCCCCGCCCATCAGCACGGTGTCCATGCCCTGGTCGCGCATCTGGCGCAGGATCAGGCCGGCTTCGGTGTGATAGCCGCCAACAAACAGCGCATCGACATCCGCCTGCTTGAGCTTCGACACCAGCGCCGAATAGTCCTTCTCCCCGGCCGTGTAGGACTCGTTCAGCACCTCCTGCACGCCGGCGGCGTTCAATGTCTTCTTCACTTCGTCGGCCAGGCCTTTGCCGTAGGCGGTCTTGTCGTCGATGATCGCGATGTTCTTGTCGCCGAAATGCTTGGCGAGATATGCGCCGGCGATGCTGCCTTGCTTATCGTCGCGGCCGCACACGCGGTAGATGTTGGGGCCGGCCCGGTTGTCGGTGAGCGCCGGGTTGGTCGAGGCGGGCGAGATCATCACCGCATTGCTCTCGGCATAGACGTTCGAGGCGGGGATGGACGAGCCCGAGCAGAAATGCCCGGCGATCAGCGCCACGCCCTGGCCGGCCAAATGATTGGCCACCGCCACGGCCTGTTTCGGGTCGCAAGCGTCGTCCCCGACCCCGAGATCGAGTTGCTTGCCGAGCACTCCGCCGGCGGCATTGATGTCGGCGACCGCTTGCTCGGCGCCATTGGTCATCTGGGTGCCGAAAGAGGCGTATTGCCCGGTGACGGGTCCGGCTACGGCGATCTTGGTGACGTTAGGGTCGTCCGCGCCGTCGCAGGCGGCGAGCGCGAGGTTTGCCGTAAGCGCGGCGATCAGCCCTGCCAAACGCATCATTCCCATCTCCTTCAAAGCCTCGGCGGCCTCAGACTAGCTCAGGCGTCCCGCGCGCGCCACGTCAGCGGGCTGGTGCGCGCGTAGAGCCAGCGATATAGCGTCACCATCTGCGTCGTCCGCATCATGCGGAAGCCCAGTAAGGCGGCGGCAACCAACACCGCGTAGGTGACGAGATAGTAGTAGGGCGACAGCAGCGCGCCGTCGAACAGGGCATAGTTGAAGAAACGGACCGCGGCGCTGAGCAGCGCCATGTAGAAGAACACGCGCCAGAGCGGCTTCCAGGCGCGCGCTAGCCCGCGGCCGGCAAGGAACGCCGCCGCGCCGCCGATGATCACCGTGAGCACGAGGAACACGCGCAAGCCGTCGTCGGTGAGCCAGGGGGTCAGCGCGCTCATGCTCCGTTCGTCTCCTTCAGCACGGCGGTGTCGCCTTCGAGATACGCGGCGCGCACTTCTTTCCGTTCGAGGAGCTCCGCGCCGGTGCCCGACATGGTGATGCGTCCATTGACCATGACATAACCGCGGTCGGCGAGCTTCAGCGTGTGATAGGCGTTCTGCTCCACTAGAAAGACGGTGAGCCCTTCTTTGTTCAGCTCTTCGATCGCCGCGAAGATTTGTTTGACGACAAGCGGCGCGAGCCCCAGCGACGGCTCGTCGAGCAGCAGCAGCTTGGGCTGTCCCATCAGCGCGCGTGCGATGGCGAGCATCTGTTGCTCGCCGCCCGACAGCGTGCCGCCGCGCTGATCGGCGCGCTCTTTCAGCACCGGGAATAGCGTATGCACATGCTCCAGGTCGCGCTCGAAGCCGTCCGGGTCGCCGGCGATGATGGCGCCCATTTGAAGATTTTCCATCACCGTCATGCGTGGGAAGATGCGCCGGCCCTCCGGCGATTGCGCGATCCCCAGCCGCGCGATGTCGTGGGTCGGGAGGCGGCTGATGTCCTCACCGTCGAAGACGATGCGGCCTTGGCTGGCGCGAGGCCGGCCGCAGATCGTCATCATCGTCGTCGTCTTGCCGGCGCCGTTTGCCCCGATCAGCGCCACGATCTCGCCGGGCTTGATGTCGAGGTTCACGTCATGCAGCACGGGCAGGCGCCCGTAGCAGGCGGTGACGCTGTCGAGCGAAAGAAGCGCCTCGGTGCTCATGGCCGCACCTCGGACTTTACCTCTTCGACCTCCTCGTCGGCCACGCCGAGATAAGCGGCGATCACGTGGGGATCGTCGCGGATCTCTTGCGGCGTGCCGTCGGCGATCTTCTTGCCGTAGTCGAGCACGATGATGTGGTCGGAGATGCGCATGACCACGCTCATGTCGTGCTCGATGAGGAAGATGGCGATCTTCTCCTTCTCGCGGATGGCGTAGAGCAGTTCGTTGAGCCGGTCGCTTTCCCGCGCATTAAGCCCGGCGGCCGGCTCATCGAGACACAGAAGCAGCGGCCGCGTGCACATGGCGCGCGCGATTTCGAGCCGCCGTTGATCGCCGTAAGAGAGGTCTCCCGCCGCTTCGTCGGCGCGGGCCGTAAGATCGACTTGATCGAGCCAGTAGCGGGCGAGATCGACGGCTTGCTTTTCCGCGCGGCCGAAATTCACGAGACCGAGGATGGCGCCGATGGTGAAGCCCGAGGCACGCGCCAGCACGTTGTGCTGAGCCACCATCAGGTTCTCCAACACGGTCATGCCCGGGAACAGGCGGATGTTCTGAAAGGTGCGGGCAACGCGGGCGCGCGCATTGATCTCGTGATCGTCGAGCTGCTCAAGATAGTAGGGCGCGCCGTGCGCTGGCGTCAGCGTGATCCTGCCTTCGGTCGGCTTGTAGAACCCGGTGAGGCAGTTGAACACGGTGGTCTTGCCGGCGCCGTTCGGGCCGATCAGCGCGGTGATGTCCTCACGCCCCACGGCAAAGGACAGATCGTCGATGGCGACGAGACCGCCGAAGCGCATGGTCAGGTGCTCCACCCTGAGCACGGGGTCTTTGTCCCACGGTCTCATGCGCGGCCCTGTCCCACGAGGTCTCCGGAGATTTCGCGCGTGTCGCGAAGCGCGATAGTGGGCGCGCGAGAGGCGATGAGCCCGCGCGGTCGCCACACCATGATGCCCACCATGGCGGCGCCGAACAGCAACATCCGGTAGAGCGCCGGGTCGAAGCCCGCCCCGAAGAAGCTTTGCAAGCCTTCCGTATGTCTGAGCGCCTCGAAGCCGCCGACCATGACCACCGCGGCAATGACGACACCCAATTGGCTGCCCATGCCGCCGAGCACGACGATGGCGAGGATGATGGCGGACTCGATGAAGGTGAAGCTCTCCGGGCTGAAGAAGCCTTGCCGCGTGGCGAAGAACGCGCCGGCGAGCCCGCCGAACAGAGCGCCGGTGGCAAAGGCGGTGAGCTTGGAGATGGTAGTGTTGATGCCGAGCGAACGGCAGGCGATCTCGTCCTCGCGCATGGCCTCCCAAGCGCGCCCGATGGGCAGCCGCCGCATCCGCAACGTCACGAGATTGGTCAGGAAGGCGAGCGCCAGGATCACGTAGTAGAGAAAGATGATGCCGTGTAGCGCGTCGTATTTCAGGCCGAAGAAGCTGCTGAACGTCGCGCCCTCGGCGAAGGGCGAGAAGGGCAAGCCGAAAAAGGTGGGCTTGGGGATGCCGGAGATGCCGTTCGGCCCGTTGGTGACCTCGGTCCAATTGAGCAGCACGATGCGGATGATCTCGCCGAAGGCCAGCGTGACGATGGCAAGGTAGTCGCCGCGCAAACGCAAGACCGGAAAGCCGAGAATGATCCCCCAGAAAGCCGCCAGGATGCCGGCAAGCGGCAGGCAGATCCAGAACG
>NZ_JBPPND010000080.1:0-3181 GCF_051306395.1 Methyloceanibacter sp.
GCAAGACCACGCCCCAGGAACCGAGCCCTGAGCGCTTGCTGGCGTCCTTCGTCGACAACAAAGAGACCGGCGTGAGGATCATGGACTGGCAAGTTGGCGCCTCCGGCTACGCCGCCGTCTGGGCGACGGAGAACAAGCGCGAGGCGATCTGGGACGCCATGCAGCGCAAAGAGACCTATGCCACCACGGGCCCGCGCATGATCGTGCGCTTCTTCGGCGGCTGGGATTTCCAGCCGAGCGATGCGGAGGACCGGCTGCCTGCGCACACCGGCTATTTGAAAGGCGTGCCGATGGGAGGCGATCTTCGCGCCGCACCGGGCGGCAAGTCGCCCACCTTCCTCGTTGCCGCGCTCAAGGATCCGATCGGCGCCAATCTCGACCGCTACCAGATCGTCAAGGGCTGGCTCGATGCCAACGGCGACCTGCACGAGAGGGTCTATGACGTGGCCTGGTCCGGCGATCGCGAGCTGGGCGAAGACGGCAAGGTGCCGCCGGTCGGCAACACCGTGGACGTCGAAGAGGCGACCTGGACGAACACCATCGGCGCGCCCGAGCTGATCACGGTTTGGACGGATCCGGACTTCGATCCTTCTCAGCCCGCTTTTTATTACGGCCGTGTGCTGGAGATCCCAAAGCCGCGATGGACAGCGTATGACGCCAAATTCTACGGGACGGAGCCGCTGCCGGGCACCACCATGACCTTGCAGGACCGTGCCTACACCTCGCCGATCTGGTACACGCCGGAAGAATAGGGCGGGGCGCATGCCCATGAGCGTCCTGTCGAAGGTTATCCGCGAGCCGCTGGTGCATTTCGTGCTGATTGGCGCGGCGGTGTTCGGCTTCTACGCGCTCATGGCTGGCGACGGTCAGGAAAACGTACGCGATAGGATCGTCGTCACCGGGGGGCGGGTTGAGCAACTGGCGAAGGTCTTTGAAAGGACCTGGCAGCGCCGGCCCACGCCCGAGGAGTTGCGCGGCCTGATCGATGCCTTCGTTATGGAGGAGGTCTATTACCGAGAAGCGCTCAAGCTCGGGCTCGACCGCGACGACACGCTGATCCGCCGGCGTATGCAGCAGAAGCTGGAGTTCCTGACCGAACCCAACGACGAGGCCTTGCAGGCCGATGACGCGACGCTCCAGACTTATCTCGATGCGAACAGAGCCACTTTCCGGGTCGAGCCGAAGATCGCCTTTGACCAGGTGTTTCTCAATCCCGACAAGCCGGGCCAGGCGGCGCCCGTGCGGGCCAGGAAGTCCCTGGAGGTCCTGAAGGCTTCCGAACCAGGTGATGTTCCCGCGGATGTCGGAGATCCGACGCTGCTACAAGGCTCCATGAAGCTGTCGCCGCTGAGCCTCATCGCCCGCAATTTCGGCGTTTCGTTGGCGGCCAAACTGACCGATCTTCCCGAGAACGAATGGGCCGGACCGATCGAGTCGCCCTACGGGCTGCATCTCGTACGTGTCGTCGCGCGGGTCGACGGCTACGACCCGGCGCTCGCCGAAATTCGCAACGTGGTGAAACAGAAGTGGCGAGCCGACCAGCGCGATGCATTCCAGGACCAAGCTTACGACCAGCTGCTTTCCAAATACGAGGTGGTTTTGCCCGCAGCCCCTGAGACGGAGGCAGCGCCGTGACCCGACTTCTGTCAGCGTTCGTTTTGCTCCTCGCGCTGCAGGGTGCGAGCGTTGCCCACGAATTGCGCCCTGGATTTCTGGAGATCAAGCAAACTGGCATCGAAACCTACGATGTGCGTTTCAAAGTGCCGGCGCGCGGCGACATGCGCCTCGGGCTCTATGTCCGCCTGCCCGGCGAATGCTCTAACGCCAAACCGCCGCGCACCGAGCACGTCGGTGGCGCGTTTCTGGAGTATCTTTCGGTCAGTTGCCCCCGCGGGCTGGCAGGACGTCAGGTCTCGATCGACGGACTTGCTGGCACCTTCACCGATGTCGTGGTCAGGGTCGCCGCGGTCAACGGCGCCGTCCAAACTACCAGGCTCACTCCCGACCAACCCTCTTTCACCGTCGCCGCCGAACCCACCTGGCTCGACACGGCGGCTACCTATTTCCTGCTGGGCGTCGAGCACATCCTGCTCGGCATCGACCATCTACTGTTCGTGCTCGCACTGCTCCTACTTGTCCGCCACACATGGATGCTGGTGAAGGTCATCACCGCCTTCACTGTGGCTCATAGCATTACGCTGGCCGTGGCCGCGCTCGGTTGGGCGCAGATCCCGCAAGCGCCCGTCGAGGCGGTAATTGCACTCAGCATCATGTTCGTTTCGGCGGAGACGCTTCGTCAGAAGCGGAGCGAGGACGATCTCGCGAGCAAGGAGCCGTGGATCATCGCCTTCGCCTTCGGTCTGCTGCATGGCTTGGGCTTTGGCGGCGCGCTGAAAGAGATCGGTCTGCCGCAATCCGACGTTCCACTCGCGTTGCTGACCTTCAATCTCGGTGTCGAGGCTGGCCAGCTTCTGTTCGTTTTCGCCGTGCTGGGGCTGAAGGCAATCGTCGACCGCTTACTTGAGCTGAAGGTGCCGTGGGCGCGCACCGCCACCGGCTACGGCATCGGCTCGCTGGCCGCCGTGTGGTTCGTCCAGCGCCTCGCAATCATGCTTTGAACGCTCTTGTCCGCTTCTGGCACCAAGCAGACGATTGTAGAGCCCCTGAGGCTGTCTGCTTGCAGGCGTAAACCAGACCTCTGAAATGCGACGCCCCGGTATATTGTGAACCACCTTTACTCTGGTGCGGGCACAAGTCTCAAAAGCGTTTTTTCTTCAATCACTTGTCATAGAGCTTGGTGGGCCCGGGAGTTGTCCCACTTGATAACAACACCAACGGGTTATCGCTAGGTGCGGGCGCAAAAGGCCCTTTGAAAAGCAATAGGTGTTTTTCGCTCCTCCCGCACCGGAGCCCCTGCCCTCATTTAAGCCGCAGCGTCCGCTACAAGGGGTTGAGCAGACACCCGAACCAGTTCGCGAAAGTCAGCTTTTGACCGATGCTGTCGATAAAGTCAGCGGCGTAACCGGCTGGTCCCTCTCGCTGCTGCGAGGCTGAGGTGGTTCTTGCCTTTCATTTGCACCCCAGTTGGGGTGGCGGGTCTCACGGATGCTACGGGACGCCACTGGCACCGTCTCTCACGCAACTGACGCGGCCGCGAGGTCTGGCGGAGGCCAGACCAGAC
>NZ_JBPPND010000081.1:0-7936 GCF_051306395.1 Methyloceanibacter sp.
AGGGCCTCGTAGGCCTCGTTGACTTCCTTGAAGCGTTGCTCCGCGGTGGGGTCGCCGTTGCAGCGGTCGGGATGGCACTCCTTGGCGAGATTGCGGAACGCAGACTTGATATCAGCGTCGCCCGCGCCGCGATTCACGCCCAATACATCGTAGTAGCACCGTTTCGCCATCACCCCTCCGGACCGTCACGACCGCCGTCCTGCACGCGGCGGCGCACAAGTCTCTTGTTGGGTTTGCGCGGAGCCCTTCCAGAGGGCTCCACCACCAGCTTGTTGCGTTACGCAGACTTCTTACTGTCGTCGTCCTTGACCTCTTCGAAGTCGACATCGACGACGCCTTCGTCGGAGCCGTCGTCGCCGGCATCGGCGGTCGGACCGCCCTCGCCGCCGGCCGCGCCTTGCGCCGACTGATACATCGCTTCGCCGAGCTTCATGGAAGCTTGCGCGACCGCGTCCACCTTCTGCTTGATGGCTTCCACGTCCTCGCCTTCCGCGGCGGTCTTGAGCTCGGCCACGGCGGCCTCCACCGCCGCCTTGTCCTCCGCCGAAACCTTGTCGGCGAAGTCGGCGAGCATCTTGTCCGTGGAGTGCACCAGCGCCTCGGCCTGGTTACGGACTTCCACCAGCTCGCGGCGCTTCTTGTCTTCCTCGGCGTGGCTCTCGGCTTCCTTCACCATGCGGTCGATGTCGGTGTCGCTGAGACCGCCAGAGGCCTGGATTCGAATGGACTGTTCCTTGCCGGTCGCCTTGTCGGCAGCCGACACATTGACGATGCCGTTGGCGTCGATGTCGAAGGTCACCTCGATCTGCGGGACGCCGCGTGGCGCGGGCGGAATGCCGACGAGATCGAACTGGCCGAGCATCTTGTTGTCGGTCGCCATCTCGCGCTCGCCCTGGAAGACGCGGATGGTCACCGCGTTTTGATTGTCTTCCGCGGTCGAGAACACCTGGCTCTTCTTGGTGGGGATCGTGGTGTTGCGGTCGATCAGTCGTGTGAACACGCCGCCCAAAGTCTCGATGCCGAGCGACAGCGGCGTGACGTCGAGCAGCAGCACGTCCTTGACGTCGCCCTGCAGCACGCCGGCCTGAATGGCGGCGCCGATGGCGACCACCTCGTCCGGGTTCACGCCCTTATGGGGCTCCTTGCCGAAGAAGGTCTTCACCGTCTCCACGACCTTCGGCATGCGCGTCATGCCGCCGACCAGGATCACCTCGCTGATTTCGCCGGGCTTGAGACCGGCATCCTTCAGCGCGGCCTCGCAAGGCGCGATGGTCCGCTTGATCAAATCCTCGACCAAGCTTTCCAGCTTGGCGCGGGTGAGCTTCATGGTCAGGTGCTTCGGGCCGGACTGGTCGGCCGTGATGAAGGGCAGGTTGACCTCGGTCTGCTGCGTGGAAGACAGCTCGATCTTGGCTTTCTCCGCGGCCTCTTTCAGGCGCTGGAGCGCGAGCTTGTCGCCGCGCAGATCGATGCCTTGCTCTTTCTTGAACTCGTCGGCGAGGTAATCGACGATGCGCATGTCGAAGTCCTCACCGCCGAGGAAGGTGTCGCCGTTGGTCGACTTCACTTCGAACACGCCGTCGCCGATCTCGAGGATGGAAACGTCGAACGTGCCGCCGCCCAAGTCGTAGACGGCGATGGTCTGGCCTTCCTTCTTCTCAAGTCCGTAGGAGAGAGCGGCGGCCGTCGGCTCGTTAATGATGCGCAGAACTTCCAGTCCCGCGATCTTGCCCGCGTCCTTGGTGGCCTGGCGCTGAGCGTCGTTGAAATAAGCCGGCACCGTGATGACCGCCTGCTCGACCTTCTGGCCGAGATGCGACTCGGCCGTCTCTTTCATCTTCTGAAGGATGTAGGCGGAGATTTGAGAGGGCGAATATTTCTTGCCGTGGGACTCGACCCAGGCGTCGCCGTTATCGGCTTTCACCAGCTGGTAGGGCACAAGCTTCTGATCTTTGGCGACCGTGGGATCCTCCCAGCGGCGGCCGATCAGCCGCTTGATGGCGAAGAAGGTATTCTCGGGATTGGTAACGGCCTGGCGCTTGGCCGGCAGTCCGACCAGAACCTCGCCGTCATCGGTGAAAGCCACCATAGACGGGGTTGTGCGCATGCCCTCGGCATTCTCGATGACCTTGGGGTTTGATCCATCCATGACCGCGACACAGGAGTTGGTCGTGCCGAGGTCGATACCAATCACTTTCGCCATTGCGAGCCTCTCTCTTTCTGGCAAACCGTCCGGGCCCTGATACGGCACCCGATTTCGTCTGACGCGCCTCGCATCCAAGCGGCGCGATCCGGTCCCCAATTGTTATGCCATCCCCGCCGAACGGACTGCGACGGGGCTCCGCGGTTATATAGGTGGCAACCCTATGGCCCGCAAGGAGAAGGCGGGTTTCGGGGTGCGGCGATTGGGGGTCACGATACGCGTTTCCACGCTCCGATCAGGATAGGGGTCAGACAATAATAGCGCCCGTCCGCCGCAGCCTCCGCCATATCCGTCTTGAAGGCATCGGCGCGCGCTTGATCGGCAAGACCAAGTTCGACCGCCGAAGCAAAAAGTCCTTGGTAAACGCCGATTAGCATTGCCGCCATATCACTGAGCGGAATGTACTTAATCTCGGTTACCGTACCGTCCAGCGAGCCGATACCGGCGCCCTCGAATTGGGCGGGCAACTGGCGTCCCGCCCGCAAGTTCCGCCCGTGGCCGCGAAAGACCCCTTCGAACAAGCGGTTAAACTCCGCCATGGCTGGGCAGATGGGCTCGACGGCGATAGCGCCAAAGTCGAACTCTTGCGCCGCCGCCACCCCGCCCGGCTTGGTCCAGGCGTGCATTTTCTCGAGCGCGACCACCGGCTCTTGCATATGCATGAGGAACAGCCGGCAATAGGTGAGATCGAAGGGTGCGCCGGGCACCGTGTCGGTCGCGAGCAGGTCCGCCTCGACGAGCTGGAAATTCGCGCCGCCTTCGGCCTTGAGGCCGGCGAGCGCTTGGGCCCCTAGCTGACCGTCGATCTCAAGCCCTGTCACGGTGCCGTCCGGGCCTACGCGGTCGGCCATCAGCCGCATCACCTGTCCAGGGCCGGAGCCCACGTCGAGACAGGACATGCCGGGTTTGAGGCCGATCCGGTCGAGAAGCGCCTCGGTCGCGCCCCGCCACATGGCCCCCTGGTTGCGCAGGCGCTGATATTCCTCAGCGTCACGCGCGTGCACGTAGCCGTCCGGATTTGTGGCCTGGGGCTCGCCCATGAAGCTCCTTCCGCGTCTCGAAGAGCGTTATACGGGGTGACGGTAGGCGGAGACTGAGGCGGAGCAAAGGACCATTGCGGCATTTTCCGAACGCGTTGGACAGGTCGGCGCAAGCAGCCCTTCTTAGTGCGATCCGGCAGGTGATCGCGGAGGCGCCGCTCTACACCCCCACCATGCCGCGCTCGGGCAAGCCCATGTCCGTGCGCATGACCAATGCCGGACCGCTCGGTTGGGTCACCGACAAAGAGCGCGGTTACCGCTATCAGGCCATGCATCCTGAGACGGGGGAGCCGTGGCCGCCGATTCCGCCAATGCTCTTGGATCTGTGGACCGAATGCGCGGACTACCCGCACCCGCCGGAAGCCTGCCTCATCAACTACTATGCGGGCGCCGCCAAGATGGGGCTCCACCAAGACAGGGACGAGGAGGATTTCGACGCGCCCGTACTGTCGGTTTCGCTCGGCGATACCGGCATCTTCCGCGTCGGCGGCACGGCGCGAAAAAGTCCGACGCAAGGATACGAGCTCAAGTCCGGCGATGTGTTCGTGCTCGGCGGCGAGGACCGTCTCGCCTATCACGGCATCGACCGCGTGCTTCCCGGTACGAGCGATCTTTTGGAAGAAGGCGGCCGCTTCAACCTCACCCTGCGGCGGGTGACGAAGCCAACTTCAACTTAAAGAAGCTTAGTCGCCGCCGTCGGGGATGTCGTCGTCCGCGACGTCAGGCCCAAATCCGTTTTCGCCCGGCTCCGGTTTGGGCGCGGGCTTCGCACCCCCCTTGGACACGGCCACCAGGGCCGGGCGCAGCACGCGGTCGCCGATCGTGTAACCGGCCTGCATGACCTCCACCACGGTGCCGTCGGGCACGTCGGTGTCCGGCACCTCGTACATGGCCTGCTGCTGGTTCGGGTCGAAGCGCTGGCCGAGCGGCTCGAGCTTGGTAACGCCGTGCTTCTCCATCACCTTCAGCAGTTCCCGCTCCGTGAGCTCGACCCCCTCCAGGAAGTTCTTGAGCGCCGGGTCTTGGGCCGCGGCGTCCGCCGGCACATGCTCGACCGCGCGACGCAGATTGTCGCCAATGGTCAGCACGTCACGGGCGAAGTTGGAGATGGCGTAGCGC
This sequence comes from Methyloceanibacter sp., assembly GCF_051306395.1. Classification (GTDB taxonomy): domain Bacteria; phylum Pseudomonadota; class Alphaproteobacteria; order Rhizobiales; family Methyloligellaceae; genus Methyloceanibacter. The sequence continues at coordinate 4,363 of NZ_JBPPND010000081.1, forward strand.
GCCGTGTCTTCTTTCTCGCGCTCGGTGCGGCGGCGCAGATTCTCCATGTCCGCCATGGTGCGCAGCAGCTTGTCGCGCATGTCGGCGTTCTCGGTGAGCAGGCCTTCGAGATCGCCCGCGAGCTCGGCGCTCACATCGGGGCTTTCGGCCGTCTCGGGCGAGGTTGATTTCGTCTGATCCTCGTCTGTCTCACGTGGATCGGAATTGTCGTCCGCCATCAGACGCCTCGACGATTGGGGTTCAAAGGGAAGCTCCGGATATCGACCGAGAGCGGAGAAAAATCAAGGGACAAGGCGTGCGAAGATCAGGGAACGAGCCGCCCGAGTAACCTTGCCGTGTAGTCAACCATGGGGATGATGCGCGCGTAGTTGAGCCTTGTCGGGCCGATCACGCCCAGCACGCCAACGATTTTCTGCTCCGAGTCCTCGAAAGGCGAGACGATCAGCGCGGAGCCTGAGAGCGAAAACAGCTTGTTTTCGGAACCGATGAAAATCCGCACTCCCTCGGCGCGCTCGGCCAGCCCCAAGAGTTGGATCAGATCCTTCTTGGCGTCGAGGTCCTCGAACAGGAGCCGGACCCGCTCCAGGTCCTCCATGGCGCGCACGTCTTCCAGAAGATGTGCGCGGCCGCACACAATGAGGCTCTGCCGGTCGTCGGCCTCGCCCGACCAGATGGCGAGCCCGTCGGTGACGACCCGCGCCGTGAGCTCGTCGAGCTGGGCGCGCCGGGCGTCGATCTCCGCTTCGATCCGGACGCGGGCCTCGGCCAGCGTCCGCCCGCCGATATGGGCGTTGATGTAGTTGGTCGCCTCGTTGAGCGAGGAGAGCGGTAGGCCTTCAGGCAGCGGGACGATGCGGTTTTCAACGTCGCCGTCCTCGCCCACCAGCACGGCGAGCGCCTGGCCCTGGCCGAGATTGACGAACTCGACATGGCGCAGCGTCTTGCTTTGCTTTTCGGCGAGCACGACGCCCGCGCAGCGGGACAGCCCCGACAGCATCTCGCCGGCTTCGGACAAAAAGTCCTCCACGCCGCGGCGTCGTCCGCCGGCAGCCATGCGCGACTTGATCTGATTGCGTTCGGCCTCCGTGATATCGCCGATCTCCAGAAGACCGTCGACGAACAAGCGCAAGCCCGATTGGGTCGGCAGCCTTCCGGCGCTCGTATGCGGCGCGTAGATCAGGCCGAGCGCTTCGAGATCGGACATGACGTTGCGCACCGAGGCCGGTGACAGCGTCATCGGCAGCGCACGGCTCAAGTTGCGCGAGCCGACCGGTTCACCGGTTTCCAAATACGTCTCGACAATGCGCTTGAAGATTTCGCGCGAACGCTCGTTGAGGTGGCGCAGGTTTCCAGCGGCCTCGGCCGCCGCTTTCGCGCCTCTGACGTCGTTGTGACCCATGACGGGAAAATGTAGGAGGCGCCTTGAGCCCCGTCAAACGCGCTCGGTTTTCTAGTTAAGCGGGCCGAGCCCCGGCGTGGCGGGCTCGGACAACTCACCCGGTGCGCCGAAATGAGCAAAATAGCGGGTCTTGATCAATTCGACCGGCATAATGACGAGGACATCGGTGGTGCCGAATTGATGGTCGATGACAGCGCCGTCGCCGACAAAGGCGCCGACCCGCAAATAACCTTTGATCAGCGGGGGCAGCGCCTTAAGGGCTGCGCGCGTGTCGACGGCCTCGCGCGGCATCATGTTCATGTCAACGTGCAAATGATCATGCGCCCGGACCCGCCAATCCTCCGGTGCGAGCGAGTTATGGTGAAGGAAGCTCAGAGCCAGCGCATGGGCCGAAGGGTCCGTTCCGGGAAAGCTCGCGCAGCCGATCATGACGTCGGCGCCGTGCTGGCGGACATAAGACCACACGCCCTGCCACAGAAGCTCCAGCGTGCGCCGGTTTCGGTACGGCTTGAGCACGCAGGAGCGGCCCAGTTCGATGAAGCTGTGATCGGGCTTCGACTGGATCAGCGGCGCGATGTCGTATTCGCCCTGCGTATAGAACCCGTCGTTGTGATCGGCGACGTCCTGGCGCAGCACGCGATAGGTGCCCACCACCTGCGACCGGCGCCAGCCCTTCTTCGCCGGATCGCCGCGGTCGACGACGAGCAGATGGTCGAAGATCGCATCATAGGCGTCCTCGTCGCGCCGCGACAGCAGGGCCAGCGCGCCGGGCGTGGCCGCCATCTCCTCGTAGAAAACCTTGTAGCGGAGGCGCTGAGCGCGGCGCAGTTCGCTTTTCTTGCGGGCGAGCTGCACTTCGAGCTGACCGATGCGGCCATAGACCTGCGGCGGCTGAAACCGCCCGCGAAGGCTGACGGACGGCGTGCGCCGGCGGCCCCCAAAGGGAAGGCCGCTATTTTGATTTGGCCGGAAATTCAGTCCTGGAAACATTGCCTCACCGCGAATTTTGCCCGATAGGCGTCCTTGCGTTGGCCTCGTCGCCATGGCCTAGCCCAACAGAAGTGTTTGGGGAACGCGCCACAGGACTCCGCCAGCCACCAACTGAAACGCATGAGCCGAGCAGTGGTTTGATTCGGCCACAACATAAGCCGGTTAGCAAACCAATTCGAAGTCTATGTGACAACCTGGGGAAAGCCTTACGGCGCTTCGGGTCCTTGGCCTCAGGCCGCGCCGGCACCGGTCTCCTGGCGCCCGCGCCCGTCCTCGCCGAGCCAGCGCGTGAGCAGTCCCGCCAGATCCCGCTTCCCGAAGGGCTTGGCGAGATAATCGTCGAGGCCTGCCGCGAGATAGCGGGCCCGATCCTCTTCGAAGGCGTTGGCGGTCAGCGCCACGATGGGCGGGCGGCCCGCGCCAGGGCGGGCGTCGTCGGCGTAAAGCGCCCGGATGCCGCGCGCCGCCTCCACGCCGTCCATGTCCGGCATGTGGATATCCATCAGCACGAGGTCAAAGCTGTGCCCTTGCGCGAGCGCGGCTCGCGCCCTGCCGATCGCTTCGGCGCCGTCCCTGGCATGGGTGACCTGCGCGCCGGACTTCTCCAGCACGGTGCGCGCGAGCAGCGCGTTGATGTCGTTGTCCTCGGCCAGCAGCACCGAGATACCTTCGCTGGTGTCGGCCTTCTCGAGCGGCGCACGGCGAGGCTCGCTTGCGGCTGTGCTGCCGGACGGGCGTGCGCCGTCCGTATTGAAGAGCTGGGTCAGTGCAGACATTGGCCGCACCGGGCGCACCAGATAGCCGTTGAAACCCTCCTCCCGGAAACGTGGAATGTCGCTGCGCTGGCCCGGGTCGATGGTCACCACGGCCCGCGGCGCGCGCCCATCGGGACAAGCGCGCAGTAGCGGGGTGACGCGGCTCGCGGCCGCCGCGTTGGCCTTATCGGTTAGGAGCGCGGTGAATGGCATGCCCTCCTCGGCTGCATGCCGTGCCACGCGCAGAGCTTCCTCCGCCTTCACCCGTGCCACGCTGGCGCCCATGGCGACCAGGAGGTCGCCGGCGAGCGCCGCCTCGATCGCACCGTCCAGCACGATCAGCACCCGCTCGCCCGCGTGCGGTTTGGGCCAGTCCGCGCCAAGCTGCGGGACCTGCGCGGGCGTGGCGAATGGCAGATCGACGGTGAAG
>NZ_JBPPND010000082.1:0-2536 GCF_051306395.1 Methyloceanibacter sp.
TCTCGAACGTGAGTTCGCGGTCGTGAAAGGCTCGACTCCGACCTAGCTCCTTCACGATTGCTTCGCCGCGAGCGATGCCAAGCTCGTCAATGATGTCTTCGACGTGGCGTGCGACATCAAGCCGATGCTCCACATACTCCGACCCGTCGCGTTCTTTGCTGGCGGTTTCAAGTCCGAAGTGCAACACCCGGGTCAATGAACTGAGGATGAGGGCTTGTGGGAGCTGGCCAGGGTTCGCGCGAACACCTCCAGCGGCGTGTGCCAGTTGTGCGTAGCGCGCGGTCTGGTATTCAGGCTGTCGGCGATGCCGTCGAGCTCATCCTGGCTGAAAACGCTGAGGTCGGTGCCCTTTGGCAGGTACTGTCGGATGAGCCCGTTGGTGTTCTCGCAGGTGCCGCGCTGCCAGGGGCTGTGCGGGTCGCAGAAGTAGACCTTCACGCCGGTCTGCGCGGCCAGGTCGACGTGCCGCGACATCTCCTTGCCCTGGTCGTAGGTGAAGCTCTTGCGCAGCGGCGCGGCGATCGAATTCAGCTTGGCAGAGAAGCCCGCCAGCGCCGAGGCGGCTGTGGCGTCATCCATCTTGGCCAGCAGCACCAGGCGGCTCGTACGCTCCACCAGCACGCCCACCGAGGACTTGTTGCCGGCACCCTTGATGAAATCGCCCTCCCAGTGGCCGGGCATGACGCGGTCGCCCACCTCGGGCGGGCGCACATGGATGCTGACCATGTCGGGGATCTGTCCGCGCCGGTCCTCGCCCCGAGATCGGGGCATGCGGGTGCTGCGACCGTGGCGCAGGCAGGCCACGAGCTGCTTGCGCAACTCGCCCCGCGGCTGCGCGTAGATGGCCGTGTAGATGGTCTCGTGCGAGACGTGCCGCTCGGGTTCGTCGGGGAACACGCGCTTGAGGGTAGCGGCAATCTGCTGCGGCGACCACTTCCAGTCCAGCAGCGTGCGCACCGTGCCCCAGCCGACGCTGTCGAAGTCGAGCTTGCCGGCAGGCCGGGCGGCCACCCGCCGGTTCGCGCTGCTCAGCTGCGCCGTGTGCGAGCCGTACGGCAAAGCCGCCAGCGTATTGCGCTCGAACTCTCGTGTGATGGTCGAAGGGCTGCGGCCCAGCGCCCGGGCCATGGCCCGGGCGCTGAACCCCTGCTGCTTCATGCTGGCCATCGTCATCCGATCCTCGGGCTGAAGCTGGCGGTACTGCGTCGTCTGATCCATGTGCACACCTTACGCTGGTGGGTGTTGCACTTCAGATTTGAGGCCGCCGTCTTTATGCAAAGACACCAGTTATGGGAAGTTCGACGTTCACGAGCGCGTCGATCACCTCGTACTCAAGGCGTTCGACGCGCTCTTGCCCTTCTCATAATCACAGCGTCTTCAAGAATGCCAGAAGCGAGTCGGTGGCTTTGAATCGCTTGGGCGCGGTGTTGGGGTCCTGCAGCTTTGCCAGCGCCTTCTCCTTCATCGCGAGGTCGGCCTGCGTGTATTGGTGAGTGGTGGTGGGGCTCTCATGACCCAGCCACAGGGCGACGCCCTCAATCCGTTCGCCGGACTGCAGGAGATGCATCGCAGTGGTGTGTCTCACCGTGTGCGGGGAAATGCGACGGTCCCGCAGGCTCGGCGTCGCCGGTGTTGCCGCGGCCGCGGCCAGCGCGAGCCGCTGAGCGGCATTGGAGCGCGTCATCGTATGACCGTCCCGGTTGGGCAGCAGCGCCGATGCCGATGCGAGTTCTGGGTTCACCCTCAGCCAGGCCCGGACCGCCTTTACCGTCGATCGCCATAGTGGCAGCGTCCGCTGCTTGCGCCCTTTGCCGTGCAAGTGGACGCAGGCCGCGCCGTCGAGCACGACATCGGCGAGGCGTATACCGATGACCTCCGACACCCGAGCGCCGGTGTTGTAGAGCATGTGCAGCAGCAGGTGATCGCGCTGGCTGGTCCAGCTCGGCCCTGGCTTGCCGATGATCGCCAGCATCTCCTCGCGCGCCAGGAAGCCGGGCATCGGCCGCTCGAAGTGCTTCATCGGCACGCCCAGTGCCTGCTCGACGACATGCAGCGCGGCGACATCACGGTGGCCGGCGAACTTCATGAACGCCCGCAGCGCTGCCAGCCTGGCATTGCGAGTGCGAACGGCGTTGCCGCGATCTCGTTCCAGATGATCGAGGAAGGCCAGGATCAGCGCCGGGGTGATGTCCTGAAGGCCCATCGTCGTCGGCTGCTTGTGCAGCTGCCCCCTCGCGAAGTCCAGGAACAGCACGAACGCATCGCGGTAGGTCGCCACCGTTTGCGGGCTCATCGCCCGCTGCTGCGTGAGGTACTCGGTGAAGAACGACTGCACCAGCGCAGCGAAGCTCGGCGCGGCTCGCGGTGTCGAGGGCTTACTCATCGCTGCCCTCCCAGGGATGGGCAAAGCGTTCGAAGCGCTGACCGATCAGACCCATCAACTCCGGCACGCCGGTGAGGTACCAGTAGGTGTTGGAGACCTTGACGTGGCCGAGGTAAGTCGACAACGCCAGCATCCGCTGGCTCATGTCCACGC
>NZ_JBPPND010000083.1:0-13888 GCF_051306395.1 Methyloceanibacter sp.
TCATGCCGGTAGGCGCTGGTGAAGGCCGCGCCAGCGCGCCGCTTCACCTCGTAAGGGGTCGCGGGGTCCGCGAAGTGAACCACGAGCTTTTCCAAGTCCTCGCGCGCCTTGGCGGAGAGGACGTCAGCCGCCTCCTTGGCCGCCTGCTGTTCCTCGCCGCCGTCCTGACGTCCCGTGGCCTGGATGTAGACCAGATCGCGCACGGCGCGCGGACCGAGCTCGGCAAAGCCGCCTGCCTCTGCAATCGCCGCCTCGAGAGGCAATTGCGGCGCGTATAGATCCCTGACCTGCGTCTGGTTCGGCACAGTGCCCGTCTTGTAATCGTAGATCACCACCCGTCCATCTGTCGTCAGGTCGATGCGGTCGGCGCGCGCGGTAAGCTCAAACCCCGTCGGCAGGGAAAGCGTGCCTTTGAGCTCGGAGTAGGTGCGGGCGATATCGGCCCGGCGCGCGGGTTCCGTCGCCGCGACCCAGCGGGCGAAGCGCAGGAAGCTCGGCCGCCAGAAGGCACGCACGCTGGGCGCGTCACCGAGCGTTTCGAAATAAGCGCCGGCGATCTCGTTGAGCGCCGCATAGATGTCGTCCGGCAGCGTGTCAGGATAGGCGACGGCGAAGAGATTCATGATGCGGTGAAATGCCGTGCCGCGCATGGCGGGATCGGGCTCAGTGCCGAGCGGCTTCAACGGTTCGAGCTTCAAGATGTGCTTGGCGTAGATCTCATAGGGATTGGCGATCCAGCGCTCGATCTGGGTCACGCTTAACGAGCTAGGCCGCGCCTCGACCGGAGGGCAGGGCTTGGGCGGCTTGACCGGGTCGAAGGTCTCGATGGCGTCGCGTTCGCGTGCCCAAGGGACCCAAGGCAGGTCCGGGGCGATCTTTACTTCGAGCTTGGAAGCGGCGACCAGCGCTTGAAGCCGTTGGACCCAGCGCGAGGGCACGGTCGGCACGCCCTCGACCTTGAGCGCGCGGGCGAGATAGACGGTCTTGGCGCCGAGTGCTTGGGCGAAATCGTGGGCCGAAAGGCCAATGCGACGTTCCGGGGGCGAGAGCCCGAGCTTCTCGCGCATGGGCCGGCTGAGCCAAGGGCCGGCCTCTTGCGGGCGCGGCCAGAACCCTTCGTTTAGGCTGCCGAGGATCACCACGTCGGGCTGCTGGAGGCGGGCTTCTAGCGGGCCCCAGATGAACAGCCGTGGATGGGCCGGCGCGCGGGGGCGCACCACCTCGCCTGCAAGCAGGGTGCGGTAGAACGCCGGATAGGCCCGCGCGGTCATGGTGAGGCCGCCGCCATCCTCGATCAGCCGGGACAGCAGCAACGTCAGCGCCTCGCCCGCGTCGCCCTGCCACAGTGGGAGTTGCTTCTTCTCGTCGCGCGCCAACGCCTCGGCGGTCGCGGCGTGCGCCTCCGCGAGCTCCGTGGTGCTGTGGGACGAGGGCGCCGCGAACAATGCGGAAAGCGGCGCGAAGGCCTGCCGCAGATCCTCCACCAGCGTTAGGGCTTCCGCGCGCTCCCTATCGGAGAGTTTGACGCGGAGACCTGCCGTCTTCAGCGCGTGCGCGACGCCGGAAAGTCCATGCCCGAGATAGATGTCCCGGAAGGCGCCGCGTTCGAGGGCGCGCGCGACACGCCTGATCTCGCCCGGCGCACGGCCGAGCCGCGTCAACGGATGCTTGATCAGCGCCATGAGCTCGGGCGGGGCAAAGTCCATCTCCGTCGCGGCCAATACGAGATCGAGAAACCCGCCCGGCATGGTGCGTGGCACCGGCACGCCGGCGGAATCGTCGATCTCAAGGTCAAAGCCCTTGAGCCGGGCCGCAACGCGACGCGCCAGCACGCGGTCTGGCGTGACTAGCGCCGCCGTCTTGCCGGGCTCGGCGATACACGACCGCAAGATGAGGGCAATGGCTTCGGCTTCGTCATGGGCCGTGGGTGCTTCCACGAGGCTGATTCCGGCGAGCGCATTGGCGAAGCTGGCGCGGCCGTCCGGCGCGAGCTCATCACCCTCCAAGTAGCGCTGCCACTGCTCCGTCGTCTCGGCGGGGCGCAGCGCCTCGCTCACGAGATGAAGCCGCGCGCTCTCGGGTCCGTCCGGGGCGCTCCCCGGCACAAAGGCCACCTCGCTGCGCGCGACGCCGAGCTTGCGCAAAAGCTCCGCCATGCCGGTTTGCGGATGCTCGGGATGGGCGGGGAGACGCTCCCAGCTGTCGTCGTCGAGTGTCTGATCCAACCCCGGCAGCACCACCGCACCGTTCGGCATTGTAGCGATCGCTTCGAGAAGCCGCGCGGTGGCCGGCACTGTGCCCGTGGAACCCGCAGCGATAACCGGGTAGGGCGACCCCTTGGCCAGGCGCTCCGTCTCTTGCGCCATGAGAAGATTGCGCCGCGTCACGGGTGAGACCAAGCCGTTGTCTTCCAGGTATTGCGGCCAGTGCTCGGTGACGATCGTGAGAAAGTCGATGGTGGCTTCCCAATGGGAGGCGAGATCCTCGGGCACCAGCTTATCGAGTGCCGCGAAATCGACCTCCTCGGATTCCACGAAGTCCATCAGCCGCGCGAGGTCGGCGGCGAGGTCTGCGGCCTGGCCGGGGCTGACATCGAAGCGGACGGAGTCAATTTCCGTCTCGGTCGCCGCGCCCGCCGGAGCGCTGCGCCAAGAAAGAATCAGCTGCATCAGCGCCATGAGGCGGGGCAGGGTGCCGATAGCCGTGGCGCCGAGCGCACCGTCCGCACCGTCCGCATCGGCAAAGGTGCCGGCGTCCAGGATCAGCGCCGCGTCTTCGTCGGCGTGGCCGAGCGCGTGGATGCGCGGCAGCAATAGCGCCTCCCCCCCGGACTCCGTCAGAAAGGCCTCGCGCAAGGCGCGGGCCGCGCGCCGTGTCGGCAGGTAGATCGTCGTGTGGGGCAGGGCGAGAAGGTCGGGCTTGGCGCCGCCGGCAAGCGGCAGATCGCCTGCAAGAATCGCCCGGGCGAGGGTTGAGAGAAACGGCGCCGAGGGCGGGATGGTGTAGAGGCGGGGATGTGCGCGGGGCTCAGGCACCTTCATGCTCGAACGAGGCTTCCGCCTCTTTTAGTGCCTCTGGCGTTCCCACATGCATCCAGCGCCCGTCGAGCCGCACGCCGTACAGGCGCTCCTTGTCGAGGGCCCGGTCCCACAGGACATTGAGCGAAAACGGACCCTCGGGTGCGTCTTCGAACAGTGCGGCCGTGCACAGCGACACGCCGGCAAAGGCGAACGGCACCACTTGTCGCTCGCCGCGCCGCGAAAGACGCCCGTCCGGCGTCATGTCGAAATCGCCGCGCGCATGATAGCCGACGCTGGTCGACAGCGGCGCGAGCAGCAACAGGCAGTCCATGCGCTCCGGATCCCACAAGCGCAGCATATTTCGCAGCGCCGGCGTGACGCCTTCGCTCCAAGCGGAGTCCGAGTTGTGGACGAAGAAGGGACCGTCGCCGAGGTGAGACAGCGCCTTTGTCGTCCCGCCGCCGGTGTCGAGCAAAAGCTCACGCTCATCGGAGATCACCGTTTTTGGCGCGCGGCCCGCACGGGCCTGCACATGCGTTTCGATCTGCTCGGGCAGGTAATGCACGTTGACGACCGCCGTCTCGACGCCGGCGGCGGCAAGCCGGTCCAGCACATGATCGAGCAGCGCCCGGCCCGCGAGCGGCACGAGCGGCTTTGGCATCGTGTCCGTGAGAGGGCGCATGCGCTCGCCATAGCCGGCGGCCAGCACCATCGCCGTGCGCGCGGTGGTCATGGATGCGTCCTTCTACAGCGAGGGGGGTGGCAGGTCTGCGGCGGCCGGGAACTCACGCGCGTAGAAGTTGCGTAAATCGCCGAGCGCCGGATGGGCGAGGTCGCGCTCCAGATAGCGCGCGACCCTAGGCATGTGAGCGAGATAGCCGCGCTTTCCGTCACGTTTCGCCAATCGTGCAAAAATGCCGAGGATCTTCGAGTTTCGTTGGGCGCCGAGCGTGGCGTAGAGGGTGCGGAAATCATCGCTCGAAAAGGATTCGCCCTGCCCGTTTCGGGCCGAACAGTACCGGTCGAGTTCGGCCCGTTCAAGCGCTTCGGGCACCTCCAGCCGGGCATCCTGAAGCAGGGACACGAGGTCATAGGCCAGAGGCCCGGATAGCGCGTCTTGGAAGTCGAGAAGACCCACATTCCGGACGCCCTCCCGGTCGGGCAGCCACATCAGATTGGGCGAATGATAGTCCCGCAGCACCCAGCCGGGATCGGCCTTTGCCGCCTTTTCGAGATGCGGCCGCCACAGTGCCTCGAACTCCGCGCGCAAATCCGAAGGGATCTCCCGGCCATGGACCGTGGGCCACAGCCATTCGACTATCAGCGAGGCCTCGATCAGCATCGCCTCGGCATCGAACCGGGGCAGTCGATAAGCCGGATGTCCCGCGAGAGGCAGCGTCTCGGAAGGCGGCGCCGCGGCAAGCGCGAGCAGCACGTCCACCGCCGCGCTCCACAGCTCGGCCTGGTCGCCGCCGCGCTCCAACTCCGCCCCGAAGACGCGGTCGCCCAAATCCTCCAGAACGACGAAGCCGTCCTCGAGGTCGAAGGCCTCGATCGCTGGCGCCGCGAAGCCGCGCACGCGCAAGGCGTCCGCCACGGCCACGAAGGGCGTCACGTCCTCGGCCAGATGGACGAGCGCGCTATAGGGCTTGCCTTCGCGGATAGGCGGGCCATCCGGCTGCCGTGGCGCGTTCATCAGAATGGCGCGCCTGTCCGGCAGCACCAGCCGGGCGTAGGACCGCGCGGACGCATCGCCTTGGAGAAAGCGCGCGTCCGCCTTGGCATAGGCCGTGTGATCGAGAAATCCCGCGAGCGCTTGCAAGCGGTCAAGACGAAGAGCCCAACCGCCGTGCCCGGTCAATACGATATTACGCGTGCCGGGATCGCTCGTTTCTTCGAGCGTGATATCGAGCCGGTCCGCAGGCAGCCAGCCGGCGGCACGTTCCGGCCACTCGATGAGCAGCGCGCCATCGGCGAGCGCATCGTCGAGACCAAGCTCCTCGAGCTCATCGTTCTGAAGCCGGTAGAAATCACAGTGACTCAGCGTCAGCCGGGGTGTTTCGTACTGCTGCATCAGCGCGAAGGTCGGGCTCGGCACTTCCGTATCGCCGTCCAGATGGGCGACCAAAGCCCGTGCCAGCGTCGTTTTGCCGGCGCCGAGCGGGCCGCTCAGAGCGAGGACATCGCCTGTTTTCAGGGAAAGCGCGATCCGGCTGGCGAGACGATCGAGCCGGGCGAGATCGACGCCGTCGAGCCGCCAGCTTCTACTCATCCGGCGCGGTTGGCCCGATAGGGCAGCGCGTCGACATCGGGCTGTTGCGCGCCCTGCTTAAGCGGCAGCAGCACCTTGACCCGCGTGCCTTCGCCAGGCGTGCTGTCGAGGGAGACCGTGCCGCCATGAAGCTCGGCCAGACTCTTGACGATGGAGAGCCCGAGCCCGGCGCCGCGGTGGCGCGATCCTTGAGTGCGGCTTTCGAAACGGTCGAACACGGTTTCTTGGAAATCCTCCGGAATGCCGACGCCTTTATCGGTCACGGTGAAGGCGATCATGGGGCCTTCCCGGTCGCAAGCCAAGCGGATCGACTCTCCGGGCGCGGAGAAGCCGATGGCGTTGGACAGGAGATTATAAAGGATCTGGGTGAGACGCCTAGCATCGGCCACCACCTCGTCGACGCCGGGCGCGATGCCGATTTCGAGCCTCACATCGTTTTGCTTCAGCCGATCCTCGACGCCCTGGCGCGCCTGCTCGATGGCCTCGCGTACGTGGACAGGCTCAAGTTTCAATTCGAGGATGCCCGCGTCCATCGTAGCGAGATCAAGAATGTCGTCGACGATGGCGCGCAGCGTCGTGCCCGAGGAAAGAATGTCGTCCACATATTCGCGCTGCTTGTCGCCGAGCGGTCCGAAGGCAGGCTCGGCGAGCATCTGCGCAAAGCCCAGCATGCTGTTGAGCGGCGTCCGAAGCTCGTAGGAGACGTGGGAGACGAACTCGCTCTTAATGCGGTCCGCCGCTTCGAGCGCTTCGTTCTTCTCGATCAGCGCGCGTTCGGCGCGTGTGGCGTCGGTGATGTCCGAATAGGTGAGCAGCGTGCCCCCGTCGGGCAGCGGCAGCGCGGCGCAGGCCAGCACCGCGCCGTCGGGCCGGTCGAACTGGTTGTCATACGGCCGGCGCTCCGAAACGATCGCCGTGACCGCGGCTTTGGTGCGCTCCCACTCCTCGGGTGCGTCGTAAAGCGCGCGGCACCAAGAGATGACGTCTTCCACATGCGGCTCGGCGTCGAGCAGCCTTGGGTTCAGCTCCCAAATTCTGGCAAAGGCACTGTTGTAAAGGCGGAGCCGTCCGTTGGGCGCGAACACGGCGACGCCCTCGCGCAGCGTGTCCAGCGTCTCGCGCTGCACTTGAATGAGCGCATTGTAGCGGCTTTCCAGCGCGATCTGCTCGGTGACATTTTCATAGAGGTACGTCACGCCGCCTTCGCCGTCGGCGTCGGCGATGACGTGTAGCGAGCGGCCGTCCGGCAGATACCAGCGGTCCTCGACTTGCTTGCCGGTGCCATAGGCGGATAGCCAGCTCTGCTTCCAGGCTCGGTACTCGGCCCGTTCCTCGAGCCGCCGCGCTTGGCGCAAGCGGTCGAGAATCTCGCCGTCGCGCGGATGCGTGTCGAGCCAGTCCGGATCGAGCTGCCATAGATCCACGTAAGCCTGGTTGTAATGAGCGAGCCGCTGGGTGGAGTCGAACACGGCGAACGCAGTGGCGAGCCGGTCGAAGCTGCGGAAATGTGTCTCGATACTGGCCTTGATCTCGGCACGGGCATGCTCGTTGCGCTTGGCTTCGTCGAGCAGTGTACGTAACGCCGCGACTTGCCCCTCGAGCTCCTTATGCTTGACCGAGAGCTCGGCCAGTTCGAGCCGCTGGCCGGCGATGTTGCGCACTTTCAGTACGAGCGACCGCCCGGCGGTGCGCCCGTCGACTTCCACATAGCGCTCCCGCTGGGTGCGCAGCATCAAGTTGAATGCTTCGCCGCGCTCGGCCAGCGCCTGCATGGCGGAAATCAGTTCCACGCATGAAGATTCGTCCAGCCAGCCGGTGAAGGTCAGAAGACGCTCCGGCTCGCGGGGCACGCCAAAGCTCAGCGGCAGGTTGGAAACGAGCAGCTCTGGCTCGCCCGTCTCAGTGAGCGTCAGGAGTGCCTGCGGTTCCGCGGCGAGCACGGTCTCAAGCGTGCTCTCGCTCAAGGCATAGCGTTCCGCTTCGCTCGCCGCCTTGGCTTCCTGCGCGTTCGCGCGCTTTGTCGCGCGCATGCAGGCGATGGCCGTGCCGATGGCGAAAGCGATGATGCCGAGATTGATGCCGAGCGTTAGCAGCGCTTGGGCATCGACGCTCGTGGCCTCTTGCGCCAGCGCTGCATCGACAGGCAGCAGCCAAGCCGGAACGGAATAGGCAAGAACGCGAGACAGCACCGTGAGCCACCTTGAATCAGGTGTCACCTGGCCTCTGCTGGTCCGCATGGTCCCCCTCGCTCCACGCCGCCGCTTGAATGCCGCCGCATCAACGCCGTTGCCTATGGCCTCGCCTCGCGCCGCTGAACGCTGCCACAGACTTGAACGCTGGAGCCGGTTGGCCCTGGCGAACCGCAAAGGCGAATCACAAACTAGACTAGCCGCTTCGTGGACTCTTGCCCACAGGCTGCGGGCGTTGGCTAATCGCGGACGCCGAAAAAGGGCATGCATCATCCTCTCGCCGCGAAACCCGCGCGAGGCTTGTCTCCTTGCTGCGCACCCTTGCTTCGCGCACCTTGAGCGCGGTTTAGTCTCCCAAATGGCCCCCGAAGGGGTGGCGCGCCGGGTAGGCGCAAATCCGTAAATGGTTCCGCGATCCTTTTGGGAATCGCGGCGAGCGCCTTCCGGCGCGCCACATGCGCTCAAGTAGCGAAGCGGTAGCGCATCAAGAATGCGCCACGCTGCGCGGCAAGCGCATGCTCATTTGCGGCGTTGGTCGGCGTCCGGGCCCCGCTTCTCATTGTTCTCTGCGCTACCGGCCTCCGGCCTACTTGAGCGCGGACGCGCTGTCGGCCTTTGACCCGCGTCGCGCGAGACCAAATCCCAGCAAGCTCCTTGCAGGGGCTCTCGTAGTGGCCCCGGGGGGAGCCCCGGCACCGCCCGGAGGTTTTCGTCGCGTAACGAAACCCGCAGGCGCCGCACCCCGTCCCGCGATCAAGAACGCCTCTAGAGCGCGCCCCTTAACTGGACGAGGTGAAGGCATTCTACGTGCGTTTTGGAGACCGGGGATAAGAGGGAACTTGCATGGGCGCTTTCGGTTGAATCAGGTGCTATGACAACGCTCAACCAGGAACGGTCTACCCGGCGTTCCCATGCAAGGGTCTTCGTGACGACCGTGGTTGCAATCGCGGCCGCTGTCACGCTCGGGCTCATCGCCTTCGCGCTGTTCACCGATTTTCCCGGAGAGCCGCAAGGCACCGCTGACAAGGCGGGCGCGCCTCCCGAGGATGTCGTCCGCTCGCAGCGCGAATTGCTGAACGAGTGATCCGCGGTGTTTGCGGACGACAGCTCGGGCCTTCGCCCGCATGCTTAGTAGCGGTAGTGCTCCGGCTTGAATGGGCCTTCGGTCTTGACGCCGATATAGGCGGCCTGCTCGTCGCTCAGCTTGGTGAGATGTGCGTCGAGGCGGCCGAGATGAAGCTGCGCGACCTTCTCGTCCAGGTGCTTCGGCAGCACATAGACCTTGTTCTCGTATTTGCCGACATGCTGCCAAAGCTCCATCTGCGCCAACACTTGGTTGGTGAAGGACGCGCTCATCACGAAGCTCGGATGGCCCGTGGCGCAGCCGAGATTGACGAGGCGGCCTTCGGCCAAGAGCAGAATGCGCTTGCCGTCGGGAAACTCGACCTCGTCCACTTGCGGCTTCACGTTGTGCCATTTGAAGTTCTTTAGGCCGCCCACCTGAATCTCGGAATCGAAATGCCCGATATTGCAGACGATGGCACGGTCATGCATGGCACGCATATGGTCGACGGTGATGACGTCCTTGTTGCCGGTGGCGGTGACGAAGATGTCGCCCTTGGGAGCGGCCTCCTCCATGGTGATCACCTCGTAGCCTTCCATCGCCGCCTGCAACGCGCAGATCGGATCGATCTCGGTGATCGCCACGCGCGCGCCCTGGCTCTTCAGGCTCTCGGCGCACCCCTTGCCCACGTCGCCATAACCGGCGACCACGGCGTATTTGCCGGCAAGCATAACGTCGGTGGCCCGCTTGATGCCGTCGGGCAGGCTCTCGCGGCAGCCATAGAGATTGTCGAACTTGGACTTGGTGACGCTGTCATTGACGTTGATGGCGGGGAAGGGAAGCATGCCCTTCTTCTGCATCTCGTAAAGCCGATGCACGCCGGTCGTCGTCTCCTCCGACACGCCCTTCAGATTGTTTTTAACTTTCGAGTAGAAGCCGGGCTCGCGTTCCAGCCGCTTCTTGATCGTGGCGAACATCGCCGTCTCTTCGTCGTTGCCGGGCTTGGCGAGCACGGACGGATCTTGCTCGGCTTGCGCGCCGAGGATCACGATCATCGTGGCGTCGCCGCCGTCGTCGAGAATGAGATTGGCGGTCTCGCCGCCGGGCCATTCGAGGATGCGGTCCACGTAGTCCCAATACTCCGCCAACGTCTCGCCCTTGACGGCGAAGACCGGCGTACCGCCCGCGGCGATCGCGGCGGCGGCGTGGTCCTGGGTGGAGAAAATGTTGCAGGAGGCCCAGCGCACCTCGGCGCCGAGCGCCTGCAAGCTCTCGATCAGGACGGCGGTCTGGATGGTCATATGCAGGCAGCCGGCGATACGGGCGCCCTTCAGCGGCTGCGCCTTGCCGAATTCCTCGCGCACCGCCATCAGGCCCGGCATCTCGGTCTCGGCGATGGCGATTTCCTTGCGGCCCCAATCGGCGAGGCCGATATCCTTGACGTGGTAGTTCATGCGGTCTCCGCTTGGTTGTATAAAGATATAAAGAAGTCCTTATATCTTATCCGCCCCCCGGAGAGTCAAGAGGCGGCGGGGCCGGGCGCAAGGAGGTGTTGCCGAGCCATATATTGATATGGTAAGATTACCATACTATGGCGACCGAGCCGAGTTTCGAGTGGGACGAGGACAAGAACCGGCTCAACCAAGGAAAGCATGGCGTTGCCTTCGAGATCGCGCAGTCGGCTTTTCTCGATGAACGACGCGTTATTGCCGAGGACCTCTCTCACAGCACGGCGGAAGAGAAGCGCTACTTTTGCTTTGGCTGGGTTGAGGACGGCGTTCTCACCGTGCGTTTCGCGTGGCGCAACGAGCGAATCCGCATCTTCGGTGCGGGCTATTGGCGAAAAGGCAAGAAGGTCTATGAGCGCGAGAACAAGGAAATACACCGAAGGTGAAATTGGCGAACTCAAGGTGATTGAGGACTTTCTGCCCTCACCGGGGGAGCTCGTTCTGCGCGAGGACAACGTGAAAGTCACGCTCAGCCTGAGCCGCCGCAGTGTCGAGTTCTTCAAGCGTGAGGCCGGCGAGGCCCGCGTGCCTTACCAGCGCATGATCCGTGCGTTGGTTGACGCCTACGCCGAGCGGGCCGGAAAGCAGTAGCGCGATCAGTCCTCTTCGCCGAAGCCGTTTTCGACCAGCGCGATGAGCGCCTCGATAGCGGGCTTCGCCTCCTCGCCGTTCACCTCGATGTGGATCGAGTGGCCTTGTCCCGCGGCGAGCATCATCAGCCCCATGATCGAGGTGCCGCCCACGGTGTGCCCTTCGCGGCTCACGCGCACATTGGCTTTGAACTCACCGGCGCAGCGCACGAACTGCGCCGAAGCGCGCGCATGCAGGCCTTTCTTGTTGGGGATCATGACTTCGGCGAAGAAGACGCCTTTTTCCCGCTCACCGGAGATATGGCGGGCCGGGGTCACGGCGGTCAATTCGCCGCCAGGATCTGACTCGCGACGCTGATATATTTGCGTCCGGCCTCTTGGGCCTGGGTGATCGCCTCGTCGAGGCCGCACTCCCCGCGCACGCTCGCCAGCTTCACCAGCATCGGCAGATTGACGCCAGCGACCACCTCCACGTTGGGCCGCTCCATGGCGGAGATCGCAAGATTCGATGGCGAGCCGCCGAACATGTCGGTGAGTACGACGACACCTTCGCCGGCATCGACCGTGTCGAGCGCCGCCAACATGTCCGCGCGCCGGACATCGAGATCGTCGTCAGGACCGATGGACACAGTTTCGATCTGCTCCTGCGGCCCGACCACATGTTCGAGCGCTGCGCGGAACTCGCGTGCGAGATTGCCGTGGGTCACGATAACGACGCCGATCATGCTACCTCTTGGATGAATGCCGCCCGGCCAAAGGCCGCTATCTTTGTCGGGTGCGGGGCCAGGCGCAAGCCCGAAACCGCCTCGGTAAAGCCTATTGTTCGGGCGCGCGCAAGAGCGCCATTTTCAACTTCAACGGCGCCGACGCCTCGAACGGCGAGAGGTGCAGCAACGGCACGTCAACGCCCGCCAGAGCCATTCGATCCCAAGGGTCCGGCGGCATGCGCGGCACTTGATCGGCCGCGACCAGGTCGCACACAAGCACGAGCCGCGCCGCGGCGATAGAGGGCATCTCGACGATCCCGAGCCCGCGCACCTCTATCAATCCGGCAAGCGTCGCGGGCGCGGAGACCGTCAAGATCTTGCCCTTCCCATCAACCTGGACCTGATCGTCGGCGACGAGGAGAGGGCGCAGTTCGCCTTCGTTCGGAAGTGCCAGGAAACGGAGCGCCAAGTCCGACTTGCCGGCCCCCGGCGCGCCCCGCAGCAAAGCGGCGCGATCTCCGAGAGCCACGCAAGTGCCGTGGACGAGCGCACGCACCATCGCGGTCGCCAACCCCTACGCCGCCGGCAGGCAGATGACGAAGCGCGCCCCGCCGCTCTTCGCGCTCGCGTCGCGGGCGGGCCTGTTCTCCGCATAGAGACGGCCGCCATGCGCCACCACGATCTGCCGCGAGATGTTGAGGCCGAGCCCGGAGTTCTGTCCGAAGTTTTCCTGCGGCCGGTCGGTGTAGAAGCGCTCGAAGACGCGCTCCAGATTCTCCTCGGGGATGCCGGGCCCTTCGTCCTCGATCGCGATTTGGATCTCGTTGCCGATGCGCCGCGCGGCGACGGTGACGCGTCCGTCCGGCGGCGAGAAGGAGATGGCGTTCTCGAGCAGGTTGACCATCACCTGATGCAGACGGCTGTCATGGCCGTTGACGCGATAAGGATGCGCGCCCGGCGCATAGGCGATGTCGAGCACCACTTCCGGGATGTCGTCGCGATGGATGTCGTTGAATAGCGACACGGTCGCGCGCAGCATCTCGTCCATGCTCACAAGCTCAGCATCCTCGCGGGCCAGCTCCGCGTCGAGCCGCGAGGCGTCGGAGATGTCGCTGATCAGCCGGTCGAGCCGTCGCACGTCGTGCTGGATGATCTCCATCAAGCGCTCGCGGGACTCCTCGGTCTTGGCGAGCGGCAGGGTCTCGGTGGCGCTGCGCAACGAGGTGAGCGGGTTCTTGAGCTCATGCGCCACGTCGGCGGCGAAGCTTTCGATCGCGTCGATCCGGCGATAGAGCGCGCCCGTCATGTCGCGCAGCGCGCCGGACAGATGGCCGATCTCGTCCGAGCGGTCGGTAAAGTCGGGGATCTCGGCGCGGGCCTTCACACTATGGCGCACGCGCTCGGCGGCCGCGGCAAGCCGCTGCATGGGGCCGGCGATGGTGTTGGCGAGGATGAGTGACAACACGACGGTCACCGCCGCCGCGAACGCCGACACGCGGAAGATGCTCATGCGCTCCGCCGAGACGATGTCGTCGATGTCGCCGCCACGCGTCGACAGCAGGAGCACGCCGAGCACGGCGCGCATGCGCTGCACGGGCACCGCCACGGACACCACGATCTCGCCCTTGTCGTTCTTGCGCACGATGGGCACGGAGGTCCCAGTAAGCGCCGTCGCCACTTCCGGATAGGCCTTGCCGTTGGCGCCGCCGATCTCGGTATAGACCGGGAGCCCCGAAGGCTGGAGCTGGTTGGTCACCGCATCCCAGAACGTCGTAAGCGCGTCGGGCTCGGAGGTTTCGGGCGGCGGCAGGTCGTAGCGCAGCACCTCGCCGCGCGAATAGAACGTATCGGAATCGAGGATCAGCGTGCCGTCGCGGTTGTAGATGCGCGCGCGGCTTCCCGTGGGCTTGACGAGGGGGCGCAGGATCGGCGCGGCGCGTTCCGGATCGATGGTGAAACCGAGCGCGTTCGAGAATGCGTCGTCGGCGCCGCCGGGCCCGGCTTGTCCGAGCTCCTTCTCCAGGAGCGTCTCCGGGTCGATCTGGGTCTCGCCGTTGTCAACGCCGGCCGACGCCGCGATGGCGCGGGCGATGATCTCGCCCTGGGTCAGCAGGCTCTGCACCTTGGCGTCGATCAGCCCGGCGCGGAACTGGTTGAGATAGAGAATGCCGGAGACGAGGATCGCCAGCCCGATCAGATTGAGCACGACGATGCGGCGCGTCAGGCTGGAGAAGCCGTGACGGAAGGGCCGGTGCTCGCTGATCCAGCCGGGCACGCGCTTGACCCAATTCAAGACGGCACGCGCGCCGCGGCGGAAGCGCTCCTTGAACGATGCGTCGACCCGCTGCCAGGACCCTTCGGTCTCGGCAGTCATCGGTCTCGCCCGCTATTCTTTGAACCGGTAGCCCACGCCATAAAGCGTCTCGATCACGTCGAAGCTCTGGTCGACGGCCTTGAACTTCTTGCGCAACCGCTTGATGTGGCTGTCGATGGTGCGGTCGTCGACATAAACTTGGTCATCATAGGCCGCATCCATCAG
>NZ_JBPPND010000084.1:0-6067 GCF_051306395.1 Methyloceanibacter sp.
CGGTAGAGGCTCTTGCCGTAGCTGTCGCCCAGCGTGCCGACCAGAACGCCGACGCCAATTCCGATGACGTGAAGCAGGGCCGTAGCCAGGATGAATCCTACACCATAGGTGATCCCCGAAACGCCCATAGGCATTTCGGCGCCATGAGTGTGGCCGTGGAAGACCGCAAACGCTCCCACGAGGGCTACGGCGAGGGCCAGCGGCGCATTGACGCCGAAAGCCACCGCGAGGCCGAGCACGACGACCGACAATGCGATGCCGAGCTCAACGAACGGTAGCGGCATGCCGGCAACGCCGGCCAATCCGCCGAGCGCAATGAGCCCAACGAAGGACAGCGGCAGCAGCACCAGCGCCTTGCGCCCAAGTTGGAAAGCGAAAACGCCGGCCAGGATCATGGCGAGCAAGTGGTCCACGCCTCCCAGTGGATGCATGAAGCCATGCATAATGCCACTCGCCTGCCCGACGCCGACATGCGCGAGCGCGGCGGTGGGAGCTAGGCCGAGTGCAAATACTGTCACTCGCAGCAAGTTCTTCCTCATTTCGAACCTCCCTCGCTCATGGCCATGATGATTGTGCTAATCGAAAGCATTCGCGCCCTCTTGTACGAAAAAGACATTCAGGTCGTCCGGTCTTTGGTGCTTGGCATCCGTGTGGTCGGTCGCGATCACACCTTGGCCTTGTTGCGATGACCGAGGTGCCCGGTAGAGATTAGGGTTCCGACGACGTCGAGCATGACGCGGCAGGCAAGCTGCGCGGTATTGTCGTTGACGTCATAGGGCGGCGAGACCTCGACAACCTCCATGCCGCAAAGCCCTTCGGCAGCGATGGTATGGATCATCTCCAGGGCCTCGCGAGGCAGAAGGCCTCCCGGCTCGGGCGAGCCCGTGCCCGGCGCGAACCCTGGATCGATGGAATCGATATCGAAGGAAAGGTAGACGGCCTTGCAGCCCTCCCAAGCCATCTCGAGGGCGATCTCGGCAGCCTTCCGCGGACCGTGCGTTTCGATGTCCTGCATCGTGAGTACGCTCGTGCCACGCCGCTTGGCAATGGCGGTACCGGGACGGTTGCCGTACCAACCCCCGATGCCGATCTGGACGAGATTCTTCGGATGGCAGTTCGGCAGCCCAACGTCATGCATATGACTGTGATCGCGGTGCGTCGTGACCGAACCCTCGTGCGTGGTCCAGAACCAGGGCGTCGTATGCATACGTTCATCCATATCCTTGTCTTGGATATCGATATGTCGATCAATGTGGATGATGCCGACATTGCCGTCGATATGCGGCGCGATGCCCCGGACATTGGGAAAGCCGAGGCTATGATCGCCGCCGCAGATGATCGGGAACACGCCCGACGTATAAATGTGAGAGATCGCCTTGGTGACTTGATCGAACGTTTTCTCGATATTTCCCGGAATGACGAAGATGTCTCCAGCGTCGCAAAGGTCGAGTTCCTCGTAGATGTCGACGCCGCCGTCGAACCAGTAGCCGTCATACAGTGCCGATATACGGCGCACGGCTTGGGGGCCGAACCGCGTGCCCGGCCGGTACGTTGTCGCTGAATCGAACGGAGCACCCACAAACGCCGCCTCGTAGTCGCCGATTCTGCGCATGTCCTCGCAATAGGGCGCCTTCATAAAGGTGTTGATGCCGGCGAAGGCGGGCTGATGTGCGCGGCTGAACAGCGAGATATTGCGGTCGACCACGGAATCGGAGGCTTCTAGGCCAAGCTCCAGGGAGCGGCGGACATCTTCGTCCTGCTTCGACTGCGAGATTCCCGCCAGCCTCTCCATGCTCCTGGCGCCGTGGGTTTCCTGGCGCCTGACGCCATGATGTCCATGGCGATGCGCGTGGCCCTTGTCGGCTCCGCTCGTCTTCTTTCCGGCCATTGGTCTTGTCCTCGCGTGTGGGTTTTAAGGAAGGGTAGTGACCGCGCTACGGCTAAAACAGCCCGATTCTCTCAATCGGAAGCATTAAGACGATCAATGGTGCAGCGCACGTAACGACTAAAAATTCCATGACCCAATAATGGTGAAACGCGCTTCACTTCGCGGCGCGGGGAAATCCGATCTCGGTGAGAAGAAGCTGACGCGCCAGCTTTTGAGGCGCGCGCGGGTTCGTGATGACGAAGATGGGCATGGTGGGCTGTTCGCCTTCTTTCAAAAGAGGCCAAAGGCGTCCCGCCGCAACTTCGGGCGCCGCGAACGCCTCGGGAAGAAAGCACACGCCGATGCCCAACATGGTCAGCCGCTTCGCCTCGTCGAGATGTTCCGAAAGGCCGGCAACTTGGATTCCCAAGCCATGTTGAGTCCGGTAGGCCGTCAGCATGTCGGGCTCATCCGCGCCTGTGAGCACGAAAGCTTGTCCCGACAAGGCCGCGGGGTCGTCTGCCGTTTTGCCGAACAAGGGATGCGAGCGGCCGCAATAGGCGCCATGCAACTCGTCGAACAGAAAGTCGTAGTGAAGATCGGAGCGCAGGGTCTGCGCCGACGCGACGCCCACGTCGATCTCATCGCGCAAAAGCGCTGCCGCCACCGAATCCCACGTCGTCACGTCGACCAGGATCTCCACTTTGGGGTGCTGATCGTGGAAGCGGGATATGGCCGCGTCGAAGCGCTCGCACACCAGGCTCGAAATGATCTGTATCGATATCTTGCCGCGCAGGTCTGCGGTGATGTTGCTGAGCCGCTTGGGCACGCTGCGGACCAAGGCGTTCAGGGAGTCGCATGTCTCTGCGACCAGCATGCCTTCGTCGGTAAGCTCGAAGCCCCGCGGTCCACGCCGACACAGCTTTACGTCGAGCGCGTCCTCAAGCCGCTTAAGGGCGAGGCTGAGGGCGGGCTGCTTGCGCCGAAGCGCTCGGCCGGCACGGCTCACGCCCCGCGCTTCAACGATCTCATGAAAGGTCTTGAGCAGGTTCCAATCGACGTTGCGAGAAAAGTTGGACGACGAACGAAGCATCACCCCACACCTCCCATTGTCACCTCGTCCATTGGACGAGGTTGGCGGTTAACACGTTGGATGGCTGAAAGCGTCACCGCACGGCGTGTCTGGCCGAGCGCAAGGCTTGCCGGATGATTTCGGCTCTGCTTGGACTGGCGAGCGCCTTGGGACTCGGTGTCGCGGACTTCATGGCTCGCTTCAGCGCGCGAAGCCTGGGTGCGCCGCTTGCCTATGGCGGGGTGCTTGTGGTCGGCGCCGTGGCGACCACCGCCTGGGTGATTGCAACGGATCCCCCGCTGGTGTGGTCGCCGTTCGGTTGCGCCATGGCGGTCGCACACGGGCTCGCCGTTGCTACGAGGTGCATGCTTCTCTAGTGGGGCCTCGCGCGAGGCCCCATCGCCGTCGTCGCGCCGATCGTCGCGGCTCACCCCGCCTTGGTACTTGTGGTCAACGTTGCCATGGGCGTGCGGCCGAGCCTGCTCCAGTGGGGCGCGATGGCCACGGTGATCGCCGGCGGCATTCTCATCGCGCGCAGCGCCGTCTCCGGCGAGGATACGATCAAGGCGCGAGCTGACCGGACCACGCTCCTCATCGCGCTCGGCGCGTGCTTCTCCTATGTGGCGCTTGTTCTTACGGCCCAAAGCGCCGTGCCCATGATCGGCGAGGTGCAGACCGTGTGGATCGGCCGATGGACCGGGCTTGCGCTCATCGTCCTGATCCTGCTCGCGCAGCGGGTGCCAATACGCATTCCGGGGCGCTGGGTGCCTTATGTGGGGGTGCAAGGCAGCCTCGATACGTTGGGGTACTTCGCGTTCCTGGCAGGTTCCGCCACGGCGGCTCCGCACGTCACCATGGTCGTCGCCTCCACCTTCAGTGTCGTCACAGTCATCCTCGCACGCTTGATCCTTCACGAACCGGTCAGTTGGCTGCAGTGGGGTTCCATTGGACTCATTGCTGTGGGCACCGCGGTCTTGAGCATGGCGTGAGCCGTCAGCCCCAGACCCGCCCGGGCCTCTCCGTATCGATCTGGTAGTCGGTTGCATGTCTGGTAAAGAACTCACGTCCGAAGCGGCGCGCTGCTTGGATTGGACCGCCCGGATCGCGCGCAACGTCGCCGCGTGCGTTGCCGTAGCCGTGAACCACGCCGACGAAAGTTGAGCGCGTGTAGCGGCAATATTCCTGGAATTGGCAGATCACCGCGCCGGAAACCATGGGGAACGTCTCTTCGGAGCTGACAAGCAAGCCAACCCGCTTGCCGATCATGCCGTCTATGACCGCGTCCGAGCCTGGATATGAGGCGGCGTAGTAGCAGAAGGTCCGGTCGAAAAACGCCTTGAGTTGCGCCGAGCTGCCGTACCAATAGATCGGTGTCGCAGCAATGAAGCCTTCGGCGGGCAGATAGCTCTCGAAGAAGGCATCACGGAAACCATCCTCGATGGCGCATTCCCCGTCGGGCTTGCGGCACTGGCGGCAGTCCCGCAAGAAGCCGGCCAGGACGTCATCGGCATAAATAAATTCCGCCTCATGTCCCGCTTCGGCCAAACCCTCGGCACAAGCCTTGGCAAGAAGCGCGGAGTTTCCGTTGCGGCGCGGGCTGGACGACAGGACGAGTGCTTTCATACTAGGCCCTCAGCAGCTCTGCTGCGGCCTCGTCGAGGCCCTTTCGAATAAAGGCATCCTCTGGGGGAAGCTGCGCAATGACCCCAGGGCGAGTCGACCACCCGGAACTCGGCGTGCAGCACCAGGGCGACCTCCGCCGCGTTATCTTCCGGTTCGTGGCGCCGATGGGTGCCCGTATAGAAAGTCGGCAGCAACACGACATTATCGGCCGCACTGTTCAGCGAGCCGTAGGTCGCATTGGCAAGTCGGGCATCGCGAAGCACTTCGCCGTTCTGGAGAAGAACGTCGCCGAACTCAAAGGTCCTATGATCAGATTTTTGCAAACGGCGCCCAGCCCTTCTCAGTGTCATTCGTCATCACTATATCGTCGTCGATAGGCCTCCGCCGCTGCTTCGAAGCATTCCAGTGGCGGCCGCACGACGCCGGCGCCGATCTGGCCGCCGTCGCGGCCTGCGATGCCAATATCCAGGACTGGCAGCGTTCCGGTTTCAAGCACTTTGAAGACGTCGATTCCGGTCGGGGAACCGCGGAACCCGAGGGGTGGGCTCAGATAGGTGGGGTTTTCCCCCACGGTGATCGCGTAAAGCTCGGTGTTGCGCTGGACCATCGTCTCGTAGGAGCCGCCTTGATAGTCCTGAAGGGTTGGCGCGCAGGCCTGAGCGAACCCGCCGAGACCGATCGTCTCGGCGATGGGGCTTTCGCCACCCATCCAGCTGATCTCGTCCTCCGTGTGCCCTTCGAACAGTTTCGCTTCCACGTGCGCATGTGGGCCTCGAAACCACGTGTCGCCCAAGCCGCTGACCCGTATGGCGAAGCCCCGGCAATTGAAAGCCATGGCGGTGAGCACGCTGGAGGCTTCGATGTCCCGCGCGGCATCGGCGGTTGCCTTCGCGGCCGCCATGGAGAGCCGTAAGAAGAAGTAGTGATCCTCGGTCATGGCTTCGACGGCACGGGAGACCCGCTCGTCACCCGAAGCGGCAAGGGACAGGAAGCTCGGAACGAGCTCGCGCATAAAAAGAAGTGAGGCCGCCGAGTTCCGGGAGTGCACCTCGTCTCCCATACCCAGCGCCCGGCGCATTATCGGTTTCAGCGGAATCGGCCCATTGCCTCTCAGCGCATCGGCGATAACGGGTACGACCTCCTCCTGAACGAACAGGAGCCGTTCCCGCACGCCCTCGTCGTAGACCCCGTAATTCAGACGGCGAGGGTTCTTGCCCTCGTAGATATTGCAATAGGCGACACCGCCAGAGTCGCGGTTCTCGACGACGAAGACCGGCATCGATGCCGTGTAGATGCCGGCCAGTGACCCTATGCAGCCAAAGTCGTGACAGGCGCCGACCTTGATCTCCCCCGCGTCGAGCTTTGCAATCGCCTCGTCTCTATCCTTGGCCAGATCCTCGAACAGCGCGCCGCCGATGATCCCTTCGCGTTGACCGCCTGTATAGTCTGACCAGGGTGTTGGGGCCCCCGAGGTGAGAATCATGTTGGCGGAAAATCCCGGAACG
>NZ_JBPPND010000085.1:0-2827 GCF_051306395.1 Methyloceanibacter sp.
CGGGCAGGCCGCCGGTAAAGACAACGGCAAAGAGTAAACGGATCTCATGGGTTTCAATTGCGGTATCGTCGGCCTGCCCAATGTCGGCAAGTCGACGCTGTTCAACGCGCTCACGCAGACGGCGGCGGCGCAGGCGGCCAATTATCCGTTCTGCACCATCGAGCCCAATGTCGGCCGCGTCGCGGTGCCGGACGAGCGGCTCGACGTGCTGGCCACTATCGCCGGCTCGGCCAAGATCATCCCAACCCAGCTTGAATTCGTCGACATCGCCGGGCTGGTGGCGGGCGCCAGCAAGGGCGAAGGCTTAGGGAATCAGTTCCTCGGTCATATCCGCGAAGTCGACGCCATCGCGCATGTGTTGCGCTGCTTCGAGGACGACGACATCACCCATGTCGCGGGCTCGGTCGATCCCATTCGCGACATGGAGATCATCGAAACCGAATTGATGCTGGCCGATCTCGACAGCCTGGAGAAGCGCCTGCCGGCGCAGCAGAAAAAGGCCAAGGGCGGCGACAAGGATGCGGCGGCCGAAGCTGCCGTGATGGAGCCAGTCATCAACGCACTGCGCGACGGCAAGCCCGCGCGCGCCGTGAAGCTCGACGCCGAGGATTCGCTAATTCTTAAGCGCATGCAACTTCTGACCGCCAAGCCGGTGATGTTCGTCTGCAACGTCGCCGAGAGCGAAGCCGCCACCGGCAACAAGCACACCGAGACGGTGCAGAAGCTGGCGCGCGAGCAGGGCGCGACGGGGGTGATCATTTCCGCCGCCATCGAGGCGGAGGTGGCGCAGCTTGCCGACCCCGCCGAGAAGCAGGAATTCCTCGAAACCTTGGGCCTGAAGGAAACGGGTCTCGTCCGCGTCATCGCCTCGGGCTATTCGCTGCTCGATCTGGTGACGTTCTTCACCGTCGGCCCGAAAGAGGCGCATGCCTGGACCCTGCATCGCGGCGGCAAGGCGCCGGAAGCGGCCGGCGTCATCCACACCGATTTCGAAAAAGGCTTCAGTCGCGCCGAGACCATCGCTTATGTCGATTACGTCGCCTGCAAGGGCGAGAACGGCGCCAAGGAAGCGGGCAAGCTGCGGCTCGAAGGCAAGGACTACGTCACCCAGGACGGCGACATTTTCCACTTCCGCTTCAACGTCTGATCGCTTTGTTGAACTTAAGTAGCGCTTAACTGCGTGCCCAGAGACAAGATATGCCTCTTTACCTCTATTTTTAAGCTGTGAACCGCCCCGGGTTTGCCGGAGGCTGTTTGGTTTGAGTCACGCTGCCATGGCTGGCTCTTCCAGGATAGCGTAATAGCGTTCCTCGGCTTCGGCCGGCGGGATGTTGCCGATGGGCTCCAGCAGCCGGCGATTGTTGAACCAGTCGACCCAGGTCAACGTGGCGAACTCGACGGCTTCGAAACTCCGCCACGGCCCACGCCGATGAATGACCTCGGCCTTGTAGAGGCCATTGATCGTCTCGGCGAGGGCATTGTCGTAGGAATCTCCGACGCTGCCGACAGAGGGCTCGATGCCCGCTTCGGCGAGGCGTTCGGTGTATCGAATGCTCACGTATTGAGAACCCCTGTCGGAATGGTGCACCAGACCGCCGCGATGGACGGGCCGCCGCTCGTGCAGGGCCTGCTCCAGGGCGTCGAGCACAAAGCTGGCGTGAGCCGTCCTGCTCACCCGCCAGCCGACGATGCGGCGGGCGTAGGCGTCGATGACAAAGGCCACGTAGACGAAGCCCGACCAGGTGCTGACATAGGTGAAGTCCGAGAGCCACAGCATGTTCGGCGCCGGAGCATGGAACTGGCGGTTCACATGATCGAGCGGGCAAGGTGCGGACTTGTCCTGCACCGTCGTTCGGATCGGCTTGCCGCGGACGACCCCCTGAAGGCCGAGATCGGCCATCAAGCGCTCCACGGTGCAGCGTGCGGTCGCGATGCCTTCCCGGTTCAACTGCCGCCAGACCTTGCGCGCGCCGTAGGCTTCGAAGTTCTCGGCGAAGACGCGGGCGATCTGGGGCCGCAGGGCCTGATCCCGCTTGGCCCGTGGCGACAGTTTCTCGGGATCGGCCCGCTTTGCGACATGATCGCGGTAAGTCGACGGGGCGATCGGCAGCATCTTGCAGATCGGCTCGACCCCGTGCGCCCCGCGGTGATCGTCGATGAACGCGATCATGGCCTGAACCGGCGGTCGAGCTCCGCCTGGGCAAAATAAGCAGATGCTTTGCGCAGGATCTCGTTGGCCTGTCGAAGCTCGCGGTTCTCACGCTCCAGAGCCTTGAGCCTCGCAGCCATGTCCGTCGGCACGCCGGCCCGCTTGCCGGCGTCCACCTCCGACTTCTTCACCCACGCGTTCAGCGTCTGTCCCGTGCAGCCGATCTTGGCCGCAATCGAGATGATCGCCGCCCAGCGCGAGGGATGCTCGTGTTCGTGATCCAGAACCAGCCGCACCGCGCGCTGGCGCACCTCAGGGGAAAACTTGTTCGGCGTCTTGCTCATGATGGCTCCACCTTCTCAGGAGTTGGAGCCTCCGGCAGTTGCGCCGCAGTGGCCGTGTTTGATGCGAGCTGAAACGGCGCGCAGATATCTCGACCTAGGGCCTGAGGTATTTCGCCGCGAAATCGTGCGCCGCCTACCGGCAGTCGTTCTCGGTGGCCGCCGGCATTACGACAAGAGCGATCTTGACAGCTGGATTGAACTGAAACTCGGCCGATCTGGAGCCGATAAGGAAAAGGACTGGCTGAAGCATATCGATGGCAACGATTAAGCTACGAGGGATCAACAGGGTTCGTTCCAAAGGTCAGGTCTAGTGGGATCATCGTGCGCTGTCTCT
>NZ_JBPPND010000086.1:0-8158 GCF_051306395.1 Methyloceanibacter sp.
GCCTCGGCGTGCCCCGTATAGGCTCCATCCGGTCCATGCAGGACCAGTCCCGAGAGGAGCCGTAGGCCGGCGCGGCTGCCTTTATGTCCCTGCACGATGACGCGGACCGCAGGCTCCGTTGCCTTGGGAAAGAGCGGAAAGACGGCAAGATCGCCGAACCGGTCCTGGAGCAAATCCAAGAGCCCGCCGAGACAGTCGGCCCGGTGGATCACGGTCAACGTGCCCTTCGGCGCGGCCATGGTGGTGAGAAATCGCACCCAGCGCCCTAGCTCGCCCCGCGGCATGACATGCGCGGCGGCCCGTGACGCGTTTGGCGCCGCCCGCACGGCGCCCTCCATATAGAAGGGTGGATTGGCCATGACCTGGTCGTAGCCTTCTCGGATAAGCCCGGCGGCGGCCAAGTCCTTGGCGGGCCCGGTGACATCCGCCCGGATTGCGGCGAACCGGTCCGGCACGCCATTCCGCGCCGCATTCTCCGCCGCAAGCGCGCATTGCCGCTCATCGATCTCAACCGCGGTCACGCTGGCCTTTGGAACCCGCGCCAGGAGGCAGAGCCCCGCGACGCCGACGCCGGCACCGGCATCGAGCACGGAATCGCCTGCTTGCGCGCCCACGGCGGCGGCGAGCAACACCGCGTCGCTGCCGGCACGATGGCCGGTTTTCGGCTGGAGGACAGTCAGACGACCGCCGAGGAAGTCGTCGGTGGTGGTGGCGCCCATTTTGCCGGGCGGGCAGCTAGGCTTTGTCTTCGCCTTTAAGGTCATGACCGACACCGGCCTCGGTGAGCAAGTTGCGTGCCTCATCGATGCAATCTTCCTCCACCAGGACACGTCTTGGCAGGATCCCGATAGAGCCCTCCATCACGCTCATATTGGTGTCGAGCACGATGAAGCCGATCTCGGCCTCGTTCAGGAGCGCGCTGACAAAAGACAGAAGCACGGGGTCGTTCGAGCGCAACAATTCTTTCATGGCCCAATATGGCTCCCAGTCCTCGGCACCTTGACCTTCACGGGGGACAGAAGACAATAGCTCGGCTATAAGCCTTCCGGCACTTTAGGAGACTGACCCTTGGGAGTTGTCGTCAAACTTTCCGGCCCGCGCGATCCGAGTGCGAGCCTCGCGCCGCTCGTCGCGCTTGTCGAGGAAGATATGGCGCATGTCAACCGCATCATCCTGGACCGGGCCCGCTCCAATGTCGCTCTGATTCCCGAGCTCGCGCGGCACCTGATCGACTCCGGGGGAAAACGCCTGCGCCCGATGCTGACCATCGCCGCCGCCAAGCTCTGCGGCTATGAGGGCGATGGCCATGTGCGGCTCGCGTCCTCCGTGGAATTCATGCACACCGCCACCCTGCTGCACGACGACGTGGTGGATGAGAGCAGCCTGCGCCGGGGCAAGATCGCGGCGCGACTTCTGTGGGGCAACGAGGCCAGCGTGCTCGTCGGCGACTATCTGCTCGGCCAAGCCTTCAAGATGATGGTCGATGTCGGTTCGCTCGGCGCCTTGCGCATCCTGTCGGATGCGGCGGCGATCATCGCCGAGGGCGAGGTGATGCAGCTTATCACCGCCAACAATACCGAGACGACCGAGGACGATTATCTCGCGGTGATCGACGCCAAGACCGCGGCCTTGTTCGCGGCGGCGTCGGAAGTGGGCGCGGTGATCGCCGAACGCCCGAAGTCCGAGGCGGCGGCCTTGCGCTCCTATGGCCGCAATCTCGGCCTCGCCTTCCAGCTCGTGGACGACGCACTCGATTATTCGGGCGAGCAATGGACGCTCGGCAAGAGCGTCGGCGACGATTTCCGCGACGGCAAGATTACCCTGCCCGTCGTGTTGAGCTACCGGCGCGGCAACAAGGAAGAGCGCGCGTTCTGGGAGCGCACGCTGAAAGAAGGCCAAGTCGGCGAGGACGATCTCGCCAAGGCGATCGACCTGATCGCACGGCACAACGCACTCGCCGACACCATGGAGCGTGCCCGCCATTACGGCGCGATCGCCCGCGACGCGCTTGCCATCTTCCCCGACGGCCACATCAAGTCGGCGCTGCAAGACGCTATCGAGTTCTCGGTCGACCGGCCGTTCTAAGCTTATCCGGCTTTCGGGTCGCCGAGCATGCTCGCGGTGATCCACCAGTCGGGCTTGCTTTGGGCCAGGACCGTGGCGGCGCGGAGCGCGGCGCGCGGCGTGGCGAAGACAGCAAAGCAGGTGGCGCCGCTGCCAGACAGGCGCACCAGCCGCGCGCCATCCAACCGCCGCAGCGCCGCGAGTGCCTGGCCAACCTCCGGCGCAAGACGGGCCGCGACAGGTTCAAGGTCGTTACCGCGTTGGCTCGCATATTCGATGAGCCTGTCGAAATCGCCGGCGAAGTCGAGAGGCGGCGTGCCGTCGGGCGCCGCGTCGAGCGGCGGGGCACTAAGCGCGCCATAGACGTCCGCCGTTGAAAGTCCCACGCCCGGATTGGCGAGCACCACGCCGCAAGGGGGAAAGCCGCGCACAGGGTCCACGATCTCGCCGCGGCCGGTGATGAGCGCCGGCGCGCTCTTAAGGCACACGGCCACGTCGGAGCCGATCTCAGGCGCCAGCGCGGCGGCCGCAGCCTCCGTCAGCACCCCTTCGTTGGCGCGGACGATCAGCCGCAACGCCGCAGCGGCATCCGCCGACCCGCCGCCGATGCCTGCCGCGACGGGAAGCGTCTTGACCAAGCGGAAGCGTCCGAGCGTGAGGTCTGGGATTTGTGCCTTGGCGGCTTTGGCCGCGACCACAATGAGGTTGCCCCCGTCGAGCGCCGTGGCGAACGGGCCCTCGATGCGAAGATCGAGCCCGTCTTGCGGCGTGAACTCGACGGTGTCGCCGACGCCGGCGAAGGCGACAAGACTGTGCAATTCGTGAAAGCCGTCGGCCCGCCGGCCCAAGACCTCTAGCGTGAGGTTGAGCTTGGCCCAGGCGATGTCGCGAAGCGCATCTATCGCGGGGTCTTCTGGTCCGTTTGGCCGGTGCCGGCCGCGGCCTTGGTCGCGGTGGACTCTTCCAGCCCCGAAGCGATCTTCTCGTGCAGAGTCTTTTCCTGATCGGGCTCGGGCTCCAGCGACAGGGCCTGCTCCCACTGATATTTCGCTTCGAGGGTACGGCCTACGCGCCAATAAGCGTCGCCCAGATGATCGTTGATGATCGGATCGTCGGGCCTGAGCTCGACCGCGCGCTCCAGTTGCTCGACCGCCGCCGGCATATTGCCGAGCCGGTAATAGGCCCAACCGAGGCTGTCGACGTAGTAGCCGTCATCCGGCTTCAGCTTCACGGCCTGACGGATGTATTCCATGGCCTGTTTCAGGTTCATGCCCTGATCGACCCAGGAATAGCCGAGGTAGTTCAGAATGAGCGACTCCTCGGGATTGAGCTCGAGCGCCAGCTTGAAATCGGCCTCGGCCGCCGGCCAATCCTTCAGCCGCTCATTGCAGACGCCGCGCGAATAATAGAGCGCCCAGTTCTGCTTGGCCGGCTTGTCGATGAGCGCCACCGCACGGGAATAATATTCCTTCGCCTCGCCGTAGCGCTCATGGGCGCGCAGGATATTGCCCAGCGCATCGAGAGGCCTGATGTCCTTCGGGTCCGCGGCGATGATCTTCTCGAGAAGCGCCTTCGCCTCGTCGACCTTTTCCAGAGAGTTTAGCGCGAAGGCCTTCTGGATCTGCACATTGACCCAAAGCGGCGAGGACTCGGGGATGTGATCGAACGCCGCGATCTCGGCGTCGTACTTCTTCGCGGTCTCGTAGGCTTCGGCAAGCGCGACATAGGCCAATGGGAAGTCCGGCTTCAGATGAATCGCGAACTGAAGGAAGACGATGCCCATGTCGAGGCCGCCTTCGCCGGCGAGCGCATCGCCAATGCCGTAGAACACCTCGGCGAGACCGTCCGCGGGCGTAGCCGCCATGAAGTCCGGCGTCTCGCCGTTCTCGATCTGTACCAGCAGCGCCTCGGACAGCGGATGCGGCGCCGCCTTGGCGATATGCGTCTTGATCGTCTCGATAGCGAGCTCGCGGTCGTTGCCGTTCAAGGCATGGCGCGCGAAGGCGTCAGCGACGCGAAGCGTGGTCGGGTTCCGCTTGAACGCTTGGATGTAGGACTTGCGCGCGAGCTGATGACGGCCGGCGACGTCGGCGATGAGCGCGCGATGATAGCGCTGATAATACTGGGCCCAATCGGCGCTGCTCAGGGTATCGAGGGTGGCAAACGCCTCTGTGTGCTTGCCGGCGGCCTCCTGGACCCAAGCGCGGGCAAGCGTCGAGGTGAGATCGGCGATGGGACCTTGACGCGCCGCGGCGAAATGCTCGTCGGCCTTCGCATAGTCGCCCTGCTTGAAGGCGTCGATACCAAGCAAGAATTGGGCGATGCGGTGAGATGGTTCGGCCTTGACCAGCTCCGCGGCAAGCTCGTTGGCACGAGCCCAATGGGCGGCCGCCGTCTCGAGCAAGAAGGTCTGTTCGAGAATAACCTCGTTCTCAGGATCGCCGGCCAGGGCCTTGGAATAGAAATCGGCGGCGGCGATCGTGTCGTGACTGCCGCGGGCGACGCGGCCCGAGAGGTAATTGCCGAGAAGCGTGCCCGTCTCCAGGCTGCCAGCGTCTGAACGAATGACCTCGGAATAGGCGGCAGGCGCTGCGAGGATCGTAACGAGGAGGAGAGACCTCCACGCCCATTTGCGCAGCGGTGCCCTATTAGGATTCATCATATTGTCGGTCCGGCTGTCCGCCGCCCCAGTGCTTGTTGGTCCCGCGAAGCAAGGTTAAGTGCTTTTCCCGACCCTGCAAACCAGCTTTTTGCGGGCGAAACGCGGCGCGTTTATGGCCCCAACGCGCGTAACTGAAGCGATGACCCCAGGTCCGCGCGGCTACATATTGGCGTAGTTCGGCCCGTCGCCGCCCTCCGGCGGCACCCAATTGATGTTCTGCGCCGGATCCTTCACGTCGCAGGTTTTGCAGTGGACGCAGTTCTGCGCATTGATCTGGAAGCGCGCCGTGCCCCCCTCCTCCACCACCTCGTAGACCGCCGCGGGACAATAGCGCTGGGCCGGCTCGGCATACTCGGGCAGGTTCTGCTCGATGGGGATCGAAAGATCGGCGAGCACAAGATGCACCGGCTCGTCCTCGTCGTGATTTGTGTTCGACAGGAACACCGAGGAGAGGATGTCGAAGGACAGCGTGTTGTCCGGCTTCGGGTATTCGATGGGCTTCGATTCGGCCGCCGTGTCCAGGCTCGCGAAGTCGGGCTTCTTGTGCTTCAGCGTGTGGCCGAGGAACGGGAAAATCGTGTTCAGCCACATGTCGATACCGCCCAGCATGACACCGAGACGGGTGCCGAAGCGCGACCAGAGCGGTTTCACGTTGCGGACCTTCTTCAGCTCCTTGGCGAGCGAGCTCGATTGAAGCGCTTCCGGATAGGCTTCGAGCACGTCGCGGGCGCGGTCCGCCTGAACGGCGTCGAAGGCCGCTTCCGCCGCCATCATCCCCGACAGCATGGCGTTGTGAGAGCCCTTGATGCGCGGCACATTCATAAAGCCCGCGCAGCAGCCGATCAGCGCGCCGCCAGGGAACACGAGCCGCGGTATAGCCTGCCAGCCACCCTCGGTCAGCGCGCGAGCGCCATAGGCGATGCGCTTGCCGCCTTCGAGATGCGCTCTGATGCGCGGGTGGAGCTTGGAGCGCTGAAACTCCTTGAAAGGATTGAGATAGGGATTGGCGTAGTCGAGATGGACGACGAAGCCGACCGACACCAGGTTGTCGCCGAAATGATAGAGGAAGGAGCCGCCGCCGGTGTCGTCCGCGAGCGGCCAGCCCATGGTGTGCTGGACCAGCCCCGGCTTGTGCTTCTCGGGCGGAATCTCCCACAGCTCTTTCAGCCCGATGCCGAATTTCTGCGTGCCGCTCTCCCGGTCCAAGTCGTATTTCTTGATGAGCTGCTTCGTGAGCGACCCGCGCGCGCCCTCGGCGAGCAGCGTGTACTTGCCGGTGAGCGCGATGCCGGGCGTGTAGCTGTCCTTGTGGCTGCCGTCGCGGGCCACGCCCATGTCGCCGGTGATGACGCCCTCGACCTCGCCTCCCGCACCGATGATCGCCTCGGTCACGGAGATGCCGGGATAGACCTCGACGCCGAGCGCTTCGGCCTGCTCGCCGAGCCATTTGGTGAGATTACCGAGACTGCCGGTATAGCAACCGTGATTGCTCATGAGCGGCGGCATGAAGAGGTTGGGGAGGCCGATGCCCCCGCTGTCGGAGGTCAGATAATAGAAGCGGTCCTCGGTGACCTCGGTCTTGAGCGGCGTATCCTTGTCGCGCCAATCGGGAATGAGCTTGTCGAGCGCCACGGGATCGATCACCGCGCCGGAGAGAATGTGGGCGCCGACCTCGGAGCCCTTCTCCAAGACGACGACGGAGACCTCCTTGTCCTTCTCGGCGGCGAGCTGCTTCAACCTGATGGCGGCCGCGAGGCCTGCGGGCCCTGCGCCGACGATCACCACATCGAACTCCATGGTCTCCCGTTCGACTTGATCGCTCATCTCACCTCTTTCATTCCAACGACTTAGCCATGCCTGCCCGCCCCGCAGCCACGGCAAATCGGTGCTAAAATCGCTGACGCCCAGCAGCGACGCATTGCCCGAATGGGCCGGGCAATGACAAATAGAGGATCAACACGGGCATCGCAAATGACTGGAAGCCAAGCAAAAGCCGCCGCCGACCTGCTTGAGTGGTACGCGGCCATGGGCGCCGACGAGGCGATTCTGGAGGCGCCGGTCGACCGCTTCGCCGCGCCGGAGCCAAGCGCCGAGCCGCAAGCCGAATACCGTGCGCCCCGCGCGCCTCGCATAGAACTGCGCGCGGACGCACCCGCGCCGCGCGTGAAATCCCGCGCCGCCCCCGTAGACTCGCGTCCCGCCCCCGCATCGCTCGAGGCGGCGAAGACCCTGGCCGAGCTCGAGGCGCTGGTCGGCCAGTTCGAGGGCTGCGCGCTCAAGCGCACGGCGAAGAACACCTGCTTCGCCCGCGGCAGCACCTCCGCCAAGATCATGCTGAGCGGTGAAGCGCCGGGCCGCGACGAGGATCTGCAAGGCACGCCTTTCGTCGGCCGGGCCGGGAAGCTGCTCGACCGCATGCTCGCCGCCATCGGGCTCGACGAAACGCAAGTCTACATCACCAACACGATCTATTGGCGCCCGCCCGGCAACCGCACGCCGACGGCGCTGGAGATGCAGGCCTGCGCGCCGTTTTTGTCGCGGCAGATCGAGCTGCTCTCGCCGGAGGTGCTGTTAGTGCTCGGAGCCCCGGCGGCGAAGGCCATCCTCGGCGAGCCCGGCATCATGCGCGCGCGCGGCAAGTGGAAGATCTATCGCTGCGGCGACCGCGACATTCCCACCCTGGCGACGCTGCATCCCGCCTATCTGCTGCGGAAGCCGGAAGAGAAGCGCTATGCCTGGCGCGATTTGCTGATGCTGAAAGAGAGATTAGAGAGTTTGACCTAACCGCGTCGTCGCCCGGCTCGACCGGGCGACCCCGTAAACATCACCGTGCATCAAAACGGAGGCCAGTGATTACTGGATGCCCGCTTTCGCGGGCATGACACTCAGAGAAAGAAGTGAGATATGACCGCCCGCATCGACGAGAGCCGCCCCTTCATTCCCGTGCGCATCGCCGTGCTCACGATCTCCGACACGCACACGCCGAAGACGGACAAGTCCGGCCCGCTGCTCGTCAGCATGATCACGGACGCCGGCCACGCGGTGGCGGAGCACGCGGTCGCCCCGGACGACGAGAAAGAAATCCGCAAACAGGTCAAGGCGTGGATCAAGGACAGAGGAGTCGACGTGGTCATCACCACGGGCGGCACGGGCTTTACCGGACGCGACGTCACGCCGGAAGCCGTGCGGCCGCTCTACGACAAGGAGATCGACGGCTTCTCCACCCTGTTCCACATGCTGAGCTATCAGACCGTCGGCACCTCGACCGTGCAATCCCGCGCTTGCGGCGGTCTCGCCAAAGGCACGCTGATCTTCTCGCTGCCGGGATCGCCGGGCGCATGCGAGGACGCGTGGAACAGCATCCTCAAATTCCAATTGGATAACCGCCACCGCCCCTGCTCGTTCATCGAGATCATGCCGCGCTTGCAAGAA
>NZ_JBPPND010000087.1:0-2046 GCF_051306395.1 Methyloceanibacter sp.
GGACTAGGCGACAACGTCCAACTCTCGTATTCCCTCCAAAAGTCGCCTGAGCGGCGGCTCCGGGGCATTGCACATGGTTCTATAAGTGTTCAGGAACGGCAGCCACCCCTCCTCATTGCAAGCATTGTCGAAGCATCGCCCCGCGTCCGGGCGATGAACTCCGGCTGAATGTTGCGTTCAGCGCCGCTTCAAAGCGACTTTTCTAAAACGGGCTTACTCGAAGCAAGCGAAGCGCACCGTCCGCGACGACGACGCTCCGCAACCAAACGGAGTAAGCACCATGACCCTCAAGACCCTTCTCATCGTCAGCGCGGCCGCCGTCACCATCACGGCTGCCGCACCCGCCCATGCCGGCTCCTACCTTTCCCTGGAGCAGTATGGCTGGGGCAACAGTTTCGGCAGTTCCCAGAACGGCCGGCGGAACCGCCTGACCGTCTATCAGGACGGCGCCCGCAACCACGCGATCGGCACGCAAGCCGGCAAGCGCAACCGCGTGGTCATCGGCCAGGACGGCCGCTGGAACGGCGCCAATGCGAGCCAGTACGGCCGCGGCAACATCGCCGGTATCGCCCAGTTCGGCCGCGGCCACACGGCGATCACCAGCCAGGACGGCAATGGCAACGCCATCGGCGTGATCCAGGCCGGCCGCGGCAACCACGCCAACGTCACCCAGATCGGACGCGGCAACGTGTCGGTCATCGTCCAAGACTAGCGCCGGAAAGAAAGGACACACCATGTCACGCATCCTGATGACATCGCTTGCCGCGCTGCTGCCCCTCGGTCTCGCCTGGGGAGCAGCGGCGGGCGGCGACACCCAAGGCGCTTATGATCAAGGTCCCTCTTGCGACATTCGCGTTGTTCGCGAGGGCGGCAGTCTCGTTCTCGAAGGCCTGGTCTATGCGCCCGTGCCGGTCGGGGGCTCCTACGAGCTCAAGATCTCGCAAGGCGACTATGCCGGCCGGTCGAGCATACGGCAAGGCGGCGACTTCGAAGCCGGCCCCGGCGCGGACGCATCGCTCGGCGTCGTCTCCCTATCCGACCAGGGCGGCTATTCGGCCACGCTAATCGTGCATTGGCACGACGGCGCACCGGACTGCACGCGCCATGTCGGCACCGGACGCAAGCTTTAACCTCACACGCGCATGCAAGGAGACATCATCATGATCACGACCACACTCAAGGCCGGCCTTGTCGCCACAGCCCTCGTTATCGCCGCAAGCACGCCGGCCTCCGCCGGCAGCTTCACCTTCTCGCTCACGCCCCACGGCGACAGCGCCGATCTCATTCGCAGCGGGCTCCAGATCTACGGCATGGTCAACGAGTACCAGGGCAAGAACCACGCGAAGGTGAAGCAGAAGGGGCGCAACAACGCCGCGGCCGTCAAACAGAAAGGCGCCGGCAATTACGGCCTCGTCTATCAGGACGGAAATGCGCACCGGGCCACGCTCGATCAGGCCGGCCGTAACAATGCCCTTGGCGTCTTCCAATTCGGACGCGCGACGAATGCCGAGGTTGTGCAGAGAGGCCCCGGCGATGTCGGTCTCGTGTTCCAAGGTGGGTGGTAAGGAGACTAGAGCAGCGGCACGGCGTAGTTCACGATCGCCCGGAACTGGTCGAGGTCGTCACTGGGAAGGGTCGGATTGTCGAAGACCTGCCAGTCGATGTATTCGAGCTCCACGCGAAGCCCCTGGAGCTTGCCGCGATGGGGCTCGTAGACGAAGCGGAGATCGAGCTCCTCCTGGTCGGCGAAGCCTCCGTTGGTGGCCAGATCCGGCGTACCGCTGCCCTTGCCCCATGCGACCTCGAACCTTACCCCTTCGAAGCCGAGCCTCTCCAAATCGTAAGAAAGCCTGAGGAGATAGGCTTGCACATCGGCCTGATGAAAATTGGTCACAACCAACGCCGTGTACGATGTGCTGTAGCCGAACGGCTTTTGAATATTCGCCTCGTCGCCGGTCTTTGATACGGCGCCGGTCAGCACAAAGCCTCGATAGCTCGCTACGATCCGCGCCGAAGTCTGATAGGTCTCGTAAGGCGCGCCCGCGA
>NZ_JBPPND010000088.1:0-2161 GCF_051306395.1 Methyloceanibacter sp.
CCGCGCTCGACCAAGGACGGCGTCACCGTGGCCAAGGAGATCGAGCTTGAGGACAAGTTCGAGAACATGGGCGCGCAGATGCTGAAAGAGGTCGCCCAGAAGACCAACGAGACCGCGGGCGAC
Source organism: Methyloceanibacter sp. (assembly GCF_051306395.1). GTDB lineage: Bacteria > Pseudomonadota > Alphaproteobacteria > Rhizobiales > Methyloligellaceae > Methyloceanibacter. The sequence goes on from NZ_JBPPND010000088.1 coordinate 124, forward strand.
GGCACCACGACCGCGACCGTGCTGGCGCAGGCGATCGTGCGCGAGGGCCTGAAGGCCGTCGCCGCCGGCATGAACCCGATGGACCTGAAGCGCGGCATCGACAAGGCCGTGATCGAGGTCGTCGAGGCTATCCGCAAGCAGTCGAAGGAGGTTAGCGGCTCCGCCGAAATCGCCCAGGTCGGCACCATTTCGGCCAACGGCGAGAAGACCATCGGCGACATGATCGCCCAGGCCATGAAGAAGGTCGGCAATGAGGGCGTGATTACCGTCGAGGAAGCCAAGAGCCTCGATAGCGAGCTCGAAGTGGTCGAGGGCATGCAGTTCGACCGCGGCTACATCTCGCCCTACTTCATTACCAACGCCGAGAAGATGATCACCGAGCTCGATAACCCCTACATCCTCATCTACGAAAAGAAGCTGTCGGGCCTTCAGGCCATGCTGCCGCTACTTGAATCCGTGGTGCAGTCCGGCCGTCCGTTGCTCATCATCGCCGAGGACGTCGAGGGCGAGGCGCTGGCCACGCTCGTGGTCAATAAGCTGCGGGGCGGCCTGAAGGTCGCGGCAGTCAAGGCCCCTGGGTTTGGCGATCGCCGCAAGGCCATGCTTCAGGACATCGCAGTCCTGACCGGTGGCGAGATGATCTCCGAGGATCTCGGCATCAAGCTCGAGAACGTCACGGTGCAGATGCTCGGCAAGGCCAAGCGCGTCACCATCACCAAGGACGACACGACGATCGTCCGCGGCGGCGGCAAGAAGGACGACATCGAGGCGCGCGTCGGTCAGATCAAGCAGCAGATCGAAGACACCTCCTCCGACTATGACCGCGAGAAGCTGCAAGAGCGGCTGGCGAAGCTCGCCGGCGGTGTTGCCGTGATCAAGGTCGGCGGCGCCACCGAGGTCGAGGTGAAGGAGAAGAAGGATCGCGTGGACGACGCTCTGAACGCGACCCGCGCGGCCGTCGAGGAAGGCATCGTTCCGGGCGGCGGCGTAGCCCTGCTGCACGCCTCCAAGGGCATCAAGACAAAGGGTGACAACGACGACCAGGAGGCCGGCATCAATATCGTGCGCCGCGCGCTCCAGGCGCCGATCCGCCAGATCGCCGAGAACGCCGGGGTCGAAGGCTCCATCGTGGTCGGCAAGGTGCTGGAGCAGAAGTCTCCGTCCTTCGGCTACGACGCACAGAACGACACCTATGTGGACCTCATCCAGAAGGGCATCATCGACCCAGCCAAGGTCGTGCGCACCGCCCTTCAGGATGCGGCGTCGGTCGCCGGCCTGCTGGTCACCACCGAGGCGGGCGTGGCCGAGTCGCCGAAGAAGGACGACGCCGGCATGCCGGGAATGCCTCCGGGCGGCATGGGCGGCATGGACATGATGTAGGCTTGTCTTAGCTCATCACTTGCGGAAGGGGCGGCCATTGGCCGCCCCTTTTGTTTGCGCCGTTTCCTGGAGCCTGCCAGACCGGCTTACACAATCGTAATTTTCCTAAGCTCAGACTTTGGCTCTATCGTCGCCGCCTACGGCTGATTGAGGTCCTCCCCCGAGAATGGCGAAATTCCGCGACACGGCCAAAGAGTTCGCCCGCATCGCCTTCCCCTATTTCCGCGGCAGCGACCGCCTATGGGGGCGCGGGCTGTTGCTCGTGGTCATCGCGCTCCAGCTCTTCCAGGTCTGGCTGAACGTCCGCTTCAACGCCTGGTACAACACGTTCTACACGGCGCTCCAGGACAAGAACTGGGAGGTGTTCCTCTACCAGTTCGGCGTGTTCACGGTGCTGGCCGTGTTCTTCATCGTCACGGCGGTCTATCAGCTCTATCTGCAGCAATGGCTCCAGATCCGCTGGCGCGGCTGGCTGACGGAGGCCTATCTCGGGCGCTGGCTGGCGGACGGCACCCATTACCGCATGCGGCTCAAGGGCGATTCGGCCGACAACCCCGATCAACGCATCGCCGAGGACATCAGACTGTTCGTCAACGCCACGCTGGATATCGGCATCGCCCTGCTCGGCTCCGTGGTCACGCTGATCTCCTTCATCGTG
>NZ_JBPPND010000089.1:0-4087 GCF_051306395.1 Methyloceanibacter sp.
CGGCCAAGACTGGTCGCCGGGCTGGTTGGCCAGGATGACGCCGTAGCCAGGCTGCGACTTCCAGTCGGCATTGGCGGCCGCAGCCTGGAAGGTGGCAGAACTCGGCGCCACCGTCTTGCCCGCCTTGTTGATCATGTTGGTGTGGGTGAGCTTGTTCTGCTTGGCGTAGGCGAATTCGACATAGCCGATCGAGCCCTTGGTCTGCGCGACGTTGTTGGCAACGCCTTCGTTGCCCTTGGCGCCGATGCCGACCGGCCATTGCAGCGCGGTGTTCACACCGACCTTGGCTTTCCACTCAGGGCTGATGTCGGCCAAGTAGTAAGCGAAGTTGTAGGTCGTGCCCGAGCCGTCGGACCGGCGCACCGGCACGATCGCCTGCTTGGGCAGCTTGGTGTTCGGGTTGAGCTTGGCAATGGCAGGATCGTCCCAGCTCTTGATCCCGCCCATGTAGATCTTGGCAATCGTCGGGCCGTCCAGCGTGAGCTCGCCCGGCTTTACGCCTTCGAGGTTCACCACCGGCACGATGGCGCCCATCACCATCGGAAACTGCGCCAGGCCGGACTCCTCCAGCTCCTTGCCCGGCAGCGGCGCATCGGAAGCGCCGAAGGCCACGGTCTTGGCCTTGATCTGCTTGATGCCGCCGCCCGACCCGATCGACTGGTAGTTGAGCCCGTTGCCGGTCTCCTTCTTGTAGGCATCAGCCCACTTGGCATAGATCGGATAGGGGAAAGTGGCGCCGGCGCCCGAGATGTCGATGGCGTGGGCGGCCGTCGAAGAGAAAGCGATTGCGGCTGTCGCCAATGCAATCCTAGCAATGTTCATGGGAAATCCTCTTGTTGAATTCGAAGCGTCACTCCACTAGGAGGCGCACGTCACTGTCCTATGACGGTTACGTGACACTCTGATGACAGAGCGCGGCCAGCCTGAGGATCAAAAGCCGCACCCCCGGATTCGAGCGCTATTTCAAGGATTTGAGCGGGTTCGGCCGGCGTGGCGGAACCAGCGACGAAGCCTCACTGGGTCCCTCGGAAAGTTCAGTTCGGGAGCGGACCCTGCCGGGTTTCGGCTGGTCGCGCCGCTCCGATTGGCAATTCGGACAATTGCGCGACTTTCGCTAGCCCATCTTATTCATCGTAAAGGCGACGGATGTAGCGCGAAGCCGCGATTTGATTGAAGATTCTGGTTACGACGCCAAACCATCGATCGATCGAGGAGCGCCACACCCGTCATGAGCTACGATACTGTACTTCCCTTCGATCTTCCATCTGTTGGGCGCAAGAAGGTGAGCGTTGCGTTCGACGGCGGACGTCTGTCGTCGGATGCCGGGGTGCTATTGCTGCGCGTGGCGGAGCGGAAGCTTGGGCTGGCGTCGCGGCTGGCGGGTTGCCTGCGCGACAAGCGCGATCCCGATCTGATCGAGCACACGCTCGAGGAGATGCTTCGGCTGCGCATGTTTGCGATCGCGGCGGGCTACGAGGACGCCGACGACTGTGACGCGCTGCGGCACGACCCTGTGTTCAAGATGGCTGTGGGTCGGCTGCCGGAGAGCGGCCAGCCGCTGTGCTCGCAGCCGACGATGTCGCGGCTGGAGAACGCGCCGTCGAAGATCGAGCTGGCCCGCCTGATGGCGGCGATGGTGGACCTGTTCTGCGAGAGCTATCGTCGGCCGCCGGCGTCGATCGTGCTGGACATCGACGACACCTGCGACACGGTGCACGGCCATCAGCAGCTGTCGCTGTTCAACGCCTACTACGACGAGCGCTGCTTTCTGCCGATCCACATCTACGAGGGCAACAGCGGCAAGCCGGTGGCGATGATCCTGCGGTCAGGCAAGACGCCGTCGGGTGTGGAGGTGCGCTGTGTGCTCAAGCACGTGGTCAAGCGCATCCGCCGGCACTGGCCGAGGACCCACATCGTGGTGCGCGGCGATTCGCACTACGGCCGGGTCGAGGCGATGGCGTGGTGCGAGAAAACCCCCGGTGTTGACTATGTTCTGGGCTTCGCCAGCAATGCGGTGCTGAAGGCCCTGACCGATCGGCAGGCCCAGGCGCTGACCTGCGCGCGCTCCCGCTCGGGCGACGACAAGCTGCGCCGCTTCATGAGCTTCGACTATGCCGCCAAGGGCTGGGACAGGCCGCGCCGCTTTGTCGCCCGCATCGAGGCCACGGCCAACGGCGTCGATGTGCGCTACGTCGTGTCCTCGCTCGAGCTCGACGCCAAGCAGCTCTACGAGACGACCTACTGCGCGCGCGGCACCAGCGAGAACTTCATCAAGTGGCACAAGAGCCAACTCGCCTCCGACCGAACCTCATGCCGCAAGCCTGAGGCCAACCAGTTCCGCCTCATCCTCCACACCGCCGCCTACTGGCTCTTGCTCGCCATTCGCCAGGCCGCCCCCAAGCGGTCGGCTCTCGCCAGCGCCGAGTTCGCCACCTTGCGCCTGCATCTGATCAAGATCGCCGCCCGCGTCATCGAAGGCCTCGCCCGCATTCGCATCCACCTGCCCTCGGCCTGTCCCAACGCCGCCGTCTTGCGCGCCATCGCCGGACGCCTGTGCGCCGCAGGGCCATAGCCGACGCGGCTCCCGCGCCGCGCCCAAGCCCCCTCTCGCAACCTCCCAACCAACAAACTCCAACACACTCGACCCGTGTCGTCCAAAACCGCACGGGCGATGCCTCGTGGCCCAACCCGGCATCACGAACTGGCCGATCGAATCGCGCTGCTACGATGAATAAGATGGGCTAGAGCAGTTTCCGTTTGATATGGATCACGCCGCGTATCCGGCATGTCGAAAGTAGTTTGCGCACTGCTTGGGTGCAAAGGTTTTGAGAAGCTTGCCGATCAGCTTCATCAGCGCCTTTACGGTGCGTGCTGCGCCCTTGCGCAGAGCGGTCTTGAGCTTCGAGAATGCCATTTCGATCGGATTGAGGTCGGGTGAATAGGCCGGCAGATAGCGCACCTTGGCGCCAACAGCTTCGATCGCCTGGCGAACGCCGTCGATCTTGTGGGTGCGCAGATTGTCCATGAAGACGATGTCGCGTTTGCGCAGCGTCGGCGCGAGGACCTGCTCAACATAAGCGAGGAACGACGGCCCATCCATCGCGCCGTCAATGACATACGGCGCGGTCAGGCCATTGATGCGCAGCGCGGCAACCAGCGTCAGCGTCTTCCAATGGCCGTGCGGCACGCTGGCAACAAGACGCTCGCCACGCGGTGAGCGGCCACGATGGCGGACCATCTTGGTCGTGACCGCCGTCTCGTCGATGAACACGAGGCGCGGCGCATCAAGCTCGGATTGCTCGGCCTTCAGCTCGGCACGAGCGGCAGCGACATCGGGGCGATCCTGTTCAGCGGCGTGCAGAGTTTTTTTTAAACGTGATGTCGTGGCGCTCGTAGAAGCGCCACACCGAGGTCGTCCCGGTTTTCAGCCGCTTCTCCGATTTGAGCCGCGCGCGAATCTCTTCAAGCGTCAAGTCGGGCTCCGCTGCCACTAGATCAAGCAGCCATTGGCGATACGCCTCGAGCGGTGAGCGGCTGTGGCCGGTGCCGGGCAATGCCGCCACGCTGCCGGTCGTCGTCCAGCGCTCGATCCACCGGATCGCTGTCGAGGCGCCGAGACCGAGCACGCGGGCGGCTTCCCGCCTGCTCTCGCCGTCTTCGACCAGCGCCACCGCCCGTGCCCTCAGGTCTATCGAGTATCTCTTCGCCACTCATGCCTCCGTCGTTGCCATCGGAGCACACAGAATCTCATTTGCCAGCCTGGGAGAACCTTTTTTGAAATTCTCCGATTCAAAGTAGGCGGAAACCGCTCTAGGTGAAAGCCGCGCCTTGCCGTGCTCGCGATTGAGACGGGCTTGCCGGCCGGATGCGCGGCGGCTCGTTCTGATGGTAGGGCGTGTCCGCCGGTTCCGGCATACAGCCGCGAGTTCTTTGTGCGGGCGGTAGCCCGCTTGTTTCCGCCACTGCGTCAACTCGGTTTTCGCGCCAAAAAGGCATATCCGTAAACTGCGAAGAGTCGTGCCTTATGCTCACCGCTAGCGCCCTTGAAGGTGTCGACGGGCGGGCCGATCTGGACGTCGACGAAGCC
>NZ_JBPPND010000090.1:0-4034 GCF_051306395.1 Methyloceanibacter sp.
TCCCGTAGCATCGGTGTCGAGTGCGCCACCCCAGTTGGAGTGCGGATGAAGGCAAGAACCAGCTCAGCCTGGCAGCAGCGAGGGGGACCAAGCCGCTTACGCAACTGACTTTATCGACAGTATCGACCCAAGGCGGACGTTCGCGCCAACGCCTCGAAGCTGATGGAGCTTCGGCCCGCGACCTAACTTTTCGCTCCAAAGGGCCAACGGGCACGAGTCGTCCAACCGGAAATGCAAGACGAAAGTCAGGAAACTAAGCGCTGCGCATCACCCGCGCGAGAGCCTCGGAGGTGACGAGAACTCGGCCATTATCATCGAACGGGCCTTCGGCGTCGTGAGCATCACTCGCAGCCTGCTCAATCAGTTCACGATATGCCTCGAAAACAGCCGCATCTGTGCCGGAAAGATGAACGCGCTCGGCATGATCTCGCAGCGCCTTATGGCTCACGCTGCACGCCACAGTGCTACCTTCCGCATCCTCCATCTGGAACCGAACGCCGTCCTGTTCCAGGTACTCGTTCTTGAGGCGCGTGAGAGGCATCTCGGCCACCTTACATCGCTTATCTACGCGCGGCGCCGTAGCTTCTTTGGTCCTCTCGAGCGCGCCCCGCTGAGGCTCCATGCCTTCTGCCAGCTAACACCACCGACACAGACCCACCGCTGCCCATCTGGAATGGGTTGCCAGATAGGCCAGGTGGCCTAGGCCCAAGTCGCGAGGCCTCAACGCGCGTTCAACGCCGGATCCCCCGAAGAGACTTCGGGAGTTGCGGGACGAGGTGGTGGCGGAGCGTTGCCCACATCGGAGGTCTCAACGGAGCCGTCCCGATCCGACTTCTTCGGCTCAACTCCGCTGGCACATCGGCTGGAAAAGAAGCAACAAATTGATTGAATCAGGTTCATGGGTTTGGCCTTCTTTCCGGAGCTTAGTAATCCATGCCGCCCATACCACCGCCCGGCATTGCCGGAGCGCCTGAATCCTTCTTTGGCATTTCGGCAATCATCGCTTCCGTTGTCACCAGGAGGCCAGCGACTGAACTGGCATCCTGTAAGGCAACCCTCACAACCTTGGCCGGGTCGATGATGCCTTTCTTGATCAGGTCGCCGTATTCGTCCGTCTGGGCGTCATAGCCGAAGGTGGATGACTTCTGGTCGGTCACCTTGCCGACCACGATTGAGCCCTCGACGCCCGCGTTCTCCGCGATCTGCCGAATCGGCGCCTGTAATGCCCGGCGGACGATGTTGATGCCCGCCTCCTGGTCGTCATTGGCGCCCTTGACCCTGATTGACCGCGAGGCCCACAGCAGCGCCACGCCTCCGCCAGGCACGATGCCCTCCTCGACCGCTGCGCGGGTCGCGTTCAGCGCATCGTCGACGCGGTCTTTCCTCTCCTTCACCTCGATCTCACTTGAACCCCCGACCTTGATCACGGCGACGCCGCCAGCGAGCTTGGCCAGTCGCTCCTGCAGCTTCTCCTTGTCGTAGTCGGACGTGGTGTCCTCAATCTGCTGCTTGATCTGAGCAATACGAGCTTCGATGTCAGTCTTTTTACCCGCGCCGTGGATAATAGTGGTGTCATCCTTGGTTATGGTCACGCGCTTCGTGCGTCCCAGCATCTGCAAGGTCACGTTCTCGAGCTTGATGCCGAGATCCTCGGAGATGAGCTCACCTCCAGTGAGCACGGCAATATCCTGCAGCATCGCCTTGCGCCGGTCGCCAAATCCGGGCGCCTTAACGGCCGCGACCTTCAAGCCGCCCCGCAGCTTATTGACCACGAGTGTCGCAAGCGCCTCACCCTCGACGTCCTCGGCAATGACCAAGAGCGGCTTGCCTGCTTGGACGACTGCCTCAAGCAGTGGTAGCAGCGATTGCATGTTCGAGAGTTTCTTCTCGTAGATAAAAATGTAGGGGCTCTCGAGCTCGGTCATCATCTTGTCTGCATTGGTGATGAAGTAGGGCGAGATATAGCCGCGGTCGAACTGCATGCCCTCGACCACTTCGAGTTCGCTCTCGAGGCCCTTCGCCTCCTCCACCGTGATCACGCCCTCGTTGCCGACCTTCTGCATGGCCTTGGCGATCATGTCGCCGATGGCCTTCTCGCCATTCGCCGCAACCGTACCGACCTGGGCAATCTCATCCGACGACTTGACCTTCTTGGCCTGCTGCGCAATGTCCTTAACGACCTCGGCTACGGCCAGATCAATGCCGCGCTTCAAGTCCATCGGATTCATACCGGCCGCCACCAGCTTGACCCCTTCCTTGACAATCGCCTGGGCTAGTATTGTCGCGGTCGTGGTGCCGTCACCAGCCATCTCGTTGGTTTTTGACGCCACTTCGCGCACCATCTGCACGCCCATATTCTCGAACTTGTCCTCGAGTTCGATCTCCTTGGCGACGGTGACGCCGTCCTTCGTAATGCGCGGTGCTCCGTAGCTCTTGTCGAGAACGACATTGCGACCTTTGGGCCCAAGTGTCACCCTGACAGCGTTGGCCAGAATATCGACACCGCGAAGCATCTTGTCGCGCGCGTCGGTGGAAAATCTGACGTCCTTGGCAGCCATTTTGGTTCTCCTAAATTGAACTGATGGAAGGCTACGGGGAGCCTAAGCGACCTTCCTGCTGGCCTTGGTGCCTTCGAGCACCCCCATGACGTCGGATTCCTTCATGATGATGAGTTCTTCGCCATCGATCTTCACTTCTGTTCCTGACCACTTGCCGAACAATACTCGGTCGCCTGCCTTGAGATCGATTGGGATGAGCTTGCCAGATTCATCGCGCCCCCCAGGACCAACGGCGACCACTTCGCCTTCCTGCGGCTTTTCCTTCGCGGTGTCGGGAATGATGATCCCGCCCTTACTCTTCTCTTCGCCTTCAAGGCGGCGAATGACGACGCGGTCATGTAGAGGCCTGAATTTCATGGGGGTCACTCTCAAGGTTTGTGCGAGCGGAGTTCGAGCGGGCTTTTGGCACTCGTAGAAGAAGAGTGCCAGCCCCCTGCTTAAGTGGCCCTATGCGACCGATAAAGCAAGGCAATGCTCGGACAAGCCAAACCTTATTTACTACGGGCTGCACGCATAAGACGCCGCGAGCGGGGGCCGTGGTTGCCCTTTTATATTTCTCAGACGTGCGGCTAAGTCCTCACGGGTGCCGCCTCTCATGTCCGCTAGTGGCACGAAGCGGACCTCCTCGGACGACGTCGAGCTTTAGGTCGGCTTTTGACCAGAAGCGGACGAGTTGAGCCGCGTGGAGCAGGATTTTCTCCTCTCATGAGAGGAGATTGACCATGCAAATCACCGGAAAAAGCGCTTGTTCTCTGTCTTGCCAACCTTGGAACAAGGGCAAGCTAGTCGGCCAAAAGCCGCCCCTCCAGCCCAAACACGTGTGGGCCATTCGGACGCGACTTCAGCTTTCTAACCGAAGGAGAGATTTGGCTCTCTTCAATCTCGCGATCGATAGCAAGTTACGGGGTTGCGATCTGGTAAACCTGAAGGTGGAAGACGTTGCACCTCATGGTTACGCAATGGAACGCGCAACGGTTCGCCAGAAGAAGACCGGCCGGCCTGTGCGTTTCGAGCTCACCGAACAGACGCGCCAAGCCGTTGATGACTATTTCGCAGAGAGATCCAAGGGCCACGGAGAGTTTCTATTCCCAGGACGCTCAAATCAGCGATCTCTCACTACCCGCCAATACGCGCGACTGGTTTCGGACTGGACCAGCAGCATCGGACTTGATCCTTCGCTCTTCGGAACGCACTCATTGCGTCGCACTAAGGCGACTTTGATCTACCGAAGGACCGGCAATCTCCGTGCGGTGCAGCTCCTGCTTGGACACACAAAGATCGAGAGCACCGTCAGATACCTGGGAATCGAAGTGGACGACGCCCTCGCTATTTCCGAAGGGGTCGACGTCTGAAACATGGGGCAGAGCAGACGCGCTCTGCCCCATCAATAAAGTCTGCTTCGTGCCATAAGCGGAAATTTGTCTTCTCGGCTTTACGAGCAGGAGCGGCCCCCGGGTCACCCGCGCCGGTAATCGA
>NZ_JBPPND010000091.1:0-5021 GCF_051306395.1 Methyloceanibacter sp.
ACCGCCCTCGACGAGCTCGATGCCCATCTGCTCGGCCAGGAACACATGCTCGAAATAGGCGCTGTTGAAGCGGCCCGGCGTCAGCAGCACGACCACAGGATCGTCGGCGCCGCTCGGCGCCACGGCGCGCAGGTTTTCCAGCAGCCGCTCCGGGTAATTGCCGATCGGCGAGATGCTTTGACCGTCGAAAGCATCCGGGAACAGCCGCATCATGATTTCGCGGTTCTCCAGCACGTAGGAGACGCCGGAGGGCGTGCGCACATTGTCTTCAAGCACAAAAAAGTCACGCTCGCCGGTGCGGATCAGGTCGATGCCGGCGATATGGGCGTAGACGTCGTTCGGGAGATCCACGCCGCACATCTCGGGACGGAAGGCGGAATTGAGCAGGACGAACTCCGGCGGGATGAGCCCGGCCTTCAAGATCTCCTGGTCGTGATAGATGTCGTAGAGGAAGACGTTGATCGCCTTCACCCGCTGGAGGCAGCCCCGCTCGACGAGGTCCCACTCGGAGCGGTCAAGAATGCGCGGGATCAGATCGAAGGGAATCAGCCGCTCCGTGGAGCCGCCCTCGGCATAAACCGCGAAGGTGATGCCCAGACGCCGGAAGAGCTCATCCGCGGCGTTCTGCTTGGTGATAAGGGATTCGATAGAGAGATTGTCGAGAAGCTCGGCGAGCGCCTTATAGGCGGGGCGCACCTCGCCGTCAGGCTCTCGCATCTCATTGAAGAACTTCCGATAATACTCGGCGGGATCGTTCGACTTCATCTCCGCCGTCACTGTGTCACTGTCTTGCGGCAAGCCCGCTCATCCCGGTTGCTAACACTCCTAGACGCCACTGCTCGCTGCGTTTGCCTATCCCGTGGTGATCTATTTTTGAGGCATCATAGTCGGATGCCCCCGCAATGGGCAACTCTTGAGCTTTGAGCGCCGGTTTGGGGCCTCTTCCGTCAGGTGCCAAGGCCCTAGGACCTCGCAAAGACCATGCTCGAAACCGCCCTGACTGCCTTCACGACCTTCTTCGCGGTGATCGGCCCGATCGACTCGGCCGTCCTCGTGGCGTCCCTCACGCCCAACATGACCCGTTCCGAGCGTCGAGCGGTGTCCATCAAAGCCGTATCGATCGCGACCATCATCATCTTGCTGTTCGCACTCGTTGGCGAGCCCGTTCTACGACAACTCGGCGTATCCCTGGCCGCCCTGCAGACCGCGGGCGGTATCATCTTGTTCATCCTCGCGCTCGACATGACCTTGTCCCGGCGGCCCAGCCCTTCCCTTCTGACGCTGCGGGAGAGCGCCGAAGCCGAGAACAAGGCGGAGGCCCATGCAGAGCTTGCCGTCTTCCCGCTGGCGACGCCTCTCCTAGCCGGGCCGGGTGCCATGACCGGGGCTATCGTTCTCGCGGCTAACACCAAAGGCGATCCGACCCTGCTCGCGGCGGTGATCGGCGGCATCTTTGCTGTGATGGCCCTCACCCTCGCGCTTCTGCTGGTGGCTCAAGAAGTTCACCAAGCGATCGGCGTGACAGCGCGCAAAGTGATCGTCCGCGTGTTCGGTGTATTGCTCGCGGCCCTTGCCGTACAGATGATCTTCAACGGACTCTCTTCGGCGCGACTCTTCGGCTGACCTTCACGGCGTGGCGGCCGGGCGGAACGGGCCTCCCAGTCGGACGCAGGCCAAAATCGCGCCTATTGGGTAAATCGCGGATGGTAGCGTTCGCCTATTCGGCCGGCGTGGGATGCTCGCGCGTATGCGCCTTCGGGGCCGGCGAAAATTTCCGGACCACCACGTAGAAGATCGGCGTGAAGATGAGACCGAAGGCGGTGACGCCGATCATGCCGAAGAACACAGCCGTCCCAAGAGATTGGCGCATCTCCGAGCCGGCGCCCGTGGCTATGACGAGCGGCACCACGCCGAGGATGAAAGCCAGGGCCGTCATCAGGATCGGCCGCAGGCGCACACGCGCGGCCTCGACCGCCGCCTGGAAGCGATCTTCGCCAGCCTCCTCGTTCTGCCGCGCGAACTCGACGATGAGAATGGCGTTCTTCGCTGCTAAGGCGATCAGCACGACGAAGCCGATCTGGCCCAGGATGTTCACATCCATGCCGCGCAGCATGAGCCCGCTCACCGCCGCGAGCAGACACATGGGGACGATGAGGACAACCGCGAGCGGCAATCCCCAGCTCTCATATTGGGCGGCCAGCAACAGGAACACGAAGACCACCGCCGCGCCGAAGACAAAAATCGCTGTGTCTCCGGCCTGCTTCTCCTGGTAGGCGAGTTCGGTCCATTGGAAGGAATATCCTTCCGGCAGATTTTCGTTCGCCAGTCTCTCCATCTTCTCTAGGCCGTAGCCCGTGGAGTAGCCGGGCTTGGTGCCACCCTGCACGGCCGCGGCGGGGAACAGATTGAAGTGCTCCACGCGGTAGGGGCCGGTGATGTCGCGGAACGAGGCGACGGATCCGAGCGGCACCATCTCGCCCTGGGCGTTGCGCGTCTTAAGCTCGGAGATGGCGTGCAGATCCTGCCGGAACTGTCCGTCAGCCTGCGCCGTCACGCGATAGGTACGGCCGAGAAAATTGAAATCGTTCACGTACTGGGAGCCGAGATAGACCTCGAGCGTCTGGAAGATGTCATCGGTGTTCACGCCCAGCATTTCGGTGCGCACGCGGTCGATGTCCGCATAGACCTTGGGTGTCCGGGTGTTAAAGGTGGTGAACACGCCGGCCAGACCTGGCTGCTGGTTGGCCGCGCCGGCAATGGACTGCGCAACCTGTTCCAGCTGCGCTAAGGAGCTGCCTTTGGTGTCCTGAACTTCCATTTTGAAGCCGCCGGTGGTGCCGATGCCGCGCACAGGCGGCGGCGACACGCTGATGATGAAGGCATCCTGGATGCCCGCGAATGCTTGGTTCAGGGCGGCTGAAATACTCGCCGCGCTTTGCCCCTTCTCGGCGCGCACGTCGAACGCGTCGAGCGGCGTGAACACGACAGCCGCGTTGGGCGCCGTGGTGAAGGTCGCGCCGTCGAGGCCCACGATGGGCACCGCATGGGCGATGCCCGGCGTATCCAGCGTGATCTGCGTGACCTTGCGCGCGACCTCGTCGGTGCGCGCCAGCGATGCACCCGGCGGCAGCTGGATAATATTGATGAGATAGCCAAGATCCTGGTTCGGAATGAAGCCCGTCGGAGCGGCACGGAACTGGAACACGGTCAAGCCGATAAGCCCGGCATAGACCACGAGCATGAGACCGGCGACTCGTAGCAAGCGAGAGGTTAGCGCGCCGTATTTGGACGACACCCAATCGAAGCCGACATTGAACCAATGGAAGAAGCGGCCAATGCCGCGTGAGATCACACTCTTCCGCTCGTGATACGGCTCATGCGGCTTGAACAGAAGCGCGCAGAGTGCGGGGCTCAACGTGAGCGAGACGAGAAGCGAAATGAACGTGGCGGTGGCGATCGTCACGGCAAACTGCCGGAAGAACTGGCCGAGAATGCCGCTCAAGAACACCGTCGGAATGAACACTGCGCCGAGCACCAGCGTCATGGCGATCAGCGCCGTACCGACCTCATCCATGCTGCGATGCGCTGCCTCGCGCGGCGCGAGCCCCTCGCGAATGTTCCGCTCGACATTTTCCACGACGACGATGGCGTCGTCGACCACGATACCGATGGCCAGCACAAGACCGAACAGTGAGAGGTTGTTGAGCGAATAGCCTAGCGCCGACAACACGGCGAGCGTGCCGATGAGCGAGACGGGGATTGCGACAATCGGGATGACCGACGCGCGCCACGTCTGTAGGAAGATGACAATAACGAGGATCACGAGGGCCACAGCCTCGAGCATGGTGTGAAGCACCGCCTCGATGGAGTCCGAAATGAAGACAGTCGGGTTGTAGACGATGTCGTAGCGCAGCCCGCTGGGAAAGGACTTGGACATGTCCTCCATCGCCGCAATGACCTGGTCCGCGGTTTCGAGCGCGTTGGATCCCGGGCGCTGGAAGATACCCATGGGAATCGCCACGCGCTCGTCGAGATAGCCGTTGCGGTTGTAGTCGGCGGCGCCGAGCTCGACGCGTGCAACGTCGCGCACCCGCACCACCCGGCCGTTACCCTCCGACTTGATGATGATGTTGCCAAAGGCTTCCGGCGTGGTCAGGCGCCCTTGGGTCTCCACGTTGAGCTGGAACGCGCCCGGCTGCGGCACCGGCGGCTGGTTGATGACGCCGGCGGCCACCTGCACGTTCTGGGCGCGCATAGCATTGATCGCGTCGCCCGCCGTGAGATCGCGCACCGCGAGCTTGTCCGGATCGAGCCAGACACGCATGGAATAGTCGCGCGCGCCGAAGATGGTGACATTGCCGACACCGTCGATTCGCGACAGCACGTCCTTCACGTGCAAGGTGGCGTAGTTGGAAATGTAGAGCAGGTCGCGGCTGTCGTCCGGCGAGCTCAGATGGATGACCATCATGAGATCGGGCGACTGCTTGACCACTTGCACGCCGAGCGCGCGCACCTCCTCGGGCAGCCTCGGCGTGGCGATGGCCACCCGGTTCTGTACCAGCACTTGCGCCGTATCGAGGTTGGTGCCGAGCTTGAAGGTCACGGTCAACGCCATCGACCCGTCGCCCGTCGACTGGGACGTCATGTAGATCATGTCGTCCACGCCGTTCACCTCTTGCTCAATGGGCGTGGCGACGGTGTTGGCGACGATCTCAGCGGAGGCGCCGGGATACTGCGCCGTCACCTGGATGGAAGGCGGGGCAATCTCCGGGTACTGCGCGATGGGCAGGCTGAAATAGGCCACGCCGCCGATCAGCGTGATGATGATCGAAATGACGGCGGCGAAGATCGGCCGGTCGATGAAGAAATGGGAGATGTTCATTGCCGCGGCGGCCCGTTATTGCTGGCTTAGCGGCGTAGTCGTGGGAGGCTTGATCTCGCCCTGCTCCGGCGTGACTTTCTGGCCTGGACGCGCGCGAAGCAACCCGTTGATGATGATCTCGTCATCCTTCGTGATGCCG
>NZ_JBPPND010000092.1:0-2405 GCF_051306395.1 Methyloceanibacter sp.
ATGAGGCTCGCCGTTTCCCGCACCCCAAAGCGGCGCGGGAAGTAGTTCTGGGTGTGGGCGGGCTCCACCCGGTCAAAGCGCGAGACGAGATCGCGCCACCCATCCATCTCGATCGCGGGCGCGATCACGAGGACGCTCTTTCCCTCAGGGCGTGCGAGGACGGTCCCCGAGGGCTTTTCCCCGAAGACCGCCTTCTTGGCGTTCGAGATGCGCTCGATCAGCGCGACCAGGTCCACGGAGTTGGCGTGATCGACCTGGATTTCTGTCACGTCCATCTCCGCGAAGTCACCGTCGAGCCGTGCCACGACCCGCAGCGCCTGCTCGACGTTCGGACGCAGATCCGAGATGAGAAGGCTCTTCGAATCCTTGAAGGCCGTCACGGCTCCGCTCTTCGTGAGCACCAGCTTGACCCCCTCGGCGACGCTTTCGGTGCGCTCGTGGCCGAGTTCTGCGAGGACCCGGACGAAGCCTGCCTTCGCCCCAGAAAGGCTGCGCGCCTCCAGGCGAGCCAGACCCGGAGCGTCGGCGAGCTTCACGACCGAGAGCGACGGCGAACCCGGGAGCTGGATCGTCGTCAGGCCGCGAGTGACCAGCGCCCGGTTCGCAAGCTCCCAGAGCGAATCACGCGTGATGGGAGCTGGAAGGCGCAGGCCGATCGAGCCCTTGACCTCCGAGCGGTCGAACTCGATGGCTGTCGCGAGGATCGCCGCACAGGCATCCAAGAGGTCCGCGAGATCCTCCTCGGGCGAGAACACCCTGATCTCGACCTCATCTTGCTTCTCCGGTTCGGGAGGAGTCGCGGTCTCTCGCTGGGCAGAGGCCAGGGGGACGAGCGATACGAACCAGAGCGCGGCCACCAGGCGGTGACACGAGAGCCACGAGCAGGGGTGATCCGAGCGGCCGCGCATGCCGGACGACTACTGCCCCTCTCCAGCGGCCGTGTTCCAGGCGGTGGTGACCGTGGTGAGGTTCGAATCAAGGCTGGACCTCGCCGAGGAGACGCCCTGGTCCGCGCGCCAGGTCGCGAGCATCGATTGCGCGGTCTGGTCCAGGAGATCGGGGTACTTCACGGCCTGACGCTCGTTGGCGAGAGCGTCGCGCAAGGCCACCCACTCGGTCTCAGGGCGCTGGACGACCAGGAACTCCATCGGGAAGTCCTTGGAGTGATCGACCGCGCGATTGGCGCGGATCTGCGTCAGGGCGGCTCGCTGCGGGGCGGTGACGTTCGCCGTCGCGGCGGCGAACACGGAGTCGAGCGCACTCTGTCGGGATGTCTGCGCGGAGGCGAGGTTCGACGTCGCGGTCTGGTAGGAGGCGATCCCCTCCTGGGAAGCCAGCCCGGACTGGATCCTCCGCCGCAGCCGGTCGCTCTCGACGCGCGCCGAGGCGAGGTTCGAGTCGGCGGCAGTGAGATCGTTCGGATGGGCGTTCAGCTCGTCCGCAGCAGCTTGCAACATACCGGAGACACTCCCTGAGCTGATCCCGGCAGTCGCAAGCGCCTCAGCTCCAAGGCCCGCGCGAAGGAGCTTCACTTGAAAGTTCGGTGGAACGACGAAGCCGGAGTGTTCCCGTTCCGCGTCGCCGCCGCCGATGCCGCGGCTCGCCCACCACAGCGGAACACCCAGGAAAACCAGGGCAAGACCGAGAAGCGAAGTGTGCGTGCGGGCGCGGCGAGACATGATCGAACCTCCTCTGACATCGTGCGGGCCTTCTGGATCGCTCTCGCGAACGCCCCCAGTCTAGCCAGCGTGGTCGAGATCGATCCGGGTCGCGGCGACGATTTTCTACGACGAAAACAGCGGAATTCGCGAATTCACGAGAGTGCTATTGTCTCATTTCGGAGACTGGCTCGCGACAGAATGCAATATCGCAAGTCGACTTATCCACACAGCCCCCACGGATTGATTCTTCAGGAGGAGACCACACAGGCCCTGGCAATAGGAAGTTTCGAATCGCCGACGGAGGGATAGATTATGATTCCGAGGCCGATCTCTGAAAGCGGGTGAGAATTGTTCTGGAAACTTCGGGGGCCCGAAGAGAGTTCGATGCTGCAAAGCCGTAACCCTAGAAAAGAGCGGCTCGTAGCCCCCCCATGATGTCCGTCACCCTCTGTACGAGCTCTCGGGAGCGCGCTTATCGTCGGTCCCGTCGCTGCGGGAAGTTCTCCCGTCCGACTGGAAAAGAGGAAGATCACGATGCGCGCGTTCACCCCGACGTTCGGCGTTCTCTCTGGCTCCCTCGGCCTCGCCCTCCTGGTCGCGCTCCCGGTGGTGCCCGTCTCCCAGGTGCTCGAAATCGCGAGCGATTCCCTGACGGCCTACAAGTACGCGTCGAACACGATCGTCCAGGGGGTGCGGCCTCAGGTCCTGCAGCGGGGAGTGACCATCGACGGGGCCATGCGGTCG
>NZ_JBPPND010000093.1:0-4239 GCF_051306395.1 Methyloceanibacter sp.
TCCAATTGGTGCCGAACTCGTAGGACATGACCACGCCGGAGACCACGCCCATGCCGAAGGAGATGGCGAAGATCTTGATCCAATGGCGGGAGATGTCGGCGTAGATTTGCTTGCCGGTCTTGAGCCACAGCGCCTCGAGCACCATGAGCCAGGCGGCCAGGCCGATGGTGAAGGACGGAAAGATGATGTGGAAGGAGATCGTGAAGGCGAATTGAATTCGCGAGAGAAGTAGCGGGTCGAGTTCGGAGAACATCCTACGTTTCCCACCTGCCCAGTCGAAGGCCGCCTTCCATGGCGACTCATCACGTTGCGGACCAGATTAGCCTAGGTTTCGCCTTGAACCTAGGCGCCGCATCGTCGCGTCCCCAACTGAACGCTCGGCGGCGTCATCGGCGGCATTGACAAAAATCAGGCCAATGACGCCTTAGTCGCGTGGACAAACAGCAGTTTGGTGTCTGGACATGGACAGGACAGGCGCGGCCTTGGTCGAGCTCGGCAGGATGCTGCAAGCGAGCAGCTACCGGTTCGTGACGGTTACGCCGGCGACCCATGAACGCGTGCTGGCCCGCGGCGGCGAGGCCGCGTCGTTGGAGGACGTCTTTGGCTGGAACCTGCCGTTCGCTTCCGGCCTGCTCGGCGAGGCGATGATGAACGTGCTCGCGGAGGCTGGCGGCCTTGTGGAGGAGAAGGGCAGCTACCGGGCGCGGCTCCGCTACGCCACGGCCGGCGATCTCCAGTTCGCCCATTCCGGCTTTCCAACGACGGCTCAGGACGCCGTCTTCTTTGGGCCGGACACCTATCGCTTCCTCAGGCTGCTCGACGGCGCGATAAGCGATCTTGCCGCGCGCGGACCCATCCTGCTCGTGGACATCGGCTGCGGCAGCGGGGCAGGCGGCATCCATGCGGGCCGGCTGCTTGCGCCGGGAAGCGAGATCGTCCTTGCCGACATCAACCCAAGCGCTCTCCAATTCGCCGCGGCCAACGCCGGGCTTGCGGGCGTCACGAGCGCAAGGACGGCTTTGAGCGACGTCCTGACCGGGGTCGATGGCGCGCCGGACGTCGTGATCGCCAACCCGCCTTACCTGGTGGACGACGATGAGCGGCTCTACCGCCACGGGGGCGGCGCGCTCGGCATCGCGCTCGCCGGGCGGATCGTCGCCGAGGCGCTCGACCGGCTGAAGCCGGGAGGACGGCTCGTTCTCTATACCGGCACGCCAATCGTGGCCGGGGCCGACCCGTTTTTTCAAAGTGTTCAAGGGCTACTGCAACTTCGGGCGGCCCACTTTCGTTATGAGGAGATCGATCCCGACGTGTTCGGCGAGGAGCTCGAGAAGCCTGCCTACGGGAAGGCGGATCGGATCGCCGCCGTCGGTCTCATAACCACAAAACGAGGATGACGCCCGTGACGCCTACTGACCTATCCTGGACCGAGCATGCGGATGCTTTGGACGGATCAGACTTCGTACGCTTTCATACAGAGCTCGCCAAATACAACGGCGCACAGATCGAGCCGGGATTTCCCTCCCGGACATGGCGAGAGGAGCTTGAGGGGCTCGCACGGGCCATGCGCGCCGAAGGCGAGTATGTGGAGGCCGCTCGGGCTGCGGTCGAGCCCCTTCTTTCCGATATCCCGACGGACGTCGACGGCTTCATCGCCTGGTTCGAGGATTTGCGCGAGACCGGGCCCGGGCAGGGTGACCCGCTCTTTCCCTGGCTCGCTGAGGAGGCGACACGCGATGACATGCTGTGGTTCCTCACTCAGGAGGTCGCGGGCGAAGCTGGCTTCGACGATCTCCTCGCCATGACGCAGGTGAAGATGCCGATCGCGGCCAAGCTCGAGATGGCGCGCAACTACTGGGACGAAATGGGCCGCGGCCGCGAAAGCGCCATGCACGGACCGCTGCTGGAACGCCTCGTCGACTTTCTCGACATCGATGCGAGGCCCGAGCGCGTCGTGCCCGAGTCGCTCGCGCTTGGCAACGCCATGCTCGCCATGGCGCGCAGCCGCCGCTACTGCTTCCAGTCGGTGGGTGCCCTCGGCGTGATCGAGATGACGGCCCCGACCAGGGCCGGCTTCGTTGCCGACGGACTGAAGAGGTTGCGCGTGCCTACCAAGAAGCGCCTTTACTTCACGCTTCACGCGGTGCTCGACATCAAGCATTCCGAATGCTGGAACCGCGAGGTGCTGCGGCCGCTCGTGGCCGAGGACCCCAGTCGTGCGGTCGCGATAGGCGAAGGCGCGCTCCTGAGGTTGTGGCACGGCGCGCGCTGCTTCGAGCGCTATCGCCGGCATTTCGGCTTCGATAACCGGCGCAGCGAGGCCGCTTAGCGTTGCGGAGCGCCGGCTAATGCGCTTCCTCGGGATCGGCGACAGCGGCGATCTGTCCTCGCTGTATTTGCGCCTCGCCGCCGACGGGCACGAGGTCAAGGTCCATATCGCCGATTCCCTGTCTAGCGATACGCTCGCCGGCCTCATCGAGCGCGTGTCTTCATGGGAGGCTGAACTCGATTGGGTACGCGCGGCCGGCCTCGACGGCTACATCCTGTTCGAGAATGTCGGCGCCGGGCGGGGCGCGGTTCAGGACCGGCTGAGGCGCGAAGGTTTAAACGTCATCGGCAGCAGCGACTACGGCGCACGGCTCGAGAACGACCGCGCCTATGCGCAAGGGCTTCTCGCCGAGCTCGGCTTCCGCACGGCGCGGGTCGAAAGCTTTTCCGACATGGAGGCCGCGCGCGCCTATATTGCCGAGCACCCGGCGCGCTACGTGCTGAAGGCGAACGGACCGGACGCGGTTAGCTACGTGGGACGGCAGGCCGACGGGGAGGACGTTCGTCACGTGCTCGCTGCCGATCCGCGCTATGCCGGCACGAGCTTCATCCTCATGGACTTCATCGACGGCGTCGAGATGGGCGTCGGCGCCTACTTCAACGGCGTCGAGTTCCTCGAGCCCGCCTGCCTCGACTGGGAGCACAAGCGCTTCTTCCCCGGCGATCTCGGCGAGTTGACCGGCGAGATGGGAACCGTCGTCACCTATGATCGCAGCAGGACGTTCTTCGAGCGGACACTCGCCAAGATGCGGCCCTACCTCGCCGAGCACGGCTATTGCGGCTACATCAACCTCAACACCATCGTGAATGAGGACGGCATATGGCCGCTCGAGTTCACCTGCCGCTTCGGCTATCCCGGTTACGCCATTCTCGAGCCGCTGCAACGCACATCCTGGGCCGATCTGTTCGGGGCCATGATCCGCCGCACGCAGCTCCAATTCGAGACCGAACCTGGCTTCTGCGTCGGCATCGTCGTCACCACGCCGCCCTTTCCTTATTCCCGGGAGCAGGTCGCCGAACCCGTCGGGCTGCCGATCCTGTTCGACGGCGGTCTATCCGAAGCCGAGCAAATGCATGTTCACTACGGCGAGGTCGCCGCGCAGGGCGATATGCTCGTAACGAGCGGCGCGAGCGGTTACACGCTCGTGGTCACAGGCGCCGGCGAAACCATTGCGATTGCGCGCGCCGCCGCGGTTGCCCTTGCGGACAAGGTGATGGTGATGAATGCCCGTTATCGGCGCGATATCGGCGACAAGCTGATCGCCGGCGACTTTGCACGGGTCGCAGCGTTCGGCCTACTCGATCCGCTCTAGCGCTTTATCTTGTCGTGGGCGCGGAGGGCGCGGGCGCGCGCCGCGGCATGATCGACGATCGGCTCGGGATAGCTCTCCCCGAGCACAACACCCGATTGCGCGAGCACCATTTCCGGCGCCTCCCATGGGGCGTGAATGCCCGCCGCGGGAAGTTCGGCCAGCTCCGGCACCCATTGGCGGACATAGTCGCCGTCCGGATCGAATTTCCGGCCTTGGAGGATGGGATTGAAGACGCGAAAAAAGGGCGCCGCGTCCGTGCCGCAGCCCGCGACCCACTGCCAGCTCGCGGCATTGTTGGCGAGATCGGCATCCACCAGCGTATCCCAAAACCAGGCTTCACCCATTTGCCAGGGCAGCAGTAGATGCTTCACGAGAAAGGAGGCCACGATCATACGCGCGCGGTTGGGCATCCACCCCGTATGCCAAAGCTGGCGCATGGCGGCATCCACGACAGGATAGCCTGTCTCCCCGCGCTGCCAGGCGCGCAGCGCTTGTCTGTCTTCCCGCCAAGGAAAGTCCGCGAACTCGGGGCGCAGCGGCTTCTCCGGCATTTCGGGGAAGCGATAGAGCAAGTGGTAGGAGAATTCGCGCCAGCCGA
>NZ_JBPPND010000094.1:0-2926 GCF_051306395.1 Methyloceanibacter sp.
ATCTGGAACGGAGTCTTCGGCCAGGCAAACGCGCCGCCAGAGCCCGCGTGACCCATCCACCGCCGCGCAGGCACGACCGGAGACCAAGAAGTGGAAACGCTGGCCAGACCAGCGGATCAGTCCTGCCCAAGCCAGGCCCCAGGACGCCGACGCCCAGCACGAGCCGCATCAAGACCTACCAGGCCGACCGCTCCACGGATCGAGGCTTAGTGCGGGGCACCCGGAAGCGAGGCGCCGACGCGGAATTGCCAACCCCTGCCGGATCCGACGATGTCTGGGGTGAACACGATCCGGTAGCCGCATCCGCGGATCAGCGTCCGATGTCAGGGCTGGACAATGGACGACCGGCCGACGACAGTTTGGACCAGTGGAGGTGCCTCATGGGTCTGTCGAAGAAGCCCGATCCCGACTGTCCGGGCAAGCCTCCGAGATCCGGGACAAGCTTGCAAAGGCTGGGCTGACTGCGAGCAGCTTGGAGCTGACGGCCGACAGGCAGCTCATCATTCCGAAGGGTGCGCTGCGGTTGGCGGATGTGGCAATCAACGAGGTCGCTGCCGCGGCACCCGACAACATTCAAGAGGTCGCTGCGTCCCAGCTGCGCATCAACGACTTGTACTACCAAGGGGTCCTCGCGCAAGCGCGTGTGAGTCTTCGTTGGGCTCTGGTGGCGGCGGGAGTCGGCCTGGCGTTCTTCGTGGTGGCCGTCGGGTTTGAGTTGGTACGCGGCCTCACGTCCGCGGCGATCATCAGCGCTCTCGGGGGTGCAGTGGTTGAAGTGATATCCGGCTTGAACTTCTGGCTGTACGCAAAGGTTGCTCGTCAGTTGGATGCTTTCCACATCCGGCTTGAACGCATGCAGCGCTTCCTAGTTGCCAACAGCGATGCTCGGAGCTTGACGGAAGAGGCTCGAGAACGCGCCCTTGAGGAACTCGTACGCACGATCGCTGTATCGACCATCGAGGGCGAGGAGCCGGCAGCCTCCTCCTAGCTTGAGTTTCCGGTGATTTTGGCGTGGCGGAGGAGTTTCGCCTGCTGGGTATGGGGTTCGGGGTGGGTTGTGGCTATGACCTAACTTTGGGTGTGTAGCGGTCGAGTCGGTAGAGGGCGGCGAGTTGGTCTTGCAGGTCGCTGGTCTCGGTGAGGATGCGCCGGGCCTTGGGTCGGCCGCCGGTGGAGGGGTAGATCAGGACGGTTTCTTCGATCCCGGCGAGTTGGCGCAGCAGTTCGCGTACCGAGAGGTGTAGTCCTGCGCGGTCGGCCTGTAGGCGTAGCAGGTGAGCGATCTGTAGGGCGAGTACGCAGGTGAAGGTGTGCACGCGGATGTTGTGCTCGGTCCAATGGAACATCGGGGAGTAGGAGACGACGTGGGTGTCTTTCATCTGCCGGAAGGAGCCTTCGGCTTCGGACTGGGACCGGTAGCCGGCGATGACGTCGGGAACGGGCCAGTCGTCGTGGTCAGTGATGATGACGTGTTTGCCGAAGATCTCGTCTTCTAGTTGCGCGCGGGCCTCGGTGTCGATGGTCCAGGCAAGGCGTAGGTCTTTGGGTTTGTCGCCGTCGAGTTGCCAGGTGATGACGCGGCGCACCCAGGCGTTGTGGGTGATCTTGGCGATGTCGGCCTCGACGGCGGGCCGGGCGCGGCGGGTCTTGCCGCGGGCCAAGGTGGCGGCCAGTTCGTCAAGGCGCCGGCCGGCTTTGGCCAGGGAGGTGCCCTCGAAGCCGCGGACCTGGTGGGCGTGCAGTTGGGTCGAGTGGGTCAGGATGGTGCGTCGCTGGGCGCCGTAGCTGGCCCGGTGGACCTCCAGGGCGTCCAGGCCGGGGTAGCGCTGCTCGTCGACGGGGGTGCGGGCGGCGGCGGGTAGGGCGAGCAGGTCCGGGCAGTCCGAGGCTGGCACCGAGGCGACGTAGTGCAGGTTTGTCTCGGCGAGCAATGCGAAGTTGGCCTGGCTGTTTTGCCCGGCGTCGAAGACCACCGTCATGTCCGCCGTGGCGGCGCCGGTGGCGGTGTCGCTGCTGGCGGTGTGTGCGGTGCTCAGGGCGGTGTGGCGGGCCGCCAGCGTCTTGATCATGTCGGGGAACTGGGTGACGTCGGGCTTGTTGCCGGGGTAGGCGTGGGAGAGCAGCGCGATGCCGCCGGCGCGGGTGACAACCAGCCCGAGCCCGACCAGGCGCAGGTCGGCGCGTTTTTGTTTCGCTTTGCCGCGTTGGGCGATCGGCGCCTTGGTGTTGCCGGTGTCGATGAAGGTGGCGAAGTTGGTCATGTCCAGGGCCACCGAGCTGGTGTCCAGTCCGAACCGGTCGCAGACCCGTAGGGCCAGCGTGTGCTCGATGTCGGCAAGCGCCTCGATGGGGAGGGCGTGCATGGCGTCCCAGAACCGGCGGTGGTCCAGCTCCGAGGCCCTGATCTTGGTGAACCGGTCGGCCGCGGTGGTTTTCCACCAGGTCGCGAACCCGCGTTTGGAGCACGGGTCGGTGACCCGGTTGAGCACCGCCAGGGCAAGGTAGGTGCCCGGTGAGAGCGGCAGCCCGGAGGGGCGCGGCCCGCACGCCTGGTCGATCAACTCGGCTATCCCGAGGTCGGCCAGCAGCCCCCACACCGCGGCCACCGCCCCGAAGTCCAGGTTGCGGCACCGATCGGGAAGGACCTGCTCCTCGTGGGCGTCGAGTAGTGCCTCGATCTGGGCCGCGTTGCCGAGGTACCGCTCGGAGACCATCTTCGGTTTGCCGTCCACCCAGCCCATCTCGCGCAGGTACCAGTACGGCTTGCCGTGGATCGTCTTCTTATAGAGACTGGTCATGACTTTAGGTCATAGGCTATTTTGGGCGCCCGGTCAAGCACCAGAACCGGCGTGCCGTAAGGGAATCCGTGTCAACTCACCCAGCACACGGCCAGCGAAAATCCATGATCACCGGAAACTCAAGCTAG
>NZ_JBPPND010000095.1:0-2613 GCF_051306395.1 Methyloceanibacter sp.
GTGTATAAGAGACAGGATTTGTTGCCTAGATTTCCGGGCGCCGCTCGGTACATCGCACCAAATGCCGAGCTGCAAGCAAAGAGTGAACCTTATCGAGGTGAGCCAAAGATTGCCGACGTCACGATGATCGGGCGGACCAGCCCTATTGGGCTCGGTGATATGTCGGCACTGCGGCCGACACCAGATATCGCTCGCCCGACGCTATGGGTCAAGCGCGAGCAATGGCTCACACGTTCCTTCAGATGCCATTTGGCATCGATTCAACGACGGTATTGGTACCGGACACTCGCGTTCCGCTTCCGCGTCACCCAGAATGCAAACCCTCAAAATGCGCGCCATGAACATGCCTATCCCCTCAGAACCGGCGCAATCGTGGTGTAGAGGCTCGCCATCGAGGAGATGGACCAATGTCGAGCGAGATGCACAACAGCTTGTGGCGTGACTTTCCGAAGACGGCGCCGGAGTTTGAGGATCGGTTTAAGACCGAGGCGGACTGCCGCGCGTATCTGATCGCGGTACGCTGGGGCGGCGAACCGGCATGTGCACGGTGCGCCTCCAGGCGCCTGTGGACGCTGCGCGAGGGGACCCGGTTCGAGTGCGCCGAGTGCGGGCATCAGACGAGCCTCACGGCCGGCACGGTGCTGGAGAAAACGCGCAAGCCTTTGAAGATGTGGTTTCGCGCGATCTTCGAGATCACGTCGCGGCGCACCGGCATCTCGGCCAAGGACCTACAGCGCATCATGGGCTTCGGGTCGTATGAAACGGCGTGGACGTGGCTGCACAAGCTCCGCGCCGCGATGGTTCGCTCCGACAGCGAGCCGCTCGGCCCTTTCGTCCAGATCGACGAGACGCTCGTCGGAGGCAAGGGCGGCCCACACAAACAGCTCGTCCTCGTCGCGGCAGAAGCAAACGGCCGCGTGCGCCTCGTCCACGCCGAGAACAATGACACGGTCACCTGCAAAAGATTCGCGGACGAGGAGATCTCAGACGATGCTCATATCGTGACGGACGGGCACGCGGGCTACAGCGACAAGAGCCTCGGGGAGCGCCCGCACGAGCGGAAAGTGCAGACCAAAGCCGAGCGGCGCGAGAGCGACGCCGTGCAGGGCTGTCATTGGACGGTATCGCTCGCCAAGCGCTGGCTCATCGGCACACACGCAGGCGCAGTCGCTCCCAAGCACCTGCAGGGCTATCTCGACGAATTCACCTTTCGCCACAACCGCCGCAAGACCAAGGGCGTATGCCGCATCGCTGCCCGCCTCATCGAAAGCCTCGTGACGCGCGGACCAATGACGATGCGGGCCATCGTCGACCAGACGTTGCTCTATCGGCGCCTCTTGCCAGACACCACAATTGCCACCTGATCTGAGGGGATAGGCATGCAGCATCTCCCTGTCACATGGCCCACGAACCGCCGGTTGCCGCAGACAGTCCAAACTTCGACATGGTCCGGTACTAGAAGCCTCGATCCAGGTACGCGTGCCGATGCCCGCCTGCGCGTGACGCTCTACGCAAAACGATTGACTTCCGACGGCCAATCATTTTGCTGCTGTATGCTGATCCTATCCGTCCGCCCATCGCCCACCTTGGGCCCCGTCGACGTTCAACGGCCACATCCCATGATCCGATCCGATCCCTACTGGTGGGACGCCGCGCCGCCGGCGACGCTGCCCGAAACTCCGGTGCTCGGCGAATGTGACACCGTCATCGTCGGCGCCGGCTACACCGGGCTTTCCGCGGCGATCACGCTGGCGCGGGCCGGACGCAGCGTCCAGGTGTTCGATCGGATGCGCCCCGGCGAGGGGGCCTCGACCCGCAACGGCGGCATCGCCAGCGGTAACCTGCGGCCCTCGTTCGACGAACTGCGCAAGAAATTCGGCGAGCCTGCCGCGCGCGCGATCATCGCCGAGGCCAAGGTGGCGCGCGAGGACCTCGCCGACTTCATTGCGCGGGAAGGGATCGACTGCGATTTCGCGATCACTGGCCGCTTTGCCGGCGCCTCTACGGCGGGCGACTACGAGCGTCTCGCCCGCGAGGCCGACATGCTCGCGGCGACGACCGGGATCACGGCCTACGCCGTGCCAAAGTCGGAGCAGCGCACGTATCTCGGCACCGATTTCTATCACGGCGGCGCCGTGCGCGAAGACATCGGCGGGCTGCATCCGGGCAAGCTGCACGCGGGAATGCTGCGGCTCGCCCTTGCGGCCGGCGCGATCGTGCATGGCGAGACGGCGGTGCTCGGGATCCGCAGCGAAGGGCTCGACTATGAGGTCGAGACGGCCCGCGGCCGCGTCAAGGCGCGCCACGTCATCAGCGGCACGAACGGCTACACCACGCGCTCCGACCGCTGGCTGCGCCGCCGCCTGGTGCCGGTGCGCAGCCGCATCATCGCGACGGCGCCGCTCTCGGATAATCTCATGCGCCAGCTCATGCCGAAGCGCATGATGCTCTCCGAGACGCGCAAGCTGCACTACTACTACCGCCCCTCCCCCGATGGCCGGCGCGTCCTGTTCGGCGGTCGCGACGGCACCATCGCCGGTGATCCGACCTGGCCGACTTCGAACCTGCGCGAGGCGCTGATCGACATTTTCCCCGAGCTCGACGACGTCGAGC
>NZ_JBPPND010000096.1:0-6359 GCF_051306395.1 Methyloceanibacter sp.
GAATTCGAGCACCACCGCCTTCTCGTTCACGCCGTTGGCGCTGCTCGCGCCCGGATCGACGCCACCATGGCCGGGATCGAGTACCACGATCGGCCTCGCATCCACGGGGTGTGCCGGGGCCTCCGGCAGCGGCTGGGGCGTCTTCTCCGCGCGCAGCTTCTTCGCCTCCTGCAACTTGGCGAGGAAGGTCTTCTCGTCGGTGGGCACGAGGTCGATGACGAGGCGCGCCGGCTGATCGTCGCGCGGCTCGAGCACGAAGGAGCGGTCGATCAGAAAGGGACCGCTCACGTCGAGCACGATGCGCGATTTGCCGGGCCCGAACAGGCCATAGCGAAAGGCGGAGACGAGTCCGCGCTGCTCCTTGCCGATGCCTTGGGGCATCTGGAAGCTGACATCGGCCGCGTCGACGATGACCCGGTAGGGATTGCCGAGCGCGAAGACGTGCACGTCAACTTTCTTGGAAAGGTCGGCGATGAAGCGGGTGCGCTCGCGGTCGCCGGCAAGACGGGCGTCCTTGGCAACCGTGCTCCTGGGGTCCGCTTGCGTCGGCGCGGCGAGAAGCGCCGGCGCAACGAGCGCGAGTACCGCACACCAATATGGCGCGGCGGCAACCAAGGCACGCAGAACTCGCATCGTCCCCTACTCGCTTCGACTACAACGCAAAGTCTTCTTCTTCGCAGGCGCCTTACCAGGAGGTTTCTAGGCGTAACGATGCGCCAAATCGGGCCTGGTTTGGAGCCATTGTTAACCACGCTTGGTTAAGCGACCGTTGTGACCCTTTGGCGACGGCACCCTGAGCACTTGCCAAATCTCCCGGCAAACCCGTAATAAGGGGAGACTCAAAATCTCTCTGAGTCTCCGGCCCTTGGACGCCAAACGGCGAGACGGGCGGAACCTTGTTTTGGCGCGTCGGGCCCTTGGAATTTCGGCCCGGACGCAGGAAGGCGGCGGCCCGTTACGACGGCCGCCCAGTTGGAAGACAGGCCGCGGCTTTCATTCGCGGCAGTTTAGGAAATCGCGATGCAGAGTCAGGGCTATCAGCCAAGCCACGGAAATCTCCGGGCTTTCCTGATGCCTATGGCTTGGCGGCCGCAGCTGGCCGAGCCCAAGGACCCGGATTACGGGCCCGAAACGGGTCGTCGCACAGAATCATGGTCCAATAATCATTGGCGCGCGCAGGCCCCAGGCTCACGCCCGGCGCGACGGCTTTTGCCGCCGCCCGCCCCGGCCCGCGCGCCGGAGAAAACACAAAATGGCAAGCAAAATGCTGATCGATGCGGCGCATCCGGAAGAGACCCGGGTTGTCGTCGTCAAAGGAAATCGTGTCGAGGAATTTGATTACGAGTCCGCGAATAAGAAACAGCTCAGAGGCAATATCTACCTCGCCAAAGTCACCCGGGTCGAACCGTCTCTTCAGGCGGCATTTGTCGATTACGGCGGCAACCGGCACGGCTTCTTAGCTTTTACTGAAATCCACCCTGATTATTACCAGATCCCGGTGGCTGACCGGCAAGCGCTGCTTGAGGAAGAGGCCGCGGAGCACAGCCGCGCCTCGGCCGAGGAAGCCGCCGAAGACGATGAGGCGGCATCGGGCGGCCGCCGGCGGCGTGGTGCCCGGCGTGGCCGCGGACGCGGCCGTGGCGAGCCCCGGCGAGAGGCCCAGCACAAAGACAGAGAACCGGAGGCGCCCGAGGCCGAGGCCGATGCGCCCATCGCAAAATTCGAGTTCGACGAAGAGGACGAAATCGATACGACGCCGCGCGACGAGGATGGGGACGATTCCCCGGACGTCGCGCTCGAGGCCGCCGACCACGTTCACGAGGTCTCCGAACCTGCCGAGCCGCGTGACGACGACGACGCGGACGAAAGCAAGGCAGCCGAGGCATCCTCCGACGAGGACGACGATGACGGCGCGGGAGAACGCCGCGAGACCGCGGCCAAGTCCTCCGGCGGTGACGACGAGGACGAAGACGACGACGAGGACAACAGCGAAGACGGCGATCAGGCGTCCGCCAAGGATGGCGGCGAGGACAGCGTCGAATCGGTCGGTTCCGAGGATGCGCTCGAAGAAGTGCCCGAGCGGACCCGGCGCCGGCGCGGCCGTCCCTACAAGATTCAAGAGGTGATCCGCCGCCGCCAGATCATCCTGGTGCAGGTCGTCAAAGAGGAACGCGGCAACAAGGGCGCAGCCCTCACCACCTATCTCTCGCTCGCCGGCCGGTATACGGTTCTCATGCCGAACACCGCGCGCGGCGGCGGCATTTCGCGCAAGATCACCCAGCCCACCGACCGCAAGCATCTACGGGAGATCGCGGGCGAGCTCGAAGTGCCGGAAGGCATGGGGCTGATCATCCGTACCGCGGGCGCCCAGCGCACCAAGACGGAGATCAAGCGCGACTACGACTATCTGCTCAGACTGTGGGAGACCGTGCGCGACCTCACGCTGGAATCGACGGCCCCTGCCCTCGTCTACGAGGAAGGGAGCCTGATCAAGCGCTCGATCCGCGACCTCTACAACAAGGACATCGACGAGGTGCTGGTCGCGGGCGACGATGCCTATCGCGAGGCCAAGGACTTCATGCGCATGCTCATGCCGAGCCACGCGAAGAACGTGAAGCCGTATAAGGAGCCGGAGCCGATCTTCATCCGCTATCTGGTCGAGCGGCAGCTCGCGGCGATGTTCTCGCCCCAGGTGACGCTCAAATCCGGCGGCTACATCGTCATCAACCAGACCGAGGCGCTGGTCTCCGTCGACGTGAACTCGGGCAAGGCGACGCGCGAACACAATATCGAGGATACGGCGCTCAAGACGAATCTCGAATCGTCCGACGAGATCGCCAGACAGTTGCGCTTGCGCGACCTGGCCGGCCTCATCGTCATCGACTTCATCGATATGGACGAGCGGCGTAACAACCGACACGTGGAGAAGCGATTGAAGGAGGCGTTGCGCAACGACCGCGCGCGCATCCAGGTCGGCCGCATCAGCCATTTCGGCCTGATGGAGATGTCGCGGCAGCGTCTGCGTACGGGCGTGCTGGAAGGCTCGACCCATGCCTGCGTCATGTGCCAGGGCACCGGCATCGTGCGCTCCGTCGAATCCGTGGCGCTCGATATCTTGCGCTCGATCGAGGACCGGCTGATCACCGACGGCGTGATGCCGCTGGCCGCCACCACGGCGGTCGAGGTCGCCCTTTACATCCTCAATCAGAAGCGCGGACATCTGAAGGATATCGAGGCGCGCTACCGGGTGCCTGTCACGGTGACGGCCGACAAGGAGCTGCATGTCTCGCAGTTCGTCATCGAGCGCGCCGCCGAGGGCACCTACGTTAATGGCGAGAGCGCGGTGGTCCAGATGGATTGGGCGCATCATCGCGAAGACGCTCCGGCCCCGGCAGCAGAGGCCGACGGCGAACAAGGTAAGCGCCGCCCCAGACGCCGCCGCGGACGCGGACGCGGCCGTGGCGAGGGAGACGAGCGGCCGGCAGCCCAGGAAGCCGAGGACGGCGACGAGGACGCTGCGGTCGGCGCGGCGCCGGAGGAGACCGATGCCGACGGCGAGACCCAGCCGCGGAAGTCCCGCCGCAGAGGGCGCCGTGGCGGCCGGCGCGGACGCGGACGTGGCGCACAGGCCACGAGCGCTGAGCAGCAAGGCGACACCGGCACCGAGGACAGGGAGGCGATGCCCGCCTCCGAAGAGACGTCTCCGGGCGACGATACGCCCGCGCCCCGGGAGGAGCGGCCGAACGGAGGGGGTAAAAGCAAGGATCGCGAGACCCAGCCACAGGCCGACGACGACTCCGCCAGCGAGGAGGACGCACCGGCCCGGCGCGAACCGGAGCCCGCGTTCAGCGTGGCGGCGGCGCGCGATGAGCCGGTTCCGCAGGCAGAGGTGCATGTCGAAAGCGAGGGGAACGACGATCCCGCGCCACGCCGCAGAGGCTGGTGGTCGCGCGGCTAGGACGCTTCGTGTTCAAAACAATCGGGGAGGTGCACAGCACCTCCCCTTTTTTGCATCTATTGCGCCTTGAGCCAGGCCGCGATGCGGCGCGCCGCTTCCCGCATGTCATGCTCGGCCCCCGCATAGCAAAGGCGCAGATAACTATTGCCCCGGTCCGGATCGAAATCGATGCCGGGCGTGACCGCCACGCCCGTCTCCCGGAGCATGGTCTTGGCGAAGGCCGCGCTGTCGCCCGTATAGCGGCTGATATCGGCATAGAGGTAGAAGGCGCCGTCGGCGGGTAGGATCGACTCCAACCCGGCGCGCGGCAGCTCTTCGAGCAGCATGGCGCGGTTGCGCGCATAACGGCTCTTGATCTCCTCGAGCTCGTCCAGCCCATCGAAGGCGCCGAGCGCCGCGATCTGCGAAATGGCGGGGGGCGAGATGTAGAGGTTCTGCGCCAGCCGCTCGATGGTGCGCGTCAAGGCTTCCGGCACCACGAGCCAGCCGATGCGCCAGCCCGTCATGCTGAAATATTTCGAGAAGCTGTTGACCACGATGGCCGCCTCCGAGTGCTGCAGCGCGGTCTCGGCCGGCGCGTCGTATTCGAGGCCGTGATAAATCTCATCGGAAATAAGCCACAGCTTCTGCCGCTCGCAGGCCTGCGCGAGTTCGGCCAGGCGGGGGCCGAGCGCCATGGTGCCCGTCGGGTTGTTCGGGCTCGCCAGCAGAAGCCCCGCGGCGCCGTCCGCGGCGAGCCGCTCGATGTCCGCCGCGGTCGGCATCCAGCGCCCCTGCCCCGAGGTTTCGATCAGATGCGGCCGCAAGCCCAGCGCCTTGAGGATCTGCCTGTAGCAGGGATAGCCGGGCGACGGCAGGCCGAAGGCGTCACCGTGTTCGAGAAGGGCGAGGAAGGCGAGCACGAAGCCCGCGGACGAGCCCGCGGTGACGACGACGCGCTCGGGGCCAACGCGAACGCCGTATCGCTCGGTCATGTAACCGGCGATGCGCTCGCGCAAAGCCGGTAGGCCCAGAGCCTCGGTGTAGCCAAGCCTCTCAGCGGCCAGCGCTCTTTGCGCGCGCTCCCGGGCGGCCCGGGGGGCGGGCGTCGCGGGCTGGCCCACCTCCATGTGGATGATGTCCTCGCCGCCCGCCTCGCGCCGGTTCGCCTCGCCCATCACGTCCATGACGATGAAGGGATCGATGGCGCGCGTCTGCGCGAGCGGCCGCGGCAACCCATGCCTCTCAGACTTGTCACTCACCGGAGGTGTCCTCGCGCGTTGTTGATCGGCGGCATGCGGCTACTGTCACGTTGTCGCCGCAATCAAAAGTCAAGCACGTCGAGCTTGGCAATCGGCGGGGGCCGGCAGCGGCGTGCCAACCTAATGCCTTAAGAAGGCAAAAGAAAACAGGCGTCTTTGCCCGTTCCGCGCAAGCCTATACGATCGCGTCCGACCATGTCGTCCCTGGCTCACACTCGCTCCCGTTTCAGTCCGCCGCCATCGCGCACGGCGCTCGTCGCCTGCTTGATCGCCAGCCTCACCGTTCCGAGCGCGGCGAGCGCGGCCGGCCTCATCCGCGACGCGGAGACCGAAGCGCTGATCCGCCAGTACGCCAAACCGATTCTGCGCGCCGCCGGGCTTGGCGCCCAGAGCGTCAAAATTCACATCGTCAACGACCGCAACTTCAACGCCTTCGTCGTGGATGGACACAACATGTTCATGCATGCGGGCACGCTGATGATCGCGGACACGCCCAACCAGGTCATCGGCGTCATCGCGCATGAGACCGGGCATATCACCGGCGGGCATCTGGCGCGTCTACGCAACCAAGTCTCCAAGGCGCAGTCGACGGCGCTCATGCTCCAGCTGCTCGGCCTGGCGGCCATGGCGGGCGGCGCGATTGCCGGCGCGCCGGGCGCGGCCCAGCTCGGCATGGGCGCGGCCATGGGCGGCACGGACGCGACCATGCGGACCCTGCTCGCCTACCGGCAGACCGAAGAGTCGTCGGCGGACCAGGCCGCCATGAAGTTCTTGGACGCCACCAAGCAATCGGGCCGCGGCATGCTGGAGACGTTCGAGGTGCTGGCCAACAAGCTGCGCGGCATCCAGGGCATCAATCCATATCTGATGACCCATCCCCTGCCGCAGACTCGTATCTCACAGCTCCGTGCCCTGGTGGAGGCGAGCCCGTATTATGAGAACAAGGACCCTCCGGAGCTTCAGTTCCGCCACGATCTCATCCGGGCCAAGCTTTCCGGCTTCCTCGACAAGCCGGAGATCGCCTCCAATCGCTATCCGCAAAGCGACACGTCGCTGCCGAGCGTCTATGCCCGAGCGATCGCCACCTACCGGCAGTCGGGCGTGCAAGTCGCCATGCCCCTGCTCGACCAGCTCATCACCGCACAGCCGGACTGGCCCTA
>NZ_JBPPND010000097.1:0-2450 GCF_051306395.1 Methyloceanibacter sp.
GTTGTAAGTTGCGGGTTTGATTTTGGTTCCGATGCGGAGCAGCGAGCGGAAGGCGGCGTGGGGTGTTCGGCGTCGGTTGAAGCGGAAGACGAATTCGTCGAGATAGGCCTGCAGGTGAGGCCGGCGGAGCCCGTGATAGACGCCGAGGGCCCAGATCTTGAGGTTTGCGAAGACGCGGTGCACCCAAGGGAGGACGACGTGGGCGGCCATCTTGCCGACGACATGGGGATTGTCTTGAAGGTTTGAGCAAGGAACGCTGAGATGAAAGTCAAGTCCGTCCGCTTGAGACAATTCAAGCGCTTTTCAGACTTGGAGAAAAGCTTATCCCGTTGCTCCCGGTGCGATCAACATGTTGTAAGTTGCGGGTTTGATCCTGATTCCGATGCCGAGGAGGGTGCGGAAGGCGGCTTGGGGTGTTCGGCGTCGGTTGAAGCGGAAGACGAACTCGTCGAGGTAGCTTTGCAGGTGAGGCCGACGGAGCCCGTGATAGACGCCGAGGGCCCAGGTTTTGAGGTTGGCGAACACGCGGTGCACCCAGGGGAGGAGGACGTGTGCGGCCATGGTGCCGACGACATGGGGGTCGTGGTCGACGCCCGGCGCGCCGGGGTAGGCGGGCCAGCCGTCGGTCCTGGCGGTGGCGCCTTCGGCGATGTTGGCCCGGATGAACGCGTGCAGGCTCGTCGCCGAATAGTCCTCGATGACCGCCAGGCGGCTCCGTCCCGGTCCGTTGCCGACGCTCTCGTCGGCGCCGGCGAGCGGCAGCTTGCCGTCGCGGCTGCGTCCGTGGCCACCGGCCGGCGGGTCGTCCTTGGCCCGGTAGGAAAGGGCCGTTTCGTCGACCTCGACGATACCAGTCAGCAGCGCCCGCTCGGGATCGACCATGGCCCGGCGCAGCTTGGCGCACAGCAGCCAGGCGCTCTTGTACGAGCCGAGCCCCAGTTGCCGCCACAACTGCCGCGCCGACATGCCGTTGGAATGGGTCGCCATCAGATATGCGGCCCAGAACCACACCGTCAGCGAAAGCTTGGAGCCGTGCATCACTGTCCCCGCCCGCACCGACGTCTGCCGGTGACAAGCGGCGCATTCATAAGTCCACGGCTTGGTGTCCAGTTGCCAAGCCTTGCCGTGGCCGCATGCAGGGCAGATGAAACCCTCCGGCCAGCGCGCGTCCGCCAGATAGGCGGCGCACGCCGCGTCATCGGGAAAACGTCGCTGAAACTCGAGCACCGAGCGCGGAAAATCACCCATGGCAAACGCCTCCTCAAACCACCCGTTCACCATAAGTTCTACACCATCCACACTCCGCTGTCACTACATCCTGTATGGCCGGTGGCAAGGGGATAAGCCTTCTGTGCTATCTCTTTTCGATGTGAGGGAACCTTGGACTTTTCGTCTCTTCGGCAGATCGTGCGCGGCTTGCAGCGATCGTCGCCGATCGGAACAGCCCGCAGAAGCACGTCTGGCGGGCCCAGGTGGTGCTGTTGACGGGCGATCGGCTCGGCACGGCCGAGATCATGCGGCGGACCGGGCTGTCCAAGCCCTCGGTCTGGCGCTGGCAGGAGCGCTATGTCGAGGCGGGCGTGGATGGTCTGTTGCGCGACAAGACCCGGCCGTCGCGCATTCCGAAGCTTGCGGATGCGAAGGTAGCGGAGGTGGTGCGGCTGACCTTGGACGAAGACCCGCCGGCCGATGCGACGCACTGGACGGTGCGGGCGATGGCCGGGAAGAGCGGCGTGTCGACGGCGATGGTGCATCGGATCTGGCAGGAGAACGGCCTCGCCCCGCATCGCTTCCGGCAGTTCAAGCTGTCCAACGATCCGGCCTTCGCCAGCAAGGTCGAAGACGTGGTGGGTCTCTACGTGGATCCGCCGCAGCACGCGGTGGTGCTGTCGATCGACGAGAAGTCGCAAATTCAGGCGCTGGATCGGATCCAGCCGGGTCTGCCGATGATGCGCGGCCGCCTCGCGACGATGACCCACGACTACGAACGCCACGGGACGACCACCCTCTTCGCCGCGCTCAACGTGCTCGACGGCACCGTCATCGGCCAGAACCGGCAGCGCCATCGCCACCAGGAGTTCAGCCAGTTCCTCAATGCCATCGAGCGGCAAATTCCGCCCGAGAAGACGATCCATGTCGTGCTCGACAACTACGCCGCTCACAAGCACGCGAAGGTCAAGGCTTGGCTCGCCCGCCACCCGCGCTGGACCTTCCACTTCACGCCCACCTCGTGTTCCTGGTTGAACGCCGTCGAAGGCTTCTTCGCCAAACTCACCCGAAGACGGCTCAAGCACGGCGTCTTCCACTCCCTCGTCGACCTCCGGCGGGCGATCAACACCTTCATCGAGACGCACAACCAAACACCCAAGCCCTTCGTCTGGAAGGCCGATCCAAAGGCGATCATCGTTGCCGCCAAGCGTGGGCATCAAGTGTTGGAGACTAACCACTAG
>NZ_JBPPND010000098.1:0-19081 GCF_051306395.1 Methyloceanibacter sp.
TCGTTCAGCCTCTCGCGAATCTGCAAATAAAGCTCGTGGCGATCCTCGGGCTGGTTCTCCATCTGGTTGATGAGCAGCGCGAGTTCGGCCTTGAGATCCTCGAATGCCATGACGGGGGTGCCTCCTTTTGACCGGCGCCGGATCGGACCATAAACGGCGCAAAGCGGCAAGCCTTGTCGCCTCCGCGCATTGCAGTCCGGCCATTTCCCTTGCATAGTCCTTCCCTGCCGAGGGGCTTGGAGGGAAAGCGGCGATGGAACAACTGACGTTCAGCAAGGTGGTTGGCTTCGTGCTGGCGGCGGCCTTCGCCATCGCCATCGGGGTTTCCATGTGGGCGCTGATGATCGGCGACTACATGAATACCGTGATGAATCAGCAGACCCAGCATACGGTCCGCATTGTCGGCTTCGCCGGCATGCTGGCGGCCCTCGTCACTTGGTGGTGTCAGCGCTTCACCGCCCGCCGAGGCTTCCTCGTGCGCATGCTGTTCGCGCTCTTCATCTTTATCGTGGCGTTTTGCAGCTTCGGCGGCCTGCTCCGCTTCATCTATATCCACGCCATCTATCCGAGCCAGCAGGACTGGTCGCTGTCGGGCATGTATCTGGCCTCGCTCAACGATTTCTATACCTTCCTGCTCGACATGATGATCCCGCCCCGCCCGGGTTATCTTGGGCTCGCCTTGGCCGCGGCCATCTATGTCGCCCTGTTTGGAGCCCGCGAGCCGAGAACTGTTGAAATTTAAGTCTTTCGACAAGCTCGCGTTTGAGTGCGCCGCGCGTTCTGCTAGATCTGTCCTCTCGCCGGAAGTTCTTCCGGGAAAGGCTTGAACGACCAGCATGATTCCGCGCTACAGCCGCTCCGAGATGACCGCCATCTGGGAGCCCGAAAACAAATTCAACATCTGGCTGAAGATCGAGGTCTACGCCGCCGAGGCCATGGTCGAGCTCGGCCTGATCCCCAAAGAGGCGGCGGACGCCGCTAAGGCGCGTGGCGGTTTCGACATCGACCGCATCGACGAGATCGAGCGGGAGGTGAAGCACGATGTCATCGCCTTCCTCACCTCGGTCGCCGAGCATGTGGGCCCCGAGGCGCGCTACCTCCATGCCGGCCTCACCTCTTCGGATGTGCTCGATACCTGCTTCAACGTGCAGCTCACCGAAGCCGCCGACATTCTCATCGCCGATCTCGACGCTCTGCTTGAAGCGCTCAAGACCCGCGCCTTCGAGCACAAGGACACGGTCACCGTCGGCCGCAGCCACGGCATCCATGCGGAGCCGACCACGTTTGGGCTGAAGCTGGCGCAAGCCTACGCGGAGTTCGCCCGCAACCGGGAGCGCATGGTGCGCGCCCGCGAGGAGGTCGCCACTTGCGCCATCTCTGGGGCGGTCGGTACGTTCGCCCATGTGGACCCGCGCGTGGAAGTCTATGTTGCCGATAAGCTCGGGCTCAAACCGGAGCCGATCTCCACGCAAGTGATCCCACGGGACCGGCACGCGGCCTATTTCACGACGCTCGCGGTGATCGCCAGCTCCGTGGAGCGGATCGCCACGGAAATCCGCCACCTCCAACGCACCGAGGTGCTGGAGGCGGAAGAGTTCTTCTCCGAAGGGCAGAAGGGTTCCTCCGCCATGCCCCATAAGCGCAACCCCGTGCTGTCGGAGAACCTGACCGGGCTCGCGCGCGTGGTGCGCGGTTACGCGCTGCCTGCGCTCGAGAACGTCGCGCTCTGGCACGAAAGAGACATTTCACACTCCTCGGTCGAGCGGATGATCGGGCCCGACGCGACGGTGACGCTCGATTTCGCGCTTCATCGCCTCACCGGCATCATCAAGGGGCTCGTGGTCTATCCCGAGCGCATGCGCGCCAATATGGACCACCTCGGCGGGCTCATCCATTCCCAGCGCGTGCTGCTGGCGCTGACCGCCGCCGGCGTCAGCCGCGAGGACGCTTATCGCCTCGTTCAGCGCAACGCGATGAAGGTGTGGCAGGAAAACAAGGACTTCCTCACCGAGCTCCTGGCCGACAAGGACGTGACCAAGGCGTTGTCGGAAGACATGCTCCGCGATCAGTTCGATCTCGGCTATCACACCAAGCATGTGGAAGAGATCTTCAAGCGCGTCTTTGGCTAAAGACTAGCGCGGGCCGAACAGGCCGCGCCGCCGGTTCTCGACCGGCCTCGTATCGAACTCGCTCGGGGGACCGGCATAGCCTCGCTGTCCGTACTTGGCGTAATTGCCGAACTGGTCGTAGTAGCGTCTGCCGCCATAGCCCCAGAAACCCGAGGTATAGCCGTAAGGGGGAAGAGCGAGCGGCACGTTGTAGTCGTAGGCGTTCTCGTAGCCTTTGCGCACGCGGATGAAGCGGAGATAGCTCGTCTGCACGTAGCCCGCCGGCGACCTTGCACCAGCCCTTCTTGCAGTCCTTGGCATCGACCGTCTGCGACACGCCGATCAGGCCGAGCACCTTGGCGTCGATGTTTGGCGTCGCATGAATGCTTGCGGGCCGCGTGGCCACCGCCGTGGCGGCGAGGGCCATGCCCGGCGCGACCAGCAACGCGGCGAGCATGATGGAGATTTTGAGGGAATTGGCCATCGCCTCCTCCTTTCGCGGCTGCCCGCGACCTACAGGCTAGGTAGGAAGAAAGGCGGCCGGGGCAAGGCGGCTAGTCGCGGTAGGTGCCCTCGTAGGAGCTCCGGAGACCTGCGCTGATCCCCTGGATGTCGACGTCCTCAATGGGACCGCCGCCGTCGCCATAGGCGCCGCTGTCATGAAAAATGTGCGGCATATAGCGGTAGCGGTTCCGCTCCTGCGCCATCATGAAGAAGCGCTTGCGGTAGAAGCTCGGCGAAATCGCCGTATAGGGCGGCATGTCGTAGTACCAGTCGGCCTTTGGATAATGCCCCGCGCGATAGGGATAGGGCGGGAAGATGGGCCAAATCTCCGGCTCGACCAATTGGGCGGTCTCGAGCAGCAGCCCGCGCTGGCTCGCATAGCCGCGATAGCCGTCCCATGTGAGCGCGCACCAGCCGTCGCGGCAGCCCTTGATGTCCACCCGGGCGCCGGGCGGCATGGTCGCAATCCGGTAGTATTTGGTGCCCGGCCCCTCGCGCAAGGACAGCGCCGTGGCCGTCGTGGCGTCACGCGCCCAAGCCGCGCCCGTCGTGATCACGAGCCCCAGAAGGAACCCCATGACGATCCGAATCGCATATCCCATGCCGCGTCCCCGAGTGAGTCTGCGCCGCAAGTGTCGCATATGGGCCATTCAGCGTCAGCCTTTGAATGGCGAGGGCGGACGCTATGGCGCCAGCCTGATGCAAGGATGCAACGGCAGGCAGAGGCTGTCGTATGAGGGGCTTGGGCCCCGCGCCCTAAGAGGATGAGGCAACCGCGGCCTTGGTGGCGGCGGCGGCGGCCGAGAACCAGCCGGCGTCGGTGCCCACTGCCACGATGTCCCAGCCCTCTTCGATGCGGGGCTTGGCGAAGTCGACATCGTTGGCGAAAATGAGAGTCATCACAGACTTCTCGCGGGCCTTCCGCAGAACCAGAGTCATGGCGTCCTGGACTTCCTTCGCCCAGATATCGAGGCGGCCGGTCAGCGCCACGGAGAGGTCGTTGGGCCCGAAGCAAACCATGTCCACTCCGTCGAGCCCCAGGATGTCGTCGAGCTGCTCGAGCGCGCCCTTGGTCTCGATTTGCGGGCAGGCGATGGTGAAGCCATTGGCGGACGCGAAATAGTCGTCCGCATGCCCGATCTTGGCGCGATACGGGCCCCAGCTGCGCAGGCCCCGCGGCGGATATTTCACCGCCCGCACGAAGGCCTCCGCCTCCTCTACGCTATTGATCAGCGGGCACATGATGCCTTGGGCGCCGGCGTCCAGCGCCCGGCCCACAAGACCCGGATCGTCGTTGGCCACCCGGACGATGGCCGGTAGGCCGGCAGCTCGCGCCGCCGTCAGGCAGGCGAGAAGCGTCTCGTTCCCGCCCATCCCGTGCTGCTGGTCGATGGTGACGCAGTCCCAGCCCGCCGCGCCGATCAGCTCGATGGCGAAGGGGTTGTTCAGCATCAGCCAGGCGTTGAGCAGCGTCCGCCGCTCGCGCGCGGCCTTGCGGAACAGGTCCTCGGGCATGGCGCTGTTAGCCCCTGGCCTCAGCTTCGATTTGACGCACCGCCTCGGCCAGGAGATCGACCATGGCGCGCCGGATCTGGTGTTCGGACTGCTCGACGCCCTTGGCATCGAAATCAGCCCTGATCTTGCGGTAGACGTCCTCCTCGCCCGGCTCCTCGAAGTCGGCCTTGACCACCTCGCGGGCATAGGCTTGGGCGTCATCGCCGGAAAGCCCCATTTTTTCGGCCGCCCAGAGGCCAAGCAGCTTGTTGCGCCTGGCGGTCGATTTGAACTTCAGCTCCTCGTCGAGGGCGAATTTCCTCTCGAAGCTCTTCTCGCGATCGTCAAAACTCGGCATCGGCGCACCTCCAAAGCCCCCGCCAAGCGCGGGGGCGCGGCCCGTGGACTTCTTGGGGAAAATCCCGCTTCCGGAACGCGGGTGATAGCCCCGAAATGCCGGAAAATCAACAATTCCCGGGGAGCTATCCGCCGCGCGTGCGGGCCGTTGTACGGCCCCATTCCTTGGGCTAATGTCCCCTTTAATTCTTGATCGATTCCTGCGATGGCGATTCGTGTTGTGGCGCGCGGCCTGGGCTCTCCCACTCCCCGCGCGTTTGGCGTTTGTCAGTCGTTAGAGCCAGTCCAGTGAGGAACCAAATATGAACCGCCGCCGGCGCGTCTACGAGGGCAAGGCCAAGATTCTCTATGAAGGGCCCGAACCCGGCACGCTCGTCCAACACTTCAAGGACGACGCCACCGCCTTCAACAACAAGAAGCACGACAAGATCGAGGGCAAGGGCGTCCTCAACAACCGCATCTCGGAGTTCATCTTCGAGCGGTTGAACGAGATCGGCGTGCCGACGCACTTCATGAAGCGGCTGAACATGCGCGAGCAACTCATCCGCGAAGTCGAAATCATTCCGCTCGAAGTGGTGATCCGCAACGTGGCGGCGGGCTCGCTGTCCAACCGTCTTGGGCTCGAGGAAGGCACCACCCTGCCCCGCTCGATCGTCGAGTTCTATTACAAGTCCGACGAGCTCGGCGACCCGATGGTGACCGAAGAGCACATCACCGCGTTTGCCTGGGCGGCGCCGCACGAACTCGACGACATCATGTCGCTGGCGCTGCGTATCAACGACTTCCTGACCGGGCTGTTCCTCGGCGTCGGCATTCGTCTGGTCGATTTCAAGGTCGAGTTCGGGCGGCTGTGGGAAGCCGATCAGGTGCGCATCGTGCTCGCCGACGAGATCTCGCCGGACTGTTGCCGGTTGTGGGATATCGAGACTCAGAACAAGCTGGACAAGGATCGCTTCCGCCGCGACATGGGTGGCCTGGTCGAGGCCTACCAGGAGGTTGCGCGCCGGCTCGGCCTGCATGTGGACAATCCCACCCGGACCCGGAGCGGCCCCATCCTGGTGCAGTCGAAATAGGCTGGCTGGAGACCGACGAGGCATGAAGGCGCGCATCACCATCACGCTGAAGCCCGGCGTGCTCGATCCGCAAGGCAAAGCCATCGAAGGCGCGCTGCACGCACTCGGCTTCGGCGCGGTCGACGGCGTTCGTCAGGGCAAGTATATCGAGGTCGAAGTGGCCGAGAGCGATCCCGACAAAGCCCGCGCCGAAATCGAACGCATGTGCGAGCAGCTCCTCGCCAACACCATCATCGAGAACTACGCCTATGAACTCGAGGCGGCGTAGCCTCTTTTCCAAACCTTTACAGTCCCGTCATGGCCGGGCTTGTCCCGGCCATCCACGATTTGAACAAAGAAAGACGTGGATGCCCGGCACAAGGCCGGGCATGACAGGCAGAGAGTTGGTAAGCCGAGAGACATGAAAGCCAGCGTCATCGTCTTTCCGGGATCGAACTGCGACCGCGACGCGGCCGTGGCGCTCGAAGCCGCCATGGGCAAAGCCCCGACAATGGTGTGGCACGGCGATTCCGAACTGCCCAAGAGCGATCTGATCCTGCTGCCGGGCGGCTTCTCCTACGGCGATTATCTGCGCTCCGGCGCCATGGCGGCCCATTCGCCGGTGATGCGCGAGGTGGTGCGCCGCGCCAAAGCCGGCACGCCGGTGCTCGGTATATGCAACGGCTTCCAGGTGCTCACCGAGGCAGGGTTGTTGCCCGGCGTGCTCATGCGCAACGCCGCGCTGCGCTTCATCTGCAAGGACGTGCTGCTCAAGGTCGAGCGCAACGATACAAGCTTCACGTGCCGCTATGACAAAGGCGAGGTCGTTAGGTTTCCCATCGCGCATAAGGACGGCAGCTATTTCGCCGACGAGGGCACGCTCGACCGGCTCGAAGGCGAGAACCGGGTGGCGTTCCGCTACTGCGAAGCCTCCGGCGCGGTCAGCGAAGCGGCGAACCCTAACGGCTCGCGCCGCAACATCGCCGGCATCTACAACGAGACCGGCACCGTGCTCGGCATGATGCCCCATCCCGAGCGGCTGGTGGACCCGGCGCTCTCCGGCACGGACGGCGCCAAGATGTTCGCGTCTCTGGTGGAGACACTCCATTGAGCGGCGCGGCCAAGGCTGCCCACAAAGCGCAAGGCCTGTCCGACGAGCTTGTCGCCGAGCACGGCATCAGCCCGGACGAATACGCGCAGCTCCTGAAGGAGCTCGGCCGCGAGCCGAC
This sequence comes from Methyloceanibacter sp., assembly GCF_051306395.1. Classification (GTDB taxonomy): domain Bacteria; phylum Pseudomonadota; class Alphaproteobacteria; order Rhizobiales; family Methyloligellaceae; genus Methyloceanibacter. Next base: position 6,745 of record NZ_JBPPND010000098.1, read on the forward strand.
ACTGACCGAGCTCGGCGTGTTCTCGGTCATGTGGTCGGAGCACTGCTCCTATAAATCCTCGCGGGTGTGGCTGAAGAAGCTGCCGACGAGCGGCCCGCAAGTGATCCAAGGCCCGGGCGAGAACGCCGGCGTGGTCGATCTCGGCGACGGTCAGGCGGCCGTCTTCAAGATGGAGAGCCACAATCACCCCTCCTACATCGAGCCCTATCAGGGGGCCGCGACCGGCGTCGGCGGCATCATGCGCGACGTGTTCACAATGGGTGCGCGCCCTGTCGCCAACATGAATGCGCTGCGCTTCGGCTCGCCGGACCATGCCAAGACGCGGCACCTGGTGGCGGGTGTGGTCTCGGGCATCGGCGATTACGGCAACTGCATGGGCGTGCCGACCATCGGCGGTGAGACCAATTTCGACCCCCGCTACAACGACAACATCCTCGTCAACGCCATGACGGTCGGGCTGGTGGATGCGGACCGCATCTTCACGTCCGCCGCCAAGGGTGTCGGGTTGCCGGTGGTCTATGTGGGTTCCAAGACGGGCCGCGACGGCATTCACGGCGCCACCATGGCGTCGGCGGAGTTCGACGACTCCTCGGAAGAGAAGCGCCCCACGGTGCAGGTGGGCGACCCCTTTACCGAGAAGCTGCTGCTGGAAGCCTGCCTCGAATTGATGGCCGAGGACGCCATTGTCGGCATTCAGGACATGGGCGCGGCGGGGCTCACCTCGTCGTCCGTGGAAATGGCCGACAAAGGCGGCGTCGGCATCGACCTTGATCTCGACCGTGTGCCGTGCCGTGAAGAGGCTATGACCGCCTACGAGATGCTGCTGTCGGAGAGCCAGGAGCGCATGCTCATGGTGCTCAAGCCCGGCGCTGAGCCGATCGCCGAGCGCATCTTCGAGAAGTGGGAGCTGGATTTCGCGGTGATCGGCGAGACCACCGACACGGGCCATTTCGTCGTGCGCCATAACGGCGTGGTGGAGGCCGATATCCCCTTGCCCGCGCTCGCCCATGCCGCACCGCTCTACGAGCGGCCTTGGGTCAAGCGCGAGCCGCTGCCGGTCATCGCGGCGGAAGACGTGACGATGCCGAACAGCATTCTCGGCGCGCTCGAATGCCTGATTGGCTCGGCGCATCTTGCCTCGCGCCGCTGGATCTTCGAACAGTACGACCACATGGTCATGGCCGACACGGTGCAGCGGCCTGGCGGCGATGCGGGCGTCGTGCGCGTGCATGGCACCCAGAAAGGCCTTGCGGTGTCTTGCGACGTGACGCCCCGCTATTGCGCGGCCGATCCGTTCGAAGGCGCCAAGCAGGCGGTGGCCGAGTGCTGGCGCAACATCACCGCAACCGGCGCCAAGCCGCTCGCCATCACAGATTGCATGAATTTCGGCAATCCGGAGCGCCCCGAGATCATGGGCGAGTTCGTCGGCGCGATTGAAGGCATGGTCGAGGCCTGCAGGGTTCTCGACTTCCCGGTCGTGTCCGGCAATGTGTCGCTCTACAACGAGACCAACGGCGTGGCGATTCCACCGACGCCAGCCATCGGCGGCGTGGGCCTCATCGCCAACATCGCCGACATGGCCGATATCGCCCTGAAAAGCGACGGCGATATGCTCCTCCTGCTGGGCGGAGGGACTGGTCATCTCGGCCAATCGATCTATATGCAGGTGATGGAAGACCGCTTGGAAGGCGCCCCGCCGCCCGTCGATCTCGAGGCCGAGAAGAGCACCGGCGATCTGGTGCGCGGGCTGATCAAGGCGGGCGCCGTGTCCGCCGTGCACGACGTCTCGGACGGTGGCGTGCTGGTCGCCGTGGCCGAGATGGCGCTGGCCGGCAATCGCGGTGTGACGCTGGAGACGCCGCCGCCCGGCATACCGGCACATGCCTGCTGGTTCGGCGAGGACCAGGCCCGCTACGTGGTGGCGATCGCGCCGGATACTGCCGACGCCATTCACAAGGCGGCGGCGGTGGGCGAAGTGCCCGTGCGGGTGCTCGGCACCGTGGGCGGCGACGCCATCGCGCTTCCCGGCGAGACGAAACTGCCGCTCGCGACGCTCAGAGCGGCGCACGAGGACTGGTTGCCGCGCTTCATGGCCCACGGCTAAGATCGCGCCAGCCCAAAGGAGCAATGACGCATGGCCATGGCGGCAGACGATATCGAGCGGCTGATCAAGGACCGCTTCCCCGACGCCAAGATCGAGATCCAGGATCTCGCCGGCGACGGCGATCACTATGCGGCGACCGTCGTGTCGGAAGAATTTCGCGGCAAGTCGCGGGTGCAGCAGCACCAGATGGTCTATGACGCCCTTCAGGGCAATATGGGCGGTGTGCTGCACGCGCTGGCGCTGAAGACCGCCGCGCCTTGAGCGCGGTAGAAAGGATCGAAACGATGAGTGAGCAAGACGTTCAAGACTGGATTGGCAAGCAGGTCGCCGCGAGCGACGTGGTGCTGTTCATGAAAGGCACCAAGGACATGCCGCAATGCGGCTTCTCCATGCAGGTCGCGCAAATCCTCAACCATCTCGGCGTGGACTTCAAAGACATCAACGTGCTCGACGACATGAGCGTGCGCGAAGGCGTGAAGACCTATTCCAACTGGCCGACCGTGCCGCAGCTCTACGTCAAGGGCGAGTTTGTGGGCGGCTGCGATATCGTGCGCGAGATGTTCCAGGCGGGCGAGCTTCAAGAGATGCTCAACACCAAGGGCGTCACCAACAACGCGCAGACGCAGACGGCCTAGTCACCGCCAGCACAGATCGCTGACAGAAATGCCCGGCGCATGGCCGGGCATTTTCGATTCCACACTCAGTAGAAAAGCAAATGGCCGGGACGGGCCCGGCCATGATGCAAGTCTCGTGATGTGCTCGCGCGCGGATTAGCGCGAGTAGAACTCGATGACGAGGTTCGGCTCCATCATCACCGGATACGGCACGTCCGACAGGGTCGGGACGCGCGCGAATTTCGCAACCATCTTGCCGTGGTCCACCTCAACATAATCGGGCACGTCGCGCTCGCCACTCTGCGCGGCCTCGAGCACCATGCCCATGTCCTTGGACTTGTCCCGCACCTCGACCACGTCGCCTTCCTTGACGCGATAGCTGGGGATCGTGACGCGGCGGCCGTTCACCTTCACGTGCCCATGGGAAATGAACTGGCGCGCGGCGAATACGGTCGGCACGAACTTGGCGCGATAGACCACCGCGTCGAGGCGCCGCTCGAGCAGGCCAATCAGGCGCTCGGAGGTGTCGCCCTTCAGCCGAGAGGCCTCATGGTAGATGGACTTGAACTGCTTCTCGGTGATGTTGCCGTAATACCCCTTGAGCTTCTGCTTGGCGCGGAGCTGCTGGCCGTAGTCGGACAGCTTGCCGCGACGGCGCTGGCCATGCTCGCCAGGTCCGTATTCGCGCTTGTTCTGGGGGCTCTTAGGCCGGCCCCAAATATTCTCGCCGAGCCGCCGGTCGATTTTGTGCTTGGCGTGAATTCGTTTCGTCATTCGTCAAAACTCCAAAGCCAAATCAAGCTTTTCGCGGGCGGTCCGAATCCCGCGTCTGCCGCAAAAACCCATGAATGCTGGTTGATTAGGGGCCGCCGGAGCCGCCCGGCGATCCTCAAAGCCCAAATCGAACGGGCTTTGCCCGTTCTGTTACACGGAATGCTTGGAAACTGTCAATTCCGGGTTCGCTGCCCCGGGAGGTTCGTCAGTTGGCCTGTGCCGCCTGCACATAGGCCTGAATGGCGTTTTGGACCTTCTGCTTCTGCTCGGGCGGGCATTTGGGCGGCGGAGGCGCCACCACTTCCCGCGTCTCCCCGGCCTCTCCGCCCTTGGAGACGGTCGTGGCGCCGTCGTCCGTACCGCTGGCCGCCGGAGCCTCCTCGCTGGTCTCGGTGATCTTGGCGTTACCGGTGAAATAGGACACGGCGAAGAGATGGAGCGCCTCGATCATCAGGATCTGCTCCTGGCTCCAGTCCTTGCTTTGCTCTTGGGCCAGCATGGCCTTGTAGTTCGCCTCGCCCAGCTCGGGCAGGCCACAGACCTCGGCATAGGCCGAGCGCGTGGCGGCGCGGATCACGCGGCGCGCGTCCTCGCTCGGAATGACATATTCATTGGGATCGGACTTATCGACCTTGACCGGCTGGCCGTCGGGACCTTGGACCTGTGCCGGGATGAGCGAGAAGGCATAGGTGACCATCACGCGCACGGAGCTCTCGCTCAAGCCGCCGCTCTCGCTACTCTCGGGCTGCCTGCTGCGCTTGTCGAGCTCTTCGGCCGCGACCGTGGTCAGGCCCGATTGATCGGTGGCTTCGACCGGCGCGCTCAGCAGCAGCGCCAAGACCGCGGCGCTCGCGGCCCCGCCCAGCTTAATCCACGCTACTCTCATTGAACGCCCCTCTCCTTCCCGTCGCGGAAGCTATCATTGTTGAGGGCCATCGCAATAGGAGAAACGGGGCGGAACTATGACACCTTATGCCCTTGGCGGCGTTGACCGCCTGGTCAGGGCTGACACGATTCCGCGCCAGGTCCGCACATCCTGGTCGGTGGCCCCCATGCGATGGAACATATTGCGGATGGAGCGCACCATGGCCGGCCGCTTCTCCGGCGGCTTCAGGAAGCCGGCCTCGTCCAGCGCCCCTTCCAGATGCGCGAACAGCCCGAACAGCTCCGCGCGAGTGGCGGGGCGCGTGTCGGGCGCCGCTACGCCTTCTTGCGCCGGCCCGTCGAAGGCGGTGACGCGGCCGAGGCCTTCGGGCTTCTCAGCCTTCCGCCACTCATAGGCGAACAGCAGCACGGCCTGGGGCAGGCTCAGCGAGGCGAACTCTGGATCGACCGGCGCGGTCAGAATGGCATCGGCCAGCGCGATCGAATCGTTGTCGAGGCCGTTGCGCTCGCCGCCGAACATGACCCCGGTGCGTTCTTGCGAGAGCGCCCGCGCCCGCAAGGCCGGGGCGGCTGTCTCCGGGCTCAGCACCTCCTTCACCATCCCGCGCGGACGTGCGGTGGTGGCGAGCACGAAGTTGAGGTCCTGAAGCGCCGCCTCGACCGTGTCGTAAACCTTGGCCTCGTCGACGATGACGTCCGCGACGGCCGCGGCGGCGCGCGCCTTGTCGTTGGGCCAGCCGTCGCGTGGGCTAACCAGCCTCAGATCGCGCAGACCGAAATTGCCCATGGCGCGCGCGGCGAAGCCGATATTCTCGCCGAGCTGCGGGCGCACGAGGACGATGGCCGGGGCTATCAGGGGGGCGCGCGCTTCGGTCCGGTTGCCGGTTTCCGCATTTGCTTCCATCATGGCCGCACGATGCTATAGGGGGCCTCCGCCCGCAATGGGCGGCCGGTTCTATCGGCGAGCCCCCACACACCGAGAGCCTTAAGCGGAGATTTGCTGCGTGGATAAAATCAAGGTGCAGAACCCGATCGCCGACCTCCACGGCGACGAGATGACCCGCGTCATCTGGGACCTGATCAAAGAGAAGCTGATCGAGCCTTATCTCGATATCGAGTTGCTTGAATTCGATCTCGGCATCGAGCACCGCGACGCGACCGACGACCAGGTCACGATCGACGCGGCTCACGCCATCAGGAAGCACGGCGTCGGCGTCAAGTGCGCCACCATCACGCCGGACGAAGCGCGCGTCGAAGAGTTCGGCCTCAAGAAGATGTGGCGCTCGCCAAACGGCACGATCCGCAACATCCTGGGTGGGGTGATCTTCCGCGAGCCGATCATTTGCAAGAACGTGCCGCGGCTGGTGCCCGGATGGACCAAACCCATCGTCATCGGGCGTCACGCCTATGGCGACATCTACCGGGCGGTGGATTTCCGCGTGCCGGGCAAAGGCAAGCTCACGATCAGCTTCGAGGGCGAGGACGGCACCAAGATCGAGCATGAGGTGCATGCTTTCGAAGGCTCGGGCATCGCGCTCGGCATGTTCAATCTCGACAATTCCATCCGCGATTTCGCGCGCGCCTCCATGAACTATGGGCTGGCGCGCAACATGCCGGTCTACCTCTCCACCAAGAACACCATCCTCAAGGCCTATGACGGGCGCTTCAAGGATCTGTTCGCCGAAATCTACGAGACCGAGTTCAAGGACACGTTCAAGGAGCGCGGGCTCACCTACGAGCACCGGCTGATCGACGACATGGTCGCGGCGGCGCTGAAATGGTCCGGTGGCTATGTCTGGGCCTGCAAGAACTATGACGGCGACGTGCAGTCCGACACGGTAGCGCAGGGCTTCGGCTCGCTCGGCCTGATGACGTCGGTGCTCATGACGCCCGACGGCAAGACCGTGCTGGCGGAGGCGGCGCACGGCACCGTGACTCGGCACTTCCGGCAGCATCAGGAAGGCCGCGCCACCTCGACCAATTCGACGGCGTCCGTCTACGCCTGGGCCGGGGCGCTGAAGCACCGGGCCAAGCTCGACGGCAATGACGCGCTCGCCCGCTTCGCCGAGACCCTGGAGAAGGTCGTGGTCTCGACCATCGAGTCAGGCTTCATGACCAAGGACCTGGCGCTCCTGGTCGGCGCCGATCAGGCCTGGCTGACCACGGAAGGCTTCATCGACAAGATCGGCGAGAATTTGCGCGCCGCCGTGGAGAAGCGCCAGGCGGCCTAGGCCTTCTCGCCGGCCCGCGCTTTGCGCGCAGATTTCCGGCCGGGAGAGGACGCATCCGTCTCAGTCCGCTTCTTCGCCACGTCGCGGATGCGGGTCATGATCTCGGGATGGCGGCGGGTGAGCCGCGCCAGCGACCGGCTGTCGAGCACGTAGACGCGGCAGCGCGTCTTGGCGATGACATCGTGCTGGTTGCGCCGGTGCTCCAGCAGCGCCATCTCGCCGAAGAAGTCGCCCTCCTTCAGGGTGGCCTGCCGGCCGCGGCCAAACTCGACGACCGCCTCGCCGCTCGCCAGAAGAAACATGCCCTCGCCCGCGTCGCCCGCCCGTACCATGGGCACGCCTGGCATATAGCTGCGCGTATAGAGCAGCTTGGTGATCTCGGCGACCTCCGTCTCGTCCATGCTGGCGAAGAGCGGCACGCGGGCGACCATGGACCAGGTGACCACGAATTGGTGGCGGTTCGATTCTTGAGAGAAGCCTGTGGCGATGATGGCGATGGGCAGCGCGAACATGCCGACACCGAGCAGCATGACGACGCCGCCGAGCACCTTGCCCCAGGGCGTGACCGGGACCACGTCGCCATAGCCGACCGTCGTAAGGGTGGAGAGCGCCCACCACGCCGCCGCCGGCACCGATCCGAAGGCGACCGGCTGCGCCTCGCGCTCCAGGAAGTAGATGCCGGTCGAGGCGAACAGCAGCAGCACCAGCATGATGAGGAGCGCGCCGAACAGCGCGCGATATTCGTCGGCGAGCACGCGCCCCAAAGTCTGTAGCGCCGGGGAATAGCGCACCAGCTTGAGCAGCCGGAACAGGCGGAACACCCGGAGGATGCGCAGATCGATTGGGTAGATCCAGTGCACGTACCACGGGGCGAAGGCGAGCAGGTCGATGATCATCATCGGCCGCGTGGCGAATCTGAGCCGCGCGCGCCATGGCGGCATGCGCGACAGCATCGGGATTTCCACGCAGCTCCATAGCCGCAGCAGGTACTCGACGGTGAACACGGCGACCGAGAAGAGATTGAGGGCGTCGAACCACACGCCGTATTCCGCGGCGACAGGATCGACCGTCTCGGCGGCGAAGGCGATGGCGTTCAGGACGATCAGCGCCACGATGAACGCCGTCACCGCATGAGCCGCCGGGTGGGCATCGCCGCCCACTTCGAGGATGTCGTGGACCTTCCTGCGCCAGTGGCGCCAGCCGGTCTCCCCCGCCATGGCCCTAGCCGTGCCCGGCGCGCGCCTTGGCGCCTTCGTCCGCGCTCGAGATCGCCGCGGCGATCGCCTCCAGCGCCGCATCGGCGCGCGCGCCGTCGGGCCCGCCGGCCTGAGCGAGATCGGGACGGCCGCCGCCGCCTTTGCCGCCGAGCGCCTCGGCGCCCACGCGGACCAGATCGACGGCGCTGTAATCGCCGGTGAGGTCGTCGGTGACGCCAACCACGAGCCCCGCTTTGCCTTCCTCGCTGACGCCAACCACGGCGACGATGCCCGAGCCGAGCTGCTGCTTGGCTTCGTCCACTAGGCCGCGCAAATCTTTCGGCTGAACGCCATGCACGGTCCGGGCGAGAAGCTTGATCGCGCCGAGCTCCCGCACGGCCGAGGCCACCTCTCCGCCCCCGCCTTCGGGCCGCAGCGCTAGGGCGCGCTTGGCTTCGACCAGCTGGCGCTCAAGCTTGCGGCGTTCCTCCACGACCGCGGCGAGCCGCTCGATCATCTCGTCGGGAGAGACTTTGAGGATTTCCGCCGCCTGGCGAACGCGCGCGTCCTGGCCGGCGAGGAAGCCGCGGGCCGCATCGCCGGTCAGCGCCTCGACGCGGCGAACCCCTGCGGCCACCGCGCTCTCGCCCACGATCTTGAGCAGGCCGATATCGCCGGTGCGTCCGACATGGGTGCCGCCGCAGAGTTCGATGGAATAGGCGTGGCCAGCCTTGGGGCTGTCCGGCGCAACGCCCATGGAGACGACACGGACCTCGTCGCCGTATTTCTCGCCGAACAGCGCCAGCGCGCCCTGCTCGATGGCGGCGTCCGGCGTCATCAGATGAGTCTCGACGGCTGAGTTCTGCAGGATCATGGCGTTGGCCAGGTCCTCCACCGCGGCGATCTCGTCCTGGCTCATGGGCTTTTGATGGGAGAAGTCGAAGCGCAGGCGTCCCGGCTCCACCAGCGAGCCTTTCTGGGCCACGTGCTGGCCGAGCACCCGGCGCAATGCCTCATGCAGGAGATGGGTGGCAGAGTGATGGGCCCGGGTCGTGCTGCGCCGCGCATGATCGACCTTGAGCGTCACGGTCTCACCGCGCAGCAGAGTCCCTTTTTCCACGATCCCGTCATGCAGAAAGAGGCCGTGCAGCTTCTTCTGGGTGTCTTCGATCTTGAAGAGGACGCCGTCGCCGATGGCAAGCGCGCCCCGATCGCCGACCTGGCCGCCGGACTCCGCGTAGAAGGGCGTCTGGTTGACGATGACGATGCCGCGATCGCCCTTTTCCAGCTTGTCGACGCGCTTGCCGTCCTTGACCAGCGCGGCGATCTCGCCCGACGCCGTCTCGGTCTCGTAGCCTAGGAACTCGGTGGCGCCGAGTTCCTCCTTCAGCTCGAACCACAGGGTCTCGGTCGCCGCCTCCCCGGAGCCGGCCCAGGACTTCCGCGCCTCGGTGCGCTGGCGCTCCATGGCGGCGGCAAAGCCGGCCGCGTCGACGGCGATGCCTTTTGCTTTAAGCGCGTCCTCGGTGAGGTCGTAGGGAAAACCATAGGTGTCGTAGAGCTTGAAGGCGACCTCGCCCGGCAGCGTATCGCCAGAGGATAGCCCCTCGACAGCCTCGTCCAGCAGCCGCAGGCCCCGTTCCAGGGTCTCGCGAAAGCGGGTCTCCTCCAGCTTCAGCGTTTCTTCGATTAGCTCCTCGCCGCGCTCGAGTTCGTGATAGGCGCGCCCCATCTCGGTGGTAAGCGTCGGCACCAGCCGGTAGAGCAGCGGCTCCTTGGCGCCGAGCAGATGCGCATGCCGCATGGCCCGGCGCATGATGCGGCGGAGCACGTAGCCCCGGCCTTCATTCGAGGGCAGCACGCCATCGGCGATGAGGAAGGAGGCCGCGCGCAGATGATCGGCGATGATGCGGTGGCTGGGGGCGTTCTCGCCTTCCGCACGCACCCCGGTCAGCTCAACTGACGCGGCGATCAGCGTCCGGAACAGGTCGATGTCGTAATTGTCGTGGGTGCCCTGCATGACCGCGGCGATGCGCTCGAGCCCCATGCCGGTGTCGATCGAGGGATGCGGCAGGTCCACGCGCGTCCCGTCCTCGCGCTGCTCATATTGCATGAACACGAGATTCCAGATCTCGACGAAACGGTCGCCGTCTTGATCCGGGCTGCCGGGCGGGCCGCCTCGCAGATGCGCGCCGTGATCGTAGAAAATCTCCGAGCACGGGCCGCACGGGCCGGTGTCGCCCATGGACCAGAAATTGTCGCTGCCGGCGATCCGCAAGATCTTGTCGTCGCCGACGCCTGCGATCGTCTTCCACAACTGCGCTGCCTCGTCGTCATCCGAATAGACGGTGATCAGCAGCTTCTCCTTTGGCAGCGCCAGATCCTTGGTCAGCAACTCCCAGGCGAGCGCGATCGCGCGTTCCTTGAAATAGTCGCCGAAGGAGAAATTGCCGAGCATCTCGAAGAACGTGTGATGCCGCGCGGTGTAACCCACATTGTCGAGATCGTTGTGCTTACCGCCGGCGCGCACGCATTTCTGCGAGGAGGCCGCGCGCAGGGCTTTCGGCTTCTCCTGGCCGGTGAACACGTTCTTGAACGGCACCATGCCAGCATTGGTGAACATCAAAGTCGGGTCGTGGCGCGGCACCAGAGGGGCCGACGGCACCACCACATGATCGTTGCGGGCAAAGAAGTCGAGAAAAGCAGTCCGCAGATCGTTGGTCCGCGTGGGCACGGCATGGGTGGCCGCGGCCCCGGACTTCTGCTTGTTGGACGTCCCGCACGGGGATTTGGCGGCGTTCATCGGGGAAAGGCTGGACCTTCGGTTGCCGCGACCTGGTTGTCGCGAAATCGCCTGTCTCGCCCGCCACAGCCTAGCCGATTCGACGTAAAGCCACGGCGGTTTCGCACGGCTCCACGCACAAGGAAACCGCGACTTTCGCCGTGAGACATACGGTCTGGGGCTTAGCCTGTCCAGCGGTCACAACGGCTAAAGACCCCTGTCGCGCAAGGACTTTAGCCGGGAAAAGGTCTTTAGCCGGGAAAAGGTCTTGGGCCGGGAAGCGAGCGCCCGGGCGCGCGGGGCTCAAGGTAGGCCGGGGCCCGGCCCGAGCCCCGGACGTTCGTTTTGCGATCAGCTCCCGCGCTTCCGGCGTCCCCCGCCGGCAATGGCGGTCACCGTGCCGTCCTCGTCGTCCGGCGGCACATCGCCGGACGCGCCTTCATCGTCGGCTCCGGCACTATCGCCTTCGAGGATCTGCTCGGCCATGAGGCCGGCATTCTGGCGGATGGCCAGCTCGATTCGCGCCGCCATCTCGGGATGCTCTTTCAGATAGATCTTGGCGTTCTCGCGGCCCTGGCCGATGCGCTCACTGTCGAAGGAGAACCAGGAGCCGGACTTCTCGACGATGCCGCCCTTGACGCCGAGATCGATCAGCTCGCCCGTCTTGGAGACGCCCTCGCCATACATGATGTCGAACTCGACCTGCTTGAAGGGGGGCGCCACCTTGTTCTTGACTACCTTGACGCGGGTCTGGTTGCCGACCACCTCGTCGCGCTCCTTGATGGCGCCGATGCGGCGGATATCGAGGCGGACGGAGGCATAGAATTTGAGCGCGTTGCCGCCGCTCGTGGTCTCCGGCGAGCCGAACATGACGCCGATCTTCATGCGGATCTGATTGATGAAGATGACCATGCAGCGGGACTTGGAGATGGAGCCGGTGAGCTTGCGCAAAGCCTGGCTCATCAGCCGCGCCTGGGCGCCCATCTGCATATCGCCCATCTCGCCTTCGAGCTCGGCCTTGGGCGTCAGCGCCGCGACCGAATCGACCACCAGCACGTCGATGGCGCCGGAGCGCACCAGCGTGTCGGCGATCTCGAGCGCCTGCTCGCCGGTGTCGGGCTGGGAGATCAGCACGTTCTCCAGATCGACGCCGAGTTTCCGGGCATAGATGGTATCCAGCGCATGTTCCGCGTCGACGAAGGCGCAGATGCCACCCTTCTTCTGGGCCTCAGCGACGACATGCAGCGCGAGCGTGGTCTTGCCCGACGATTCAGGTCCGTAGATCTCGACGACGCGCCCGCGCGGCAGGCCGCCAATGCCGAGCGCGATATCGAGCCCGAGCGAGCCGGTCGGAATCGACTCGATCTCGACCACGGTCTCGTTCTGGCCGAGTCGCATGATCGAGCCTTTGCCGCAAGCCCGCTCGATCTGCGAGATCGCCGCTTCCAGCGCCTTCTCTTTGTCCATTTCCCCTCCTGCCTCGACAAGGCGCAGCGCGGCGTTCGACATCGGTCATCTCCTTATTTCACAGCCCCAGGGTTGGCGTAAATGAGCCTTCCGTAATGAGGCGTGCGTAACTGGCGGTGCTTCAGTCCCCCGGCCTCGTCCTCTATCCGCAATGGACGAAAGGATCGGGGCCGGTCCAAGCGCTCACTGTACATGCTTTGTTCTCTGTTCGCAATATGTTCTCGTGCGAAACGAGGTGCCCACCGCAAGAAAAAGGCCGCCCCGAGGGGCGGCCAGCGTATGGG
>NZ_JBPPND010000099.1:0-4208 GCF_051306395.1 Methyloceanibacter sp.
GGTGAGATTATACATCAGCCCCTTCTGGTCGAGGATGAAGCCGATCACGGGCTCGGTCACCCTGTCGGTATCGATGGAGCCGCCGACGCCTAAGGTGATGATCGTGACGGAGCCGTCAACGCCGACCTTCCAGCCCGCCCGGCGATAGAAGGCATCCAGCGCGCTCTGGGTCATGAACATGATGATGACCGACCGCTCCTGAGCGCCGAGCTGGAAGCCAAACGAGGCGGAGATCATGTTGTAGTAGCCGGCCGGGCGCTGATTGACGATCAGCAAGCCTTCGCCATACTCACCGCCCACGCCGAAACCCGCCTTGATCACCGAGGGGAACACGAGGATCCCGACCGCCTTATTGGCGAGCTCGTGGGCGCCGCCGATCTGGCGCACGAAGCTATGCAGCGTGTCGTTGGCGTCGCGCTCGATCTCGGCGCCGGAGGCGGCTTGCGCCGCGGGCGCCTCTCCAAAGGCCGCGGCCACGGCGAGGGCGGCGACAAAGAAATTGGCGATCATGATTTTCATGGCGCAGGCGTCCTCCCATTGCGGGCGACCGTAGGCGCGCTTTGTGGCGGCGGCGGGGCTTTAGGCTCGGCGCGAGTGGCCGAGTGGCGCGGGACTAGCGGGCGATTCCGGTCAGAAAGATGAAGCCTGAATAGCCGCTGCGGATCTCGCGTTCGACGATCCCGATCAGCTCGGCTTGGACGCCATCGGCGTGCGCGGCAAAGGCGGTCTCGATGGTGTCCGGTGTCAGGCTCAACACGGGAAACGGGCGGTCTGCCACCACATAGCCCGCCGAGCGCACCAGGAACGCGGCGATGAGCGCGCCGCCGGGCTTCACGCATCGGGCGAAGGCCGCACAAGCCGCCTCGAACTCGTCGTGGCGCTCGGTGATCGACTCGGCACAGAAGAACATCGTGGCGGCGTCCCAGGTCCGTTCCGGCAGCGCGAAGACCGAGCCCTGATGGATCCTCGCCTTGGCGCGCAGGTCCGGCATCGGGTTCGCGGGCAGAGCGGCCTCGTTGCCGTAGGCCTCACGGGTCACCGACCAGAAATGCTGCCATTGCGGTCGCATCGTGTCGCTTGCGATCTCGGTCTCGAGCCAGGCGACATTGCTTTCGGCGTATTCCCACGCGGTGAGCCGCGCGGCGCGGGGCAGGGCGCAAAAAAGCGGGATGAGGTTGGGACCGGTGCCGACATCGACGATATCGAGCGCCGTCTCTAAAGGCGGAGCGCGCTTGATTGCCTCCACGGCGCAGCGGATGACGCGATCGTCGTCCGGATGCGGCTCGCCGTAATAATGCTGAAAATAGGCCTCGGCATCGAACGAGGCCCATTGATAGTCGGCGTTGCCGGTGGGGGCGTCTTGGCTTGATTTCTTGGGCGACACGGATGCGAACCCTGGAGCGTTTCGTTTCGTCGATGTCGCGGCGGCTTGCCGCAAAGCTAGCCGCGCGGTTGTGCCAGGGTGTTAGCCAGCCAGACCGTCGCCGGCAATGGGTTCCTGCGGCGACCCGGGCTCTTGGTCCGGATTGCGCGGCTCGTAGGTCTCGAGGAACTTGACCATCTCCTGAACGGGCAACGGCCGCGCGAAGTAGAAGCCTTGCAACTCGGTGCATCCGAACCGGGTCATCATCGAGGCTTCGTAGGGCGTCTCGATGCCTTCGGCCACGATGTCCATACCGAGCCCGCGGCCCAGCGTGACCACCGATTTGATGATGGTCTTGGTGGTATCGACCCTCGAAATGCTGCTGATGAAGGAGCGGTCGATCTTGATCTTGTCGAACTGAAAATTGCAGAGATAGGACAGGCTCGAATAGCCAGTGCCGAAATCGTCAAGCGCGGTTCTAAAGCCCATGTCCCGGATGGCGTCGAGAACCGTGTTCACGCGGTCGGTGGCTTCCAGAAGGACGCCTTCGGTGATTTCGAGCACGAACCGGCCGGGATCGACGGCATGCTTCACGATGAGACGCCGGAGCATCGATTCAAGATCGACATGCCGGAACTGGACCGGCGAGAGATTCACGGCGATTTCCAGCTCGGGCCAAAGCTTGGCGTCGGTCATGGATCGGTCGAGAACCCATTCGCCGATTGCCGGCAGCAGACCTGCGTTCTCTGCGACCGGGATGAATTCCGCAGGCGGCATGTTGCCGTACAGAGGATGCTGCCAGCGCAACAAGGCCTCGACACCAACGACTTTCCCGGTGCTGCAAGAGATGATCGGCTGATAATGGAGGTCGAACTCTTGATGCTCCATCGCCGCGCGAAGATCGAGCTCGATGGAGCGGCGATGCTCGACTTCCTCGGCCATCTTCGTGCTGAAATACACCGCGCGGTCGCGGCCCTGATTCTTGGCCTCGTAAAGCGCGATGTCGGCATGACGCATCAGTTCGTCCGCCGTTGGGCCGTTGTCCGGAGCGACGGCAAGCCCGATGGACGCCGTCACGTTGATGGACTGGCCCTTGACCGCAAACGGCGCCTCGAAGGCCTGCGCGATACGCTTGATGAGACTTTCACCAGCCTCGACGCCCGCGGGCGCGCACAGCAGCACGAACTCATCGCCGCCGAAGCGTGCCAGGAAGTCGTTGGGCCTGAGCCGCGTTGCCAGCCGGTGGGCAACCAATTTGATGAGTTCGTCGCCGGCCTCGTGGCCCAGCGTGTCGTTCACGTCCTTGAAGCGATCGATGTCAACATAGGCCGCAAGCGCCCGCTGGCCATTGCGCCGGGCGATGTAGCTGTTGAGGAACTTTTCGATCCGCTCGATCATATGAACGCGGTTTGGCAGGCCGGACAGCGAGTCATGCTTGGCTTCGTGCCGGGCCTCGAACTCGCGCTGGGCGAGCGCCTCGGAGGCTCGCCTTAGCCGTCTAAACATCGTCCTGGAGAGAATCCCGGTGAGAAGGACGCCCAACGCGACGAGGGGCAGAATAGTGGTCAATAGGACTTGACCCGGCTGCCGCGAGGTCCAACTCAAATAGCCCGCTTGGACACTGTCATCGCTGATGAATGGCTCGGAAACGATGGCGGTACCCGCACTCGGCGTCGCCTGGAGTGTCAGATCGTGAAGAAGCAAGGAGCGGCCAATCTGGGAGACGAATTCTTCGTCGATATAGGTGATGCTCAAGAGAAGGTTTGGCGTCCCCTGAAGAAGGCTCATGTCGATGTTCGGGACGATCGTCATGCCGGCAACGACCGCTGGTCGTCCGTTTACAGACACGATATGCCCGGCCCATCGTGCGACCTGCACGCCGATTAGCACGTCGTAGCGGTTCTTCGTCTCGTGGAACATGTCCGGGCGTGCCCTAAGGCGAGAACTGTCGCCCGTCCTGATCTCGTCGATGAGCGGCTCGAGTGCGGCATGGCGAGCCTCAAATGCAGAGGGCTGTCGACGTTCCGCCTCCGCCCACACGTAGAGCGGCTTGTCCTCGGCATTGAGGATGTAGACCTCGTCTTGTCCGTAGGTCTCGGTGAGAAAGACGCCGAAGTTGGCGTCGGTGAACTCGAAGTCGATCGCGTCGTCGGTGATCTTGATGACGGGGTCGTCCCACCAGGCGATGCTCTTCTGCTCGTTCAGGACGCGCAGGATGCTCTCGTTGAAGGCGTTGTCGAGAAGCGTGCTTTCTCTGTCGGCCGCGGTTTGGTTCGCCGACCAGCCTGCATAGGCAATGATCGCCAGGAGCAGCAGGCCGAAGAAAGCGATGGCCACCGAAATCAGGGTGGTCAAGCGGCGAAGGTCGCCGTGTAGAATTTGATCTCGCTCGGAAAGGGACAATTTGAGAATCCGCGTCAACTCAGGTCTGGTCGGTAAATAGCTGCAAAACCTCAAATTTTGGTTGCCGCGCGCAGCATCTGTCCTTGCGTGCTCCTCGTCGATGGCCACCGTCGCAGCCGGTCGAGACCAAGCGCTCGCCACGGCAATCGTCAGGCTACGGAACAATCAAATACCGTAGACTGATTAACGAATTGCAGAACGCTCGTTTACCCTTTATTAACGATAATCACTGGGAGGGTCGGCCCCCGTCCGCCAAGACGGAGCCGGCAGGTTACGTCGACTCGATTTGTCAGGATTTCGAGCAAAAATGGCGTCGCCAACAGCGTGCCGTTCGTCTGCTCCAGCCCCGATGACCTGCCCCCGGAAGGCTGGGACTGGCTGGTCGAAACCGCCGCCGGAAGACAAGGCAAGCGGGCGAATATGCTTGGGGCGCTGGCCGTCT
>NZ_JBPPND010000100.1:0-40954 GCF_051306395.1 Methyloceanibacter sp.
GCCGTCACAAACACATCGATCCGTCGCAAAAGATGATTCTGCGGAATGCGATCATCGAGGCGGAACTCATAGAATAGCTTGCCCTGGTCCCGCCTCTGCCGACCCATCATCGCCCAGTCCTCCGTCGCCAACCCTCAGCAGACGGAATCACCGTTCGGCGCCACTCTCAACGCCTTTATCGACAGCATCGGTCATTAGCAGACATGGCAGCGAGCATGACGAATGTCTGCTCCTGGACTGAATCCAGAACAACTCGGCCAGCCCGTGTTTGCAATTGGTTTGCAATCCGCTGTAGGAGCGGCCTTATGCCAGCCCGGCAGAAGAGTCCCTGCCGTTCAGAAATCGCTTGGAACGCAAGAAATTCTTGGCGGAGAGGGAGGGATTCGAACCCTCGGAACGCTTGCGCGCTCAACGGTTTTCGAGACCGTCCCGTTCAACCACTCCGGCACCTCTCCAAGGGGGCTCATGTAGCTTGCCCCGAAGCCGGCGGCAACCCGTGACCATCCCTCCCTATCCCCGCCATACCGGCGAGCCGCTATCCAGAAACGGGTCCACAGGCGTGTTTTCCTGGAGTCCGGCTTGCACCGGAATCACGCTAGACGGCGAACTTATGCCCGCCCTCGAAACTCGGCGTACAATGCGATCACCTCGTCCTTTCGAAGGGGCGTTCTCGCGAGGCGTTCAAGAGAGCGGGACGAGGTGCGGCGCCTGCGGGTCTCTTCCGCAATGAGACCTCCGGGCGGCGCCGGAGCCACCCCCCGGGGCTACTACGAGCCCCCGCGAGAAGCTCGCTGGGATTTGCTCTCGCGCGACTAGCCGCTCGGCCGAAGCGCACATCACGCTCAAGTAGGCCGGAGGCCGGTAGCGCAGAGATCAATGAGAAGCGGGGCCCGGCGCCGTAACCGTCGCAAAATAGCATGCGCGAGGGTTCGCGGATTGGGCGCATTTTAGATGCGCTATCGCTTCGCTACTTGAGCGCGTGTGGCGCGCCGGAAGGCGCCTGCGCATCCTTTGGATGCGACACCTGTTACGGACTGCGCTTTTCGGCGCGCCATCCCCTTCATGCCTCGCGGGCTTGGGCCCGGCGAGACATCTTGGCGTGCCCTAAGAGGGGAGCCGTCTAGAGAGGAAATGGGTGGGAACAGGAGCAGGCGGTGACAAGTCCGCGAGAAACGGCCGGTTTCAGGGTCCTAGGGCGGCCCGCAAGGAATTGACTTATCGGCTTTCGCCTCTATATTGCGCCGCTTATCGCTCCTTTAGAGGCTCTGTCTGCGCGCCTAGTCGCTGGCAATTCAAGCCGCAAGAGACGGATTAAAAGACATGTTCGCGGTCATTCGCACGGGCGGCAAGCAATATCGCGTGGCGCCGAACGACATTATCGAGATTGAGAAAATCGCGGGCGAGCCCGGCGATATCGTCCAGCTTGGCGATGTTCTGCTGCTCGGCGGCGAGGGTGACCCCAAGGCGGGCAGCCCCGTGGCCGGCGCGACCGTGGCCGCCGAGGTCCTGGAGCAGAAGCGCGCCGACAAGATCATCGTCTTCAAGAAGAAGCGCCGCCAAGGTTATCGCCGGACCAGGGGGCATCGGCAGATGCTGACGGCGCTGCGCATCACCGAAATCCTGACCGACGGCAAGAAGCCGTCCAAGGCAGCGGCCAAGCCGGCCCCGGTGAAGACCGAGACGAAGGCGGCGGATAAGCCGGCCGAGACAAAGGCCGAGACGAAGAAGGCGGAGACAGGAACAGCGGCCAAGAAGGCTGAGACGAAGCCCGCCGCCAAGAAGCCCGCCGCCAAGACCGCGGCGAAGAAGGCTCCGGCCAAGGCTGCCGAGAAGGCGCCTGCGAAGAAGGCAGCGGCTAAGAAAGCGCCGGCCAAGAAGGCCACGGCGAAGAAGAAGAGCTAAAGGAAGACCACCATGGCACATAAGAAAGCAGGCGGCTCCTCGCGTAACGGCCGCGACTCAGCTGGACGGCGTCTCGGCGTCAAAAAGGCCGGCGGTCAGAGCGTCATTCCGGGCAACATCATCATTCGCCAGCGCGGCACCAAGTGGCACCCGGGCGACGGTGTTGGCATCGGTAAGGATCACACGATCTTTGCCGTCCGTGACGGTCAGGTCGAGTTCGCGACCAAGCACAAGGGCCGGGTCTACGTATCCGTGAAGTCGAACGAGGCGTAAGCCCGCCTCCCTCACCCTTCGTCCAAACCGACTCCCCGCGCGCGCTATGGCGCGTGTAGCCTCTCATCCCGTGCAGATCAGAACGCAAAGGCTCATCTTGCGGCCGCCGGCCCTCGCCGACGCGGCGCGCGTCAGCTTGCTCGCCGGCGATTACGACGTGGCGTGCATGACCGGCACGATTCCGCATCCTTATAGCGAGCAGATGGCGGGCGAATGGCTCGCAGGCGCGCGCGCGGGGGAGGAGGGTGTGGTGTTCATGATCCAGCGCGACGGCACGCTGATCGGCTGCACCGGCTACCGGGCCTTCGACGCCGATCATGCCGAACTCGGCTACTGGATCGGCAAGCCCTATTGGGGCAACGGCTACGCGACCGAGGCTGTGCGGGCCTTGATCGCGCACGCCTTCGACGCGGATGGGTTCGCCTATCTCAAGGCCGGACATTTCGCCGATAACCCACGCTCCGAGCGCATTCTCCGCAAACTCGGCTTCTCGGCGCTCGGGCGCGATCTTCGGGAGTGCGCCGCCCGGGGCACGTCGACCGACTGTCTCACCTACTGGCTCGACCGGGCCGAGGCGCTCGCCAATCTCCGATGGCCGTAGGCCGGTTCTCAAGGCTCGTTGCCGTGGCTAGTGCAACGGTAAGACCTCTGGTGCTAAGCACGTCCCATGCAGTTCCTCGATGAAGCCAAGGTCTTTGTTCGTTCCGGCAACGGCGGCAACGGGTGCGTCAGCTTCCGGCGGGAGAAGTTCATCGAGTTCGGCGGCCCGAACGGCGGCGATGGCGGCAAGGGCGGTGACGTCATCGTCGAGTGTGTGGCGAACCTCAACACGCTGCTCGACTTTCGCTATCAGCAGCACTTCAAAGCCAAGAAGGGCGGCAACGGCATGGGCCAGAACCGCACCGGGGCGGGCGGGGCCGACGTGGTGCTGAAAGTGCCGCCGGGAACGCAAATTCTCGACGAGGACGGGGAAACGATGATCGCCGATCTGACCGAACCCGGCCAGCGCATCGTGCTGCTGGAGGGAGGGAACGGCGGCTTCGGCAATGTCAAATTCAAAACCTCTACGAACCGGGCGCCCCGCCGCGCCAATCCCGGTCAGCCGGGCGAGGAGATGTATATCTGGCTGCGGCTGAAGCTGATCGGTGACGCCGGAATCATCGGCCTCCCCAACGCCGGGAAGTCGACGTTCCTGGCGACGGTCAGTGCGGCCAAGCCCAAGATCGCCGACTATCCCTTCACCACGCTCATTCCCAATCTCGGCGTGGTGCGCATCGATGGCTTCGACTTCGTGCTTGCCGATATCCCTGGGCTGATCGAAGGGGCGCATGAAGGCGCCGGCATCGGCGACCGCTTCCTCGGCCACGTGGAGCGCACGGCCGTGTTGCTGCATCTGGTGGATGCGACCGGCGAAGATCCGGTGGAGGCCTATGAGATCGTGCGCGGAGAGGTCGAGGCCTACGGCGCGGGGCTCGACGAGAAGCCCGAGGTACTCGTGCTGTCGAAGGCCGACGCGGTCCCGAGGGATGAGATCAAGAAGAAGGCGCGCGCTTTGAAGAAGGCGTCGGGAGTCACGCCGCTGATCGTCTCCGCCGCGACCGGCGAAGGCGTGCAGGAGGTGCTGCGCGCGCTGGCGACGGAGATCCAAGAGGAGCGGGCGCGAGAAAAAGCGGCGCCGGTAACCGCGGCGGGGTGGCGGCCATGAGATCCGAATGGACGGACGCCCGCCGCATCGTCGTGAAGATCGGCTCGTCGCTCTTGGTTGACAGCGCCGCCGGTGCCTTGCGCCGGGAGTGGCTCAGTGCCCTGTGCGAGGACATCGCGGATTTGCGGGCGCAGGGCAAAGAGGTGATCGTCGTTTCCTCCGGCGCCATCGCGCTTGGCCGCAATGTGCTCAAGCTGCCGAAGGGACCGCTCAAACTCGAAGACAGCCAGGCAGCCGCGGCCGTCGGTCAGATCGATTTGGCGCATGCTTACGAGGATGCCTTCCGTGCGCGCGGGCTCGTAGCGGCGCAAGTTTTGGTGACGCTCGGCGACACCGAAGAGCGCCGCCGCTACCTCAATGCGCGCAGCACCATCACGACGCTGCTCAAGCTCGGTGCGGTGCCGGTCGTGAACGAGAACGACACGGTGGCGACGAACGAGATCCGCTATGGCGACAACGACCGGCTCGCGGCGCGTGTCGCCTCGATGATGAGCGCCGATTGTCTCGTGCTCTTGTCCGACGTGGAGGGTTTCTTCACGGCGCCGCCCGGCTCGTCGTCGGACGCGCGGCGTCTCGACGAGGTGCCGGAGATCACGCCTGAGATCGAGGCGATGGCCGGCGACGTGGGCTCGGAACTGTCACGCGGCGGTATGGTCACCAAAATCGAGGCGGCCAAGATCGCCGTGCAGGCGGGAACCGACATGGTGATCGCCAGCGGCAAGGTGATGAACCCCTTGCGGGCTCTCGCGACCACCGGCGTCTGCACCTGGTTCCTGGCGCGCTCGGACCCCACCACGGCGCGCAAGCGCTGGATCGGCGGCACGCTCGAGCCACGGGGCGCGGTGGTCGTGGATAGCGGCGCCGCGGCGGCGCTCGGCTCGGGCAAGAGCCTCTTGCCGGCCGGCGTCACGCGCATCGAAGGTCATTTCGAACGCGGCGACGCCGTCGTCATCCGGAACGGCGAGGGCGTAGAGATCGGCCGCGGCCTCACGGCCTATGGGCATGCCGAAGCGGAGGCCCTCATCGGCCGCAAGAGCAGTGAAATCGCCGCCATTCTCGGTTACCTTGGCCGCCCGGAATTGATCCATCGCGACGACATGACCCTCCACCGGAAAGGCCAGTAAACGTGCCCCTTCCTGCCCAAGACCCGGCCGTCAGCCTGGAGCCGATGATGCTCTATATGGGCCGGCTCGCGCGCGAGGCGGCGGCGGCGCTGGCGGTCGCCTCGACCGAGACGAAGAACGCGGCTCTCGGTCGCATGGCAGCGCGACTCGAAGCGGGCACCGAGACCATTCTCGAAGCCAACCGGCAAGACTTGGAAGCGGCCGAGAAAAAGGGACGCGATGCCGCCTTTCTCGATCGGCTGCGGCTGGACGGTCAGCGTGTCGCTGCCATGGCCAGGGGCTTGCACGAGATCGCCGCGCTACCCGACCCCGTGGGCTCGACCATCGCATCGTGGACGCGGCCGAACGGGCTCGAGATCGCCCGCGTCCGGGTGCCGCTGGGCGTCATCGGCATGATCTATGAGAGCCGCCCCAACGTGACAGCGGACGCGTCCGGCCTGTGCCTGAAGGCCGGGAATGCCGTGATCTTGCGCTCGGGCTCCGAGAGCTTTCTCACCTCGCTGGTCATCGCCAACCTTCTCACCGAGGCGGTCACGGCGGCCGGCTTGCCGGCTTCAGTGATCCAGCTCGTGCCGACCGTGGATCGCTCGGCGGTTGGCTTCATGCTCGGCGGCCTCGAGGGCGCGATCGACGTGATCGTGCCGCGCGGCGGCCGGAGCCTCGTGGAACGCGTGCAGGAAGAGGCGCGCGTGCCGGTGTTCGCGCATCTCGAGGGTGTCTGCCATGTCTATGTGGATGAGAACGCCGATCTCGATATGGCGCGGAATGTGGTCGTGAATGCCAAGATGCGGCGCACGGGAATTTGTGGCGCGGCGGAAACATTGCTCGTTTCCCATGCCGCCGTGCCGACGCACCTCACGCCGATCGTCGATGCACTGATCGAGGCAGGCTGCGAAGTGCGCGGCGACCCGGAGACACAGCGCACCGATAGCCGCGTCAAGCCTGCCACCGACGAGGATTGGGGCGTGGAGTATCTCGCGCCGATCATCGCCGTGAGGGTGGTCGGCGGGCTCGACGAGGCGATCGCGCATATCGCCGAGTACGGCTCGCAGCATACGGACGCGATCGTTACGAACGATCAGGCCGCCGCCGACGCCTTTCTCGGGCGCGTCGACAGCGCGATTGTTTTGCACAACGCCTCGACCCAGTTTGCCGATGGCGGCGAGTTCGGCATGGGGGCTGAGATCGGCATCGCCACGGGGCGCTTTCATGCGCGTGGGCCGGTCGGCGTCGAGCAACTCACCACGTTCAAATATGTGGTGCGCGGGCAGGGCCAGACCCGGCCTTGAGCGCAAGCGGTCCTTCGCATTTCAGCGTCCCGATGGCCGCACCCGGCATGCGCATCGGGTTGCTCGGCGGCTCGTTCGACCCGGCCCATGAGGCCCATCGCGAGATTAGCCTCACGGCACTGAAGCGGTTGGGGCTCGATCAGGTCTGGTGGCTGGTGACACCGGGCAATCCGCTCAAAGACGTCTCGCGGCTGCCCGGCGTGGCGGACCGTATGGCGGACGCCGAGAAAATCGCGCGGCATCCGCGGATCAAGGTCACCGGCTTCGACGGCGGAACCGGCTCGGGTTACACGGTGGATTTGCTGCTTGCGCTGAAGCGGCGCTTTCCCGGCGTCCACTTCGTCTGGCTGATGGGGGCGGACAATCTCGCGGGCCTTCACCGCTGGAGAGCCTGGCCCGAGATCTTCGGCCTGGTGCCCATTGCCGTCCTGGACCGTCCTGGATATCGGCTCAAGGCCCGCGCGGGCCAAGCAGCGCAACGCTTTGCGCCCTATTACGTGGACGAGACCGATGCGGCGGGGCTTCCTCTCCTGGAGCCGCCGGCCTGGACCATTCTCAGCCGCAAGCTGTCGGGGCTCTCTTCCACGGCTGTTCGCAAAACTGTCTCGAAATCAGGCTAGACCGCTAGATAAGAGCAAGAAGACGCGAGCGAATACTACCTATTGAAACAAAGCCAGACGGCACTTATCCTAAAGGAGCGAAGCGGCGACCTAGGGGCTCTCTCAAGCATTGTGCGCGAGACATTGCCAGTCCGCTTCCGGGAGCAATGACAGAAGGATACCCACGCAAACATGCGCTCACCTAGAGAGGCTACCGATCACGGTGCGCCTCTGACCGGATTAGCGTCATTTCGCGCCGATTCGGGGAGACTGCTCAAGATCGTGCTCGACACGCTCGACGGCTCAAAGGCCGAAGATGTTGTCGCCATCGATTTGAAAGGAAAGACCTCAATTGGCGATCACATGGTTGTCGCCTCGGGTCGTTCTCAGCGGCATGTCGGCGCCGTCGCCGACCACCTCATCAAAAAACTGAAGGATGAAGGCTATGGCCGCGCCCGCATCGAAGGACTGCCCCAGGGCGACTGGGTGCTGATCGATGCCGGCGATGTCATCGTCCATCTCTTCCGTCCCGAGGTTCGCGAGTTCTACAACCTCGAGAAGATGTGGTCCGCCGACCGGCCCATGGAGCGAATGGTGGTCTGAGAGACGGCTGACCGCCACCGGCGGCGTTTGCGGCAAAGGTGAGCCATGCGGCTCCTGATCGCCGCCGTCGGAAAGCTGAAACAGGGACCTGAGCGAGAGCTCTGCGCCCACTATCTCGCCCGCGCCGAGGCGCTCGGCCGGAGTTTGAGCCTGTCACCCCTCGCGGCCGTGGAGCTGGCGGAAGCGAAGGCCGCCGAGGCGAACGCCCGGCGGGTGGCCGAAGCCGAAACCCTTCTCGCCAAGGTCCCCTCCAACCACACGCTGATCTCCCTGGACCCGGCCGGCGAGATGCTGCCGAGCGAGGATTTCGCCGGGATCCTGGCCAAGACGCGCGATGAAGGCGCGGGCGGCCTCGCCTTCCTCATTGGCGGCGCGGATGGTCTCGGTCAGGCGGCCTTGGAAAAGGCGAATTTGTCGCTGTCTCTGGGGCCTATGACGCTGCCACACGGGCTCGCACGGATCGTGCTGGCCGAGCAAATCTACCGGGCCATGACCATCCTTGCCGGTCATCCTTATCACCGGGCCTGACGCGGACTCCTAAGGTTAAGGATTCGTAAGCGTTTTGCCTTGATTCTGCCGCTTCCCTCCGGTGCCATCGACTGAACGGCCAGAGCGTATGGCGCAACCTGATCGATTGGCTTTCACCAGACGAAGATTTCGGTTCGCGCTGCTTCTTGCCGGGCTGCTCGCTGTTCCCATAGGGCACGTCCTCGCCGAGGACGACCTGTCCCGGGATGAGGCGAAGAAGCGTCTCGATGCGACCGAGCAGGAACTGAAGTCGAGCCGGGTCAAAGCGGAGGGCCTCACCAAGGATCTCGCCGCCCTGGCAGAAGAGCGAGCGCGGCTCAATAGCGAGCTGATCGAGGCCGGTGAGCACGTGCAGGCGAGCGAAGCAAAGCTGTCGGAGACCGAAGGCAAGCTCGCCGAGCTGACCGAGCAGGTCACGGTGATCCGGACCTCCATCACCGAGCGGAAGACCGCCATCGTGAAAATGCTAAGCGCCATGCAGAGGATCGGCCGCACGCCGCCGCCAGCCATCGTGACGCGGCGCGACGACGCGCTTGCCGTGGTGCGCGGCGCGATGCTGCTCGCCGAAGTATTCCCGGAGCTCAAATACCAGGCCGACAATCTTTCAGAGAGCCTCCAAGGGCTCGTGACGATCGAGAACAAGATTCGCGCGCAGCGCGACGAGCAAAAGCGCGAGGCCGACAAGCTCGCAGGCGAGCAGGCACGGCTCGACCGGTTGCTCGCGGAGAAGAGATCGAAGCAGGCGCAAGGCGAGGTGGAACTCACCCAGCTCGATCAATCCGCGACGCAGCTCGCGGCCGAGGTCACCAATCTGAGCGACCTGATCGCGCGCCTCGACGTCAAGATCTCCAAGGCGGAAGTAGCCCAATACGACGCCGAGATCGCCGCCGAAAAGGCCTTGAGAGCCCGGCTCCAGCAGGAGGTCATGGCGACCCCGGCCAATGAGAACGTCATCGAGATCAAGCCGGAATCGACCAAAGTGGCGTTCGCCAGCCCGGACCGGCTGAAACCCGCCATGCCGTTCGAGCAGGCCAAGGGCACACTCAGGCTGCCGGCCCAAGGACGCCAAACCCACGGATTTGGCGAGGACGACGCTACCGGGACCGCGCTCCAGGGCGTTTCCCTGGAAACCCGCGAAGAAGCGCGGATTACCGCGCCCGCGGACGGCTGGGTGGTCTATTCTGGGCCCTTCCGGTCCTATGGCCAACTCTTGATCATCAATGCGGGCGGGGGCTATCATATCTTGCTTGCGGGAATGAACCGCATTGACGTGAGCCTCGGCCAATTCGTTCTTGCTGGCGAGCCCATCGCCGTGATGGGTAGCTTGGAAGCGTCGAGCATCAGCGGCGACGAAAATTTACGCCCCGTCCTCTATGTGGAATTCAGGAAGGACGGCAGGCCAATAGACCCCGGCCCATGGTGGGCCGAGACATCCGGGAAGGTGCAAGGATGATGCGGAGATCCGAATACGCGCTCTGGGCGCTTCTGGTGCTGGCTGTGCTCGCTGCCGGTTCGACGATGGTGAGCTTGGCCCGAAGCCAGTCGGCTTCCGCGGCGAACTCGGAAATATATAAGCAGCTCGACCTCTTCGGCGAGGTGCTGGAGCGGGTGCGCGCCGACTATGTCGAGGAGCCCGAGGATGCCAAGCTGATCGAGTCTGCGATCAACGGCATGTTGACCGCGCTCGACCCGCACTCGGCCTATCTCAATCCGAAGCACTTCCGCGACATGCAAGTACAGACCCGCGGCGAGTTCGGTGGGCTCGGTATCGAGGTCACCATGGAGGACGGCGTGGTCAAAGTCGTGGCACCCATCGAAGACACGCCCGCCGACCGCGCCGGATTGATGAGCGGTGACTTAATCACCCATCTGGACAAGGAGCAGATTCTCGGGCTCACGCTGCAAGAGGCCGTGGAAAAGATGCGGGGGCCGGTCAATTCGCCGATCGGGCTCACGATCGTGCGCAAGGGCGTCGAAGATCCCTTCGAAGTGAAGGTCGTCCGCGACATGATCCACATCAACCCGGTGAAGTACAACGCCGAGGGTGAGGATGTGGGCTATATCCGGGTGACGACGTTCAACGAGCAGACCACCGAGAACCTGCAGCAGGCCGTCGACGATCTGAAGAAAAAGCTCGGGCCCAATCTCAAGGGCTACATCATCGACTTGCGCAACAACCCGGGCGGCTTGCTCGACCAGGCCATCTCGGTGTCGGATGCCTTCCTCGACCAGGGTGCCATCGTGCTGACGCGCGGCCGCAATCTCGAGGAGACACAGCGCTCAAATGCGCGGCTGGGCGACATCACTGACGGCAAGAAGATCGTGGTCTTGATCAACGGCGGCTCGGCTTCGGCTTCGGAGATCGTCGCCGGTGCGCTCCAGGATCACGAGCGCGCGACGGTCGTCGGCACCCGTTCCTTCGGCAAGGGCTCCGTGCAGACCATTATCCCGCTCGGTTCCAACGGCGCGCTGCGGCTCACCACGGCGCGCTACTACACGCCTTCGGGCCGCTCGATCCAGGCCAAGGGCATCGATCCCCAGATCGTGGTTGAAGAAGAGCTCCCGGAGGAGCTCAAGAAGAAGCAGGATGTCCAGGGCACGCGCGGTGAGTCCAATTTGCGCGGCCACCTGAGGGGCGAGCTCGAAGATGATGAGGAGGAATCCGGAAGCTCGTCCTACGTGCCTCAGGACAAGGAGAAGGACACGCAGCTCAATTACGCCCTCGATCTGTTGAGAGGCATCAAGTCGGTCGACACGGATTCCAAGAAGAAGGCGGAAGCCAACTAGATCTGTCGGCTCTGAACGCGGTGGCCTCGAGGCGGTGGCGCTAGCCCCAGACTACGGCCGGGAAGCGGGGAGGACAATGAGATGAAGGCGCTGGCCGTCGCTGCGGGAATCGTGTTCTGGACCTTGGTGCTCGGCGTTGCCGTGCTGATGTTCTTTCCTGCCGGCGAGGAAGGCGAGCCTGTCGCGGTTCTCCAGGTCGACGCTGCGCCTCCGGCACCGGCAGCCCCTTCGGGGGCCGTGGGAGTCGATCTTCCTCCAGGCTTTTCCGTCACGGGGCCCTCCATGGCACCCAATGCACCGCCGCCGCGCCCAGCCGCGCCGGTGCTGGCGCCTCCCGGCCAGGGCACGACCATGATGCCTGTCACGCCCAACGCGCCCCCATTGGCGCCACCAGGGCCTAGCGGGGCGCTGGAGACCCCTGAGCGGCATGGTGCCGCGCCCGGGGGAGACAGTGGCACCAAAATGGCTGCCTCCGAGCTGACGGCCGGCATCGACCAGACCGGTTCGGTGCCGCTTGCACCGGTGCCGGTACCGGCGTTGATCGAGGAATCGCCCTATGGGCCGCTGCCGAAGATCGCCATCGATGGGCGCCGCCCGGCCGAGGTTTACGCTCGCCCATCGAATTACGCGAAGGTGGCGGGAGGGCCGCCGCGGGTCGCGGTGCTGCTCAACGGGCTCGGCGTGCCCGGCGCGCCAGACGGAGACATCATCAAGGGTCTTCCGCCACCGATCAGTATCGCTTACGGCGCCTACGGGCGCAGCCTCCAGGAGCGGGTAACCCAAGCCCGCGCGGAGGGCCACGAGGTTCTCCTCGCGATCCCCCTGGAGCCGAACGACTACCCGGCCGAAGACCCCGGCCCACACACTCTCCTCACCACCCTCCCCACAACCGACAACATCAAGCGGCTTCATTGGCTGATGTCGCGCTACACCGGCTATGTCGGCGTGACGAATTACATGGGCGCGAAGTTCGAGACGACGTCGGCTTCGCTCAAGCCGGTCCTCGAAGAAGTGAAGCGCCGCGGCCTCATCTATTTCGATGACGGCAGCGTCGAAGGCTCGACCGCCGGCCAGATCGCCAAGGATTTGGAGCTCGAATATTCCACGGCGCAGGTCCGGCTCGATGCCGCCACCTTGGACAAGGCGCTGGCCGAGTTGGAAGCCGCCGCCAAAGCGCAAGGCGCGGCCATCGGCGTCGCCAAGGCAGAGCCGGCGACAGCCAAGCGGATCGCCGATTGGGCCGGCTCGCTGGAAGAAAAAGGCCTCGTGCTCGTGCCCGTCAGCACCGCCATGCGGTCTCCGCGGCAAAGTTGATCTCCGCTTCATGATGGATCCATCCTCGCTGCCCTACCGGCCTTGCGTCGGCGTGATGCTGCTCAACACCGAAGGTTTGGCGTTTGTCGGCCGACGCTCGGAGCGCGAAGGCGCCTCCGAAGGAGCAGGCCATTGGTGGCAAATGCCCCAAGGCGGTGTGGACCCGGGCGAGACGGCAGAGGAGGCGGCACGGCGCGAACTCTGGGAGGAGACGGGCGTCCGCCGCGCGGAATTCATCGCCCAAACGGAGGATTGGCTGCTTTACGACCTGCCGCCTGAATTGGTCGGCGTTGCCTGGCAGGGGCGCTTTCGCGGGCAAAAACAGATGTGGTTCGCCGCACGCTTCGAGGGCACGGAAAGCGAGGTCAACCTTCGGCCGCGGCCCGACCATAAGGCGGAGTTCGACGCGTGGCGCTGGGTGCCGGTGGCGGGACTGCCGGACCTGGTGGTGCCGTTCAAGCGTGAGGTCTACACCGCTATCGTCGCGGCATTCGCCCCTCTGATCGAAAAGAGCTGAGCTTAGAGGTGGAGAGTCGCCTGGACTTGGCGGAGGTGCTCCAGCTTGGTCTGGGCGCGGTCGCGTGCGTCGTCGGTTAAATCGGCGACGTCTTCCTCGGCGTCCTTGATCGCTTGCACCAGTTGCTCGGCCTTCAGCTCATCGAGATCGATGGCTGTCTCGGCCAATACGGTGAGTCCCGCCGGGTTCACCTCGGCGAAGCCCCCCCGGATGAAGAAGCGCTGGTTCTTGCCGCCGGGAAAACCGATGTCCAGCAGGCCGGGGCGCAGCGTGGTGAGAACGGGCGCGTGGTGTGCGAGCACGGTCATGTCGCCTTCCGCGCCCGGCACCAGCACCTGCTCCACCTCGTCGGAGACGAGAAGCCGCTCCGGCGATACCAACTCGAATTTGAACGGATCGGGCATTGCTACGCGGCCTCGGCGGCAAGCTTCTCGGCCTTGGCCACGGCTTCGTCGATGGTGCCGACCATGTAGAATGCCGCTTCCGGCAGGTGGTCGTAGTCGCCTTCGCAAAGGCCCTTGAAGCCCTTGATCGTGTCGGCGAGATCGACGAACACGCCGGGTGAGCCAGTGAAAATCTCGGCCACGTGGAAGGGCTGGGACAGGAAGCGCTCGATCTTGCGGGCGCGGGCCACGGCGATCTTGTCCTCTTCCGACAACTCGTCCATGCCCAGAATGGCGATGATGTCTTGCAGGGCCTTGTAGCGCTGCAGGATTTCCTGCACCCGGCGGGCCACCGCATAGTGCTCCTCGCCAACCACGAGCGGCGAGAGCATGCGGGAGGTGGAATCGAGCGGGTCCACGGCGGGGTAAATGCCCTTCTCGGCGATCGACCGCGACAACGTGGTGGTCGCGTCAAGATGGGCGAAGGAGGTGGCCGGGGCCGGGTCGGTCAGATCGTCGGCCGGCACGTAAATCGCCTGCACCGAGGTGATTGAACCCTTGTTTGTCGTGGTGATCCGCTCCTGCAGCGCGCCCATGTCGGTGGCAAGCGTCGGCTGATAGCCCACCGCCGAGGGGATACGACCGAGCAACGCCGACAACTCCGAGCCGGCCTGGGTGAAGCGGAAGATGTTGTCCACGAAGAACAGCACGTCCTGACCTTGGTCGCGGAAATACTCGGCGACGGTCAGGCCGGACAGAGCCACGCGGGCGCGGGCGCCGGGCGGCTCGTTCATCTGGCCGTACACCAACGCGCATTTGGAGCCCTCGACGGAGCCTTCCTTTGGGTCCTTGTTCACGCCGGACTCGATCATCTCGTGGTAGAGGTCGTTGCCCTCGCGGGTCCGCTCGCCCACGCCGGCGAACACGGAGTAACCGCCGTGCGCCTTGGCGACGTTGTTGATCAGTTCCATGATGAGCACGGTCTTGCCCACGCCGGCGCCGCCGAACAGGCCGATCTTGCCGCCCTTGGCGTAAGGCGCGAGCAGGTCCACGACCTTGATGCCCGTGACCAGGATCTCCGACTCCGTCGACTGATCGACATAAGCGGGAGCCGGGGCATGGATCGGCCGCGTCTCCTCGGTCTCGATGGGACCGGCTTCGTCCACGGCCTCGCCGACCACGTTCATGATGCGGCCCAAGGTCCCCTCGCCAACCGGCACCGCGATAGGCTTGCCGGTGTCGGTCACCTCCTGGCCGCGCACCAGGCCGTCGGTGCCATCCATGGCGACCGTGCGGACGGTGTTTTCGCCGAGATGCTGAGCGACCTCGAGGATGAGGCGGGAGCCGCCATTATCGGTTTCAAGCGCGTTCAAGATCTCCGGCAGATTGTCGTCGAACTGCACGTCGACCACGGCGCCGGTCACCTGGCGGATATGGCCTTTCGCGCCTTTGCCTGCGGCGACCTTCTTCGCTTGCTTTTTGGTCTCTGCGACCATGGGTTTATTTGCCATCGTTCCGTTCCTTCGAGTGACTAGAGCGCCTCGGCGCCGGAGATGATCTCGATCAGCTCCTTGGTGATCTGGGCCTGGCGGGTACGGTTGTAGTTGAGCGTCAGCTTGCCGATCATATCGCCGGCATTGCGGGTGGCGCTGTCCATGGCGCTCATGCGCGCGCCCTGTTCGGAAGCTGCGTTCTCGAGCAGCGCCTTGAAGATCTGCACGGTGATGTTGAGCGGCAGAAGATCGGTCAGAATTTCGTCCTCGTCCGGCTCGTATTCGTAGACGGCGCCGCCGAGGTCCACGCCGGCCTCGCTCTCCGCCGGGATCGACGCCGGAATGATCTGCTGCGCGGTCGGAATCTGGCTGATCACCGACTTGAAGCGCGAGAAGAACAGTGTGGCGACGTCGAAACCGCCTTCATCGAACAGGGACAGAACTTTCTGGCTGACCTGTTCGGCATGTTCGAAGGCGAGCTGGCGCACGCCGCGGAACTCGATCGTATCGACGATCATCCCTTGGTACTGGCGGCGCAGCTGGTCGTAGCCCTTCTTGCCGACGCAGAGGATCTTCACCTCTTTGCCGTCAGCCAGAAGACGATTGATGTGCTCGCGGGCGAGCCGCACGATCAAGGAATTGAAGCCGCCGCACAGGCCGCGCTCGGAAGTGCATACGACAAGGAGGTGGACGTTGTCCTTGCCGGTGCCGGCCATCAGCGGCGATCCGCCCTCCCGGCCTTCCAGGGCCTTGGCGAGGTTCGCAAGCACCGATTCCATCCGCTCCGCATAAGGCCGCGCGGCTTCAGCCGCGGTCTGCGCACGGCGCAGCTTCGCCGCGGCCACCATCTGCATGGCCTTGGTGATCTTCTGGGTCGCCTTGACCGAGGCGATACGGTTGCGGAGCTCCTTCAGGGACGCCATGGATCAACTCACGCGAAAGCCTTGGTGAACTTCTCGGCGGCGTCCTTCAGCTTCTTGCCGGTCTCATCGGAGATGGCTTTCTCGTCACGAATGGTGTCGAGAATGCCCTGATGCTCGGTGTGCATGAAGCGGAGGAACTCCTCCTCGAAGCGGCTTACGTCGGGCACTTTGACGTCATCGAGATAGCCGTTCACGCCCATGTAGATCACGACGACCTGATCCTCGACCTTGAGTGGTGAGAACTCCGGCTGCTTTAAAAGCTCGGTGAGGCGTGCGCCGCGATTCAAGAGGCGCTGTGTGGTGGCGTCGAGGTCGGAGCCGAACTGGGCAAAAGCCGCCATCTCGCGATACTGGGCGAGTTCGCCTTTAATCTTGCCGGCGACCTGCTTCATAGCCTTCACCTGGGCGGCTGAACCCACGCGCGACACCGACAGGCCCACGTTCACCGCGGGCCGGATGCCCTGATAAAACAAGTCGGTCTCGAGGAAGATCTGGCCGTCGGTGATGGAGATCACGTTGGTGGGGATATAGGCCGACACGTCGTTGGCTTGCGTCTCGATCACGGGGAGCGCGGTCAAGGACCCCGAGCCGTTCTCCTTGTTCAGCTTTGCAGCGCGCTCCAGAAGGCGTGAATGGAGATAGAAAACGTCGCCCGGATAGGCCTCGCGTCCGGGAGGACGGCGCAGCAGGAGCGACATCTGGCGGTAGGCCACGGCCTGCTTGGATAGATCGTCGTAGGCGACGAGCGCGTGCATGCCGTTGTCACGGAAATATTCGCCCATGGCGCAACCGGTGAACGGCGCCAGGAACTGCATTGGCGCCGGGTCTGAGGCGGTGGCGGCAACCACGATGGAATAGGGCAGCGCGCCGTTGTCTTCGAGAATCTTCACGAACCGCGCCACGGTCGAACGCTTCTGGCCGATCGCGACATAGATGCAGTAGAGCTTGGCGCCCTCATCGTCACTCTCGTTGATCGACTTCTGATTGAGGATGGTGTCGAGAATGATGGCGGTCTTACCGGTCTGGCGGTCGCCGATGATGAGCTCGCGCTGACCGCGGCCGATCGGGATCAGCGCGTCGATGGCTTTCAGGCCCGTCTGCATGGGCTCGTGCACGGACTGGCGGGGAATGATGCTCGGCGCCTTCACGTCCACGCGGCTCCTCTCTTCCGCCTCGATCGGGCCCTTGCCGTCAATCGGGTTTCCAAGTGCGTCGACCACGCGGCCGAGCAGGGCTTTGCCTACTGGCACTTCCACGATGGCGCCGGTCCGCTTGACGATGTCGCCTTCCTTGATGTGGCGGTCGTCGCCGAAAATCACGATGCCGACATTGTCGACCTCGAGGTTCAACGCCATGCCTTGCGTGCCGTCGGCGAACGCGACCATCTCGCCGGCCTGGACCTTGTCGAGGCCGTAGACGCGGGCGATACCGTCACCGACGGAGAGCACCTGGCCGACTTCGGCGACTTCGGCGTCCTGCCCGAAATTCTTGATTTGGTCCTTGAGGATCGCGGAGATCTCGGCGGCCCTGATATCCATTAGCCAACCTCTTTCATGGCGTGCTTGAGACTAGTGAGTTTGGTGCGAAGCGAGGAGTCGATCATGCGGCTGCCCACCTTGACCATGAGGCCGCCGATGAGGCTCGGATCGACTTGCTGATCGAGCATGACGTCCTTGCCGAGTGCGGCCTTCAACGCCTGCTTGAGCGCGGTGACTTGCGTATCCGTCAGTTTCGCCGCTGCGGTGACCGTGGCGCTCATCTCGCCGCGATGGGCGGCGAGCAGGGCACGGAAGGCGCGGATCATGTCGGGGGTCGCGAACAGGCGCCGGTTCTTGGAGACGAGCAGCAGGAAATTCTTGGTGATCCCCTCGACCTCGAGTTCGTCCAGGACGGCGCCGAGCGCGCGGCCCTGCTCTTCGGCCGAAAACATGGGGCTCTTTACCAGCCGCTGGAGGTCCTCGACGGCGTCGAGCGCTTCGCCGAAGCGGTTCAGATCGCTCTCGATCTGCTCGAGCGCCTTCTCTTCGAGACCCAGCTCGAACAGGGCGGTGGCATAGCGGCCTGCAACGCCCGATACGATATGATTCTCGCTTGCCACTTTCGCTCAACGCCTCTTGCTCAAGGGCGGGCGCTTCATGAGCCGTCCCACCCTCGGACCCCGGTAAATTCTGGGATTAGAGCCTCCGCGTCGACGGGAGAAATCCCCCGAAAACGGCCCCTTCGGAAGCCCCGCGGAGCCTGTAACACAGGGGGAAAGAGGGCGCAATATCGGGGGCGCATAGTGCGGCCGTGTGTGCGCTTTTGGGGGAACTCAGAGGAAACTATATGGGTCGATATCGACGCCGAGGCGGGTATCGCCGCGGGCTTTGGGCACGTTCCCGAGCCATACCCGCAAATAGGCCTGGAGGTCGGCCTCGCGCGTGGCCTTCACCAGCAGGCGATAGCGATAGCGCCCCCGGATCACCGATAGCGGCGCTTCCGCCGGTCCCAGAACCTGGATTTTTTCTGCAGGCGGCGCGGCGCGGGCCACCTCCCGGGCATAGCCTTCCGCCACCGCCCGGTTCCCCGCCGTCACGAGGATCGACGCCAGGCGCCCGAAAGGCGGCATGCCGGCCTCCCGGCGGGCCTCGATCTCCTGAGCGTAGAAGGCGTCACGGTCGCCGGCCACCAATGCTGCGATCACCGGGTGCTCGGGCATATAGGTCTGGATCAGGCCCCGGCCCGGAATCGCCTCCCGGCCGGCGCGGCCCGTGACCTGGCTCAGGAGCTGGAAGGTGCGCTCGGCGGCGCGCGGGTCGCCTTGGGCGAGGCCCAGATCGCCGTCGATCACGCCCACCAGCGCCAGCCCGGGGAAGTGGTGGCCCTTGGCCACGAGCTGGGTGCCGATGACGATGTCCACCTCCCGCTCTTCGATCTCGCGCAAGGTCTCGCGCAGATCGGCGATGCTCGGCGTCAGATCGCTCGACAACAGCGCGCGGCGCGCTTCGGGAAACAGCTCGGCCACCTCCTCGGCGATGCGCTCGATGCCCGGGCCGCAGGCCACGAGCGACTCCTCGGTGCTGCAGCTCGGGCACTCATGGGGGAGGGGTACGAACTTGCCGCAATGGTGGCATTCGAGGCGGTGGCGGAATCGATGCTCGACCAGCCACGCCGAGCAGTTGGGGCATTCGAAGCGAAATCCGCATTTCCGGCAAAGGGTTACGGGGGCGTAGCCGCGGCGATTGAGGAACAGCAGAACCTGCTCGCCCCGCTCCAACGTCTCCGCCATGACCTCGGTCAGTGCAGGCGACAGCCAGCGCCCGCGCTCCGGCGGGCTCTTTCGCATGTCGACGGCCTGAAGGGCCGGCAGCGCCGCCGCCTTGTAGCGGGTGCCGATGCGGATGTGCCAGTAGCGGCCTTGCTCGGCGTTCACCAGGGTCTCGATGGAGGGCGTGGCCGAACTCAAGACGACGGGACAATGGCCCAGATGCCCGCGCACCACCGCCATGTCGCGCGCCTGATAGGCGACGCGGTCCTCCTGCTTGTAAGCCTGGTCGTGCTCCTCATCGACGACGATAAGGCCGAGATCGGGGAAGGGCAGGAACAGCGCCGAGCGGGCGCCGACCACGAGCTTCGCCTTGATCTCGGCCACCGCGCGCCAGACACGCCCGCGGGTGGAGGGGCTCACGCCCGAGTGCCACTCGGCGGGCTTCGCCCCGAAACGCTCCTCGCAGCGGGCGATGAACTGGCTGGTCAGCGCGATCTCGGGCATGAGGACCAGCGCCTGCTGGCCGCGTTCGAGACATTGGGCGATGGCCTCGAAATAGACCTCCGTCTTGCCGGAGCCGGTGACGCCGTCGAGCAGGGTCACGGCGAAGCCGTCTCTTGTGTATTCGAGAAGCTCCTTTGCAGCTTGCGCCTGCTCCTCGTTGAGGGTGGCGCGCTCGCGCGAGGGGTCGAGCGGCATGGCGTGCCAATCGGGCAGCGGCTCGGTCGTAAGCGTGCCCGCATCGACCAGCCCGTCGATCACGCCGGGGCTGACGCCCGCCGCTTCCGCCAGGCTCGACTTCACCCAGATCAGCCCGTTCCTCGCCGCCTCCAGGACGCGGGCACGCGCCGGCGTCATGCGTTCGGGGGGCGGCCCTTCGAGGCGCACGCCATAGCGCGGCGCCGGAGGCTGGAAGGCGGAGCCCGCGCTCATCATCATGCGGAGCACCATGCCGAGGGGGGCGAGCGTGTAGTTCGCGACCCACTCGGCGAAGTCCATGGAGACCTTCGGAAGCTTCGGCACGTCGTCGAAGATCTCGAGGATCTCGCGCAGCTTCTTGCGCGGGATCGAAGGTGCCTCGTCGCCTTCCGGGCGCCGCCACACGGCGGCGAGATATTTCACGGGTCCGAGCGGCACCACCACGAACGCGCCCGGCTCCACATGGTCGCCCTTGGGCACCAAATAGTCGTAAGGCGCGGGGAGCGCGAGCGGCACCAGGACGGGCACGGTCTCCGGGGTGGCCTTCGTCGTCTTGGGGCTGGTGGAAGTCTTGGCCAGAGCGGGCTCTTCGAGGTTAAGTGGGGGTTAACGACTCACCGACCCATAGTAGCGCGCACGGGGCCAAGTCGAGGGACGGATGGCAGCCAAGGCGAAATCCAAGAAGGCGCAAGCAATCGGCGCGGCGCCGGAGGTAGACCGGGCGGTCAACGCCTGGTTCGTGTATCTCGTGACCGAGCGCCAGCTCGCCGCCCACACGGTCGAGGCCTACCGGCGCGACCTCTCGCAGTTTCTCGGGTTTCTGGCCGGGCATCTCGGTACGCAGCCCGATCTCAAGCTGCTGTTCTCTTTATCGGCGCGGGACGTGCGCGCCTTTCTTGCCGCGCGCCGCGCGCAAGACGTCGGCAGCCGCAGCCTGTCGCGGACTTTGAGCGCGCTGCGCATGTTCTACCGCTTCCTGGAGCGGCGCGGGTTCGGCAAGAACGACGCCATCCGCGCGGTTTCTCTGCCGAAGCTGCCGCACTCGGTGCCGAAGCCGCTCACCGCGCAGAAGGCGACGGCCTTGATAGACGGCGCCGACATCGCGCAGCCGGATGCGGAAGAATGGATCCTCGCCCGCGACACCGCCGTGCTGACGCTGCTTTACGGTTCGGGGCTTCGCATCTCCGAGGCCTTGTCACTGCGCGTGAAAGAGGCGCCGATCAAGGGCCGCGACATGCTGCGGGTCACGGGCAAGGGCAACAAGACGCGGGTGGTGCCGGTGCTGCCGGTGACGCGGCAGGCCATCGAGCATTATCTGAAGCTCTGCCCGGCGAAGCTCGGCGCGGACGATCCGCTATTCATCGGCGCGCGCGGCAAGCAGCTCTCGCCCCGCATCATCCAGCTCCGCATGGCGAGGGCGCGCGCCGCGCTCGGGCTGCCCGACACCGCCACACCGCACGCGCTACGCCATTCCTTCGCCACGCATTTGCTGGGCGCCGGCGCCGATTTGCGCGCGATCCAGGAACTGCTCGGCCACGCCAGCCTGTCGACGACGCAGGGCTATACGGAGGTCGACCGGGCGCATCTCTTGAAGACCTATGAGGCCGCCCACCCGCGGGCTTGAGGTCAATTCCGCGCGTCACATATGGATGGGGCGCTTGTCGACGGCGAGCGCCGCCTCTTTCACCGCTTCGTTCAGGGTCGGGTGCGCGTGGCAGGTGCGCGCCAAATCCTCGGCCGAGCCGCCGAACTCCATCAGCACCGCGGCCTCGGCGATCATGGTGCCCGCGTCCGCACCGATGATGTGGACGCCGAGCACCCGGTCAGTCGTCTCGTCCGCCAGCACCTTCACGAAGCCGTCGGTGGTGCGGTTGACCTTGGCGCGGCCGTTGGCGGTGAAGGGGAACTTGCCGACCTTGTAGTGGACGCCTTCTTGTTTGAGCTGTTCCTCGGTCTTGCCGACGCTCGCCACTTCCGGCGCGGTGTAGACCACGGACGGGATCACGTCGTAGTTCACGTGTCCTGCTTGACCGGCGAGATCCTCGGCGACGGCGATGCCCTCTTCCTCGGCCTTGTGGGCGAGCATGGGGCCGGCGATGACGTCGCCGATGGCGTAGATGCCTGGCACCGTCGTCTGGAACTTATGATCGACGACGATGCGGCCGCCGTCGTGAACTTCCACGCCGATATCGGAGAGGCCTAAACCTTTCGTGGTGGGCACGCGTCCGATGGATACGAGCACCACGTCGGCCTCAAGCTCCTCCGCCTTGCCGCCATCGACGGGCTCGACCGTGAGCTTCACCGACTTGCCTTTGGAATCGACCTTGGTGACCTTGGCGCCGAGCATGAAGGTCAGCCCCTGCTTCTGAAGAATGCGCTGAAGCTGCTTGGCGAGCTCGCCATCGAGGCCGGGCGTGATGGTGTGCAGCATCTCGACCACGGTGACCTTAGACCCGAGCCGCGACCACACGGAGCCGAGCTCGAGCCCGATATAGCCGCCGCCGATCACCACCATGCGCTTGGGCACTTTCGGCAGATCGAGCGCGCCGGTGGAAGACACGATGCGCTTCTCGTCGACCTCGATGCCCGGCACATGGGCGACCTCGGAGCCCGTGGCGAGCACGATGGCCTTGGTCTCCAGAACTTGCGCCTTGCCCTTCTCGGGCGTGACCTCGACCTGATGCGGCGCCAGGATGCGGCCCGTGCCCTGAAATGCGTCGATCTTGTTCTTCTTCAAGAGATAGGCGACGCCGTCCACGTTGCCCTTCACCCCTTCGTCCTTGAAGGCGAGCATCGCGGCCAGATCGAGCTCCGGCTTCACCTTGATGCCCATGCCGGCGAAGTCATGGGCGGCTTCCGCATAAGCCTCGCTCGCATGCAGCAGCGCCTTGGAAGGGATGCAGCCCACATTGAGGCAGGTGCCGCCATGGGTCGCGCGCTTCTCGACCACGGCAACCTTCATCCCGAGCTGCGCGGCGCGGATGGCGCAGACATAGCCGCCGGGGCCGGTGCCGATGACAATCAGATCGTACGTGCTCATGCTTGAAGTCTCAGAGATCGAGGACGAGGCGGGCGGGATTCTGCAGCGACTCCTTGACGTTCACCAGGAAGGTGACCGCCTCTTTGCCGTCCACCACGCGGTGGTCGTAGGAGAGCGCGAGATACATCATTGGCCGGGCGACGATGGCGCCATCGCGCACCACGGCACGTTCCTCGATGCGGTGCATGCCGAGAATGCCGGATTGCGGCGCGTTCAGGATCGGCGTGGAGAGCATCGAGCCGTAGATGCCGCCGTTGGAGATGGTGAAGGTGCCGCCTTGCATTTCGCTCAAGGCCAGCTTGCCGTCGCGGGCGCGCGCGCCGAAATCGGCGATCGCCGCTTCGATCTCGGCGAGGCTCTTCTCGTCCGCATCGCGGATCACGGGCACTACAAGGCCGCGCTCGGTGCCGACCGCGACGCCTATGTGGTAGTAGTTCTTGTAGACGGTGTCCTCGCCGTCGATCTCGGCATTGACCGCGGGGATGTCCTTCAGCGCTTGCACGCAGGCCTTCACGAAGAAGCCCATGAAGCCGAGCTTCACGCCGTGCCGCTTCTCGAAGTCCTCGCGATAGTCCTTCCGCATTTGCAGGATGGTGCTCATGTCCACGTCGTTGAACGTGGTGAGCATGGCGGCGGTGTCTTGCGCTTGCTTGAGGCGTTTGGCGATGGTCTGGCGCAGCCGCGTCATGCGGACGCGTTCCTCGCGGGCCTCGTCCTCCGGCGTGATGGGCGCGCGCGGCGGAGCGGCAGGCTTCGGCGCCCGCTCGCGGGTCAGCAGCGTCTCGGCGGCTTGCGCGATCACGTCGCCCTTCAGCACCTGACCGCGGCGGCCCGAGCCTTTCACGTCGCTTTGGTCCAGGCCCCGCTCGGCAAGCAGCTTGCG
The DNA here is from genome assembly GCF_051306395.1 of Methyloceanibacter sp. Lineage (GTDB taxonomy): Bacteria > Pseudomonadota > Alphaproteobacteria > Rhizobiales > Methyloligellaceae > Methyloceanibacter. Next base: position 23,310 of record NZ_JBPPND010000100.1, read on the forward strand.
GGCCGCGGGCGACGGCGGCATCGCATCCGACCCGACTTCCTCGCGGATATGGGGCTCGCGTTTCAGCGCCTTGAGTTCGGGCTCCGGTTGCGGCTCGGGCTCAAGCTCGTCGGGCTCGTCGCCAGTCTTGGCTTTTGCCTTCGCTTTGGCGTTCGGCTTGGCGTTCGACTTGGCTTGTTGCTTGGCAGGCGGCGCCTTGCCGTCTCCGTCGGCGATGGCGCCAAGCAGCGCGCCGACCGCGACCGTATCGCCCGCATTCACGATGATCTCCGACAGCACGCCGGAAGCGGGCGCCGGCACCTCGACGGTGACCTTGTCGGTCTCGAGCTCGACCAGAGGCTCGTCGGCGGCGACCGCGTCGCCGGCCTGCTTGAACCACTGGCCAACCGTCGCCTCAACGACGGACTCTCCCAAGGTCGGCACCCGGATTTCTGTCGCCATCGGTTCTTTCGCCCGTTCCTTTCCGGCCTAGCCCAGCGCTTCGTCTAGTAAGGACTTCACCTCGCGCGCATGCTTGCTCGCAAGCCCCGTCGCCGTCGCTGCCGAGCTTGGGCGCCCAGCATAGCGCGGGCGCTCGTGCTTGGCATCGATATGGTCGAGCACCCAAGCGAGATTAGGCTCCAGGAAGCTCCAGGCGCCCATGTTCTTCGGCTCCTCCTGGCACCACACCATCTCTGCGTCCTTGAAGCGGCCGAGCTCCTGGATGAGAGCGCGGGCCGGGAAGGGATAAAGCTGCTCGAGGCGCAGAAGATAGAGGTCTGTGATGCCGCGTTGCTCGCGCTCCTCATAGAGGTCGTAATAGACCTTGCCCGAACAGATGACCACGCGCCTGATCTGGTCGTCCGGAACGAGCGCGACGGAGTCGCCGGGCTTCGCCTCGGCGTCGTCCCAGAGGAGACGGTGGAAGCTCGACTCCGCGCCAAACTGCTCAAGCGTCGATACCACCTTCTTGTGACGGAGCAGCGACTTCGGCGTCATGAGCACCAGCGGCTTGCGGAACTCGCGATGCAGTTGGCGCCGGAGCACATGGAAATAGTTGGCCGGCGTGGTGCAGTTGACCACCTGCCAATTGTCCTCGGCGCAAGACTGGAGATAGCGCTCGAGCCGGGCCGAGGAGTGCTCCGGGCCCTGACCCTCGTAGCCGTGGGGCAGCAGGAGCACGAGGCCCGACATGCGCAGCCATTTGCGCTCTCCGCTCGAGATGAACTGGTCGATGACGACTTGCGCCCCATTGGCGAAGTCGCCGAACTGCGCCTCCCAGAGCACGAGCGCGTTGGGCTCGGCGAGGCTGTAGCCGTATTCGAAGCCCAGCACGGCCTCCTCGGAGAGCATGGAGTTGATGACCTCGAAGTCGCCCTGCTCCTTGGAAAGGTGCATGAGCGGGGTGTATTTCATCTCTGTCACTTGATCCATGAGCACCGAGTGGCGCTGGGAGAAGGTGCCGCGCTCGGAATCCTGCCCCGACAGGCGGACCTTGAAGCCCTCGACCAGGAGGGTGCCGAAGGCGAGCGACTCCGCCGTGGCCCAGTCGATGCCTTCGCCCTCGTCGATCATCTTGCGGCGGCTCGCCATGATGCGCGCAATGGTCTTGTGCGGCGTCAAAGTCTCGGGGATGGCCGTGAGCCTGCGGCCGACCTGCCGCAGCAGGTCGAGGTCCACGCCGGTCAGGCCGCGGCGTGCGCCTTCGTCGGCGAAGCCGATGCCGGACCATCGGCCGTCCAGCCAGTCGGCGCGGTTGGGGCGGTAGGTTTCGCCGGCCAGGAACTCCTCTTCGAGATAGGCGCGGAACTGCGCCTGGAGGTCCTCCACCTCGTCGGCGGTGAACAGGCCTTCCTTGATCAGCCGATCGGCATAGATCTCCACCACGCGCGGATGCTTGGCGATGCGCTGATACATCAGCGGTTGGGTGAAGGCCGGCTCGTCCGCCTCGTTATGGCCGTGGCGCCGGTAGCAGAACATGTCGATGACGACAGGCTTGCCGAAACGCTGCCGGAACTCCGTGGCGATCTTGGTGACGTGGACCACCGCCTCCGGGTCGTCGCCGTTCACATGGAAGATCGGCGCGTCGATCATCTTGGCGACGTCGGACGGGTAGGGCGATGAGCGCGAGAAGCGCGGCGCCGTGGTGAAGCCGATCTGATTGTTGACGATGAAGTGGATCGAGCCGCCGGTGCGGTGGCCGCGTAAGCCCGACAGGCCCAAGCATTCGGCGACCACGCCCTGGCCGGCGAAGGCGGCGTCGCCATGCAGCAGGAGCGGCAGCACCTCTTTCCGCTCCTTGTCGCCCATCTGGTCTTGCTTGGCGCGCACCTTGCCGAGGACCACGGGATCGACGATCTCCAGATGCGAGGGGTTGGCGGTCAGCGACAGGTGGACGCGGTTGTCGTCGAACTCGCGGTCCGACGAAGCGCCCAGGTGATATTTCACGTCGCCGGAGCCCTCGACGTCGTCGGGCTGGGCCGAGCCGCCGCGGAACTCGTTGAAGATGGCGCGGTAGGGCTTCGCCATGACGGTGGAGAGCACGTTCAGCCGGCCGCGATGGGGCATGCCGATGACGATCTCGCGCACGCCGAGCTGGCCGCCGCGCTTGATGATCTGCTCCAGCGCCGGGATCATGGATTCGCCGCCGTCCAGGCCGAAGCGCTTGGTGCCCGTATATTTGACGTTGAGGAAGCGCTCGGAGCCTTCCGCCTCGATCAGCTTGGTGAGGATGGCGCGCTTCCCCTGTTCGGTGAAGCTGACCTCCGCGCTCTCGATGCGGTCCTGCATCCAGGCGCGCTGCTCGGGATCGGAGATGTGCATGTACTCGAAGCCGATGCTCGCGGCATAGGCTTTGTTCAGGACATCGAGCACTTGGCGCAGATTGGCGAACTCGAAGCCGAGCGCGCCGCCGATATAGATCGGTTTCGTGTAATCTGCCTTGGTGAATCCGTAAGTGGCGGGATTGAGCTCGGGATGCTCGCCGCGATCGGTGAGCCGGAGCGGGTCGAGCTGGGCGATGAGATGGCCGCGGGTGCGATAGGCGCGGATCAGCATGCGCGCGCCGAGCGTGTCGCGTGCCGCATCGAGCGCTTGCTGCTGGGTCAGCGCGCCGGACGGCGCTGCCGCCATGGGCAGCGTGGTGCGGCCAGTCCCCCAGGAGGGGCCTTGCGCATCGGCAAGCACCTCGGCCGCGTCGTCACCGAGACCAGCGAAGAAGCTCTGCCATTCCGGGCCCAGGGAGGAGGGGTCCGCCTCGTAGAGCGCGTATAGCTCGGCGAGATAGGCGGCGTTCGCGCCATCCAAGAACGAGGTGTGGGCGAACACCTCGTTCAGTTCGTGTCGTGTCATTGCACCAACCTGCCGGTCCGTAACTGGAACACCGGCCTGAAGGGCAATCAAGGCGACCGTTAGGCGCCCGGCGCTCCGTTACTTGAAAATTCCTGCAAGGGTCGTTCCAAGGGCCGCAGGGGATTGCGCGACCACGATGCCAGCCTCTTGCATTGCCTCAATTTTACTCTTTGCGTCGCCTTTGCCGCCTGAGATGACGGCACCGGCATGACCCATGCGGCGCCCGGGCGGTGCCGTGGCGCCCGCCACGAAGCCCACGATCGGCTTCTTGCTGCCCGCCGCGATGAGGAACTCTGCCGCCTCTTCCTCGGCGCTGCCGCCGATCTCGCCGATCATGATGATGGCCTCGGTGGCGTCGTCCTCCAAGAAGAGCGAGAGCGAATCGACGAAGTTCGTGCCGTTGACCGGATCGCCGCCGATGCCGATGCAGGTCGTCTGGCCGAGGCCCACGGCCGTGGTCTGGGCGACGGCCTCGTAGGTCAGGGTGCCGGAGCGTGAGACGATGCCGACCCGGCCGGGCGTGTGAATATGGCCCGGCATGATGCCGATCTTGCATTCGCCCGGCGTGATGATGCCCGGGCAGTTCGGCCCAATCAGGCGGCTGCCCGATTCGCACAGCGCCCGCTTGACCTTGACCATGTCGAGCACGGGCACGCCCTCGGTGATGCACACCACGAGGCGCACGCCGGCGTCGATCGCCTCCAGAATGGCGTCCGCGGCAAAGGGCGGCGGCACGTAGACGGCGGAGGCGTCGGCGCCGGTCGTCTCGACCGCCTCGCGAACCGTATCGAAGACCGGCAGGTCGAGATGAGTGGTCCCGCCTTTGCCGGGCGTGACGCCGCCGACCATCTTGGTGCCGTAGGCAATCGCTTGCTCGGTGTGGAAAGTGCCTTGCGAGCCGGTGAAGCCCTGGCAGATGACGCGCGTGTTCTTATCGACGAGTACGGACATGATGTGAAATTGGGCCGGTTAGCGGAAGGATTGGTGACAAAGGCGGAAAGTACGAAAGGTGGAAAGTTCGTTTTGCAAGGATCGGGCCGCGAAGATCAAGCCGCGGCCTCCACGGCAGCGACGGCCTTCTTGGCGGCGTCGTCGAGGTCGTCGGCGGGAATGATGGCGAGGCCGGAATTGGATAGCAGCTCCTTGCCGCGCTCCACATTAGTGCCTTCGAGGCGCACGACCAGCGGCACGGCGAGATTGGTTTCCTTTGCCGCAGCGATGATGCCTTCGGCGATGGTGTCACAGCGCATGATGCCGCCGAAGATGTTGACGAGCACGCCCTTCACGTTGGGATCGGAAAGGATGATCTTGAATGCCTCGGTGACGCGCTCCTTGGTGGCACCGCCGCCGACATCGAGAAAGTTCGCCGGCTCGCCACCATAGAGCTTGATGATGTCCATGGTGGCCATGGCGAGCCCGGCCCCGTTGACCATGCAGCCGATCGAGCCGTCGAGCTTGACGTAGGAGAGGTCGTGCTTGGAGGCCTCGACCTCAGCCGGGTCCTCCTCGTGGATGTCGCGCAAGGCCTCGATGTCGGGATGGCGGAACAGCGCGTTGTCCTCGAAGCCGATCTTGGCGTCGAGGCAGACGAGCCTGTCGTCACCGGTCACCACGAGCGGATTGATCTCGATGAGGCTCGCGTCCTTCTCCATGAAGAGCGTGTAGAGCGTCTTGATCAGCTTGGCGCATTGCTTGGCGAGATCGCCCTTGAGCTTCAGGGCCGAGGCGATGACGCGGCCATGGAAGCCGCTCAAGCCCGAGGCGGGGTCCACGTCGATCGTGGTGATGAGCTCGGGCGTGTTGGCCGCGACTTCCTCGATGTTCACGCCGCCCTCGGTGGAGGCGACGAAAGCCACGCGGCCGGTGGCCCGGTCCACCAGCAGCGAGAGATATAGCTCGCGCGCGATGGAGGTATCCTCGACCACATAGACGCTGCGCACCACGCGGCCCTTCGGCCCGGTCTGCGGCGTGATCAGCGGCTTGCCAAGCATGCGGTCGGCTTCGGCGTGAAGCTCCTCAAGCGTCTTGACCAGCTTGATGCCGCCGCCCTTGCCGCGCCCGCCGGCGTGGATCTGCGCCTTCACGACGAAGACCTCGCCTTCGAGATCCTTGGCCTTCTCGGCCGCCTCTTCCGCCGTGGCGGCAATGTGGCCCTTGGCGACAGGGGCGCCATAGGCCTTAAGGAGGTCCTTGGCCTGGTACTCGTGAATGTTCATTGGTTCGGCTTCGTGTTTGAACGTCCAGGCGGGATGCCTAGGCGAGGTTGGGTGCGATCCGCTGGCAGAGTTCGACGAGCGCCTTCACCGACTCCACCGAATGCATGAAGGCATCCTTCTCGGCCGATGACAGATCGAGTTCAATGACGCGCTCGACGCCCTTGGCACTGATGATGACGGGCACGCCGGCATAAATACCCTTCACGCCGTACTCGCCGTTGAGATAGGCGGCGGCGGGCAGCACCCGCTTCTCGTCGTTGAGGTAGGACTCGGCCATGTCGAGCGCGGCGCTCGCCGGCGCATAATAGGCAGAGCCGGTCTTGAGCAGGCCGACGATCTCGGCGCCGCCGTCGCGGGTGCGCTGGACGATCTCATCGAGGCGCTTCTGGGTGATCCAGCGCATCTTGACGAGGTCGGCAAGCGGGATACCGGCCACCGACGAATAGCGGATCAGCGGCACCATGGTGTCGCCGTGGCCGCCCAGCACCATGGTGTGGATGTCCTGCGGGCTCACGTCGAACTCCTCGGAGAGGAAGAAGCGGAAGCGGGCACTGTCGAGCACGCCGGCCATGCCGACCACCTTATTGCGGGGCAGGCCGGAGGTCTTCTGGAGCGCCCAGACCATGGCGTCGAGCGGGTTGGTGACGCAAATGACGAAGGCCTCGGGCGCGTATTTGCGAAGGCCCGCGCCCACCTGCTCCATCACTTTCAGATTGATCTCGAGCAGGTCGTCGCGGCTCATGCCGGGCTTGCGCGGCACGCCGGCGGTGACGATCACCACGTCGGCGTCCTTGATCTCGGCGTATTCGTTGGCGCCTTTGACCTTGGGCACGAAGCCGTGGACGGGGGCGGAGTGAGAGAGGTCCAGTGCCTTGCCTTGCGGGACCCCGTCGACCACGTCGAACAGGATGATGTCGCCGAGCTCCTTGATGCCGGCAAGATGGGCGATGGTGCCGCCGATCTGGCCTGCGCCAATCAATGCAATCTTACTCCGCGCCATGAAAACCCCCTTTTTAGAAAAGGCTACCTAAAACGGCCGCATCGTCCGCATTTCCGGCCCTGAATGAACTCGGAGGTTGGTTAAATGCAATCGGGCGTTCGCGCAAGGTGCCGTTTTGGGCAGTGGCGTGCGGGCCCGTCTCCCCCCACCGGAGATGGACCGTGGCCCGCGCAATCGGATAGGGTCGGTAAGGAAGGGATCCCAAGGACGAGGTTTCACATGGCGGAGAAAGGGCCGGTCAAGGCCGCAGAACGGCTTGCGCCGACGGACGAGGAGCTCGACCGCACCCCGCCGCTGCCGCTCGTGGTGTGGGCCGCGCGCTGTGCCGCCTATTTCCTGGCGCTCGGCGGCATCATGCTCGTTTCCTTTTTCTTCTACGGCTTCGACACCGATCCTCAGAGCTTCCCGCCGGGTTTTCGCCTGAACCCGCTCCAAGCCGGGGTCAATTTCATCTGGGGGGCGGTCGGGACGGCCATCGGCTTTTTCCGGCCGCGCTTCGCCACCGCCTTCGTGCTGGCCTTCGCCGCGTTCTACACGCTGGTGGCGAGCCTCGGCACCTTCGCCGGCTCGGCGCTCGGCATGGAATTGGGCACGCCCGCCAAAGTGTTCTACTGGGTGGTGGTGGCCGGCGCCTGGGCCGTCGGCCTGCGTGCCCTCTTGAAGAAGCCGCGCCGGGCCGTCTGATATCAAGGGTTCAAGGCCTAAGCCCGGGATAGGCGTCCGGCGCCGGGCCATCGGATGCCTCTTCATCCGCCGGAGGCTTCACCACCTTTGCGAGCGGCGCTCCCACCGGCTTGATGCGAACCACATAGACCTTGGCCGGCTCGGTCTTGCTTGGGTTCCAGCCGCGATGCACGACGTCGGGCGCGAGATGATAGGTTTCGCCCGCCTTCAAGGCGTGGGGCGGCTTGCCGTTTTCCTCGATCATGAGCGTGCCCTCGAGCTCGTACTCGAACTCCTGAGCGCCCGGATGAATGTGCCAGGGCACGGCGGCGCCCGGCGGGAAGGTGTAGACCTGGATGTCAACCTCCTTGCCGGGATCGCCGGCGACCGGCGCGGTCAGTACATGGTGCGCTTCGACCTTGGCTGGCGCCTGCTCCTCGCGCGCATTGAGCAGGCCGGCCCCAACCAGGCCCGCGAACAGCACGGCGCAGAGGACGGCGGCGAACTTTCGTTTGGATGTGCTTGCGATCATTGGCGCAGTCTAGCGCGGCGCCGCAGCAAAAGGATAGCGTAGCGCCGACAAGGCTCGCAGCATGGAGACCTCTATGACCTACACCTGGACAGGCGCGCAGTATGGGATCGGCTTCGGCACGGCGCTCGCTATCGCCATCTCGTACGACAACAACCAGTCAATCCTGTGGGCCATCATCCACGGCTTCTTTAGTTGGCTATACGTGATCTATTTCGCGATCGCTTACTAGCGGGGTTGGGCGGACCCTCGGCGCGATCGTCTGGCGGTAATTGCGTCTCGCGCTTCTGGGGTTCGGGCTCGCGTTTTCGCGGAAAGGTGGGCGGTGCGATTACGGCAAAGCCGCCTGCCATGCTCAGACAAATCGCTTGCTCGAGTCGCAGTCCCATCGAAACCTCCTCATGGCTCGGACCCGCGTCCTTGAGAAGGTCAACGTGGGAGGTATGGCTCCCGTTCCCTTTCGCGCATGGGGAAACCCCCTCCGTTTGAGGAGGGGGCTCACAATACTCACTTCTTGTCAGGCTTAGCGGATGGTGATGCTGAAGCCCGGGCCGCGATCGTAACCGTAGCCGTACGGAGCGCGGGAGCCGTAGCGATAGCGATTGCCGTAATAGCTGTAGCGCGGACCATAGTAACTACGGTTGTAACCATAGTTGCGGTGATGGCGCTTCACATAACGGTTGTTCTTGGGGCCGATTGGGCTCCAGGTGCCGCCGAAATAGCCGTCGCGCTGAATAGACTTCGCTTCGGCCACGGAAACAGGTGCTGCGATCAGAGCGGCACCGGCCATCAGCGACAATGCCAGGGCGCTATGACGAATCATGTTCTTCATTAGAAGCTTTAAGTTGGCTTTTTCCATGATGGTAGAACGGATGAGCGGGGCTGCGGGTTCCGGTTGCCGCCAACATGTCGCAGTTCTGTGAAGCCGGCGTTCTGGTCCGCAAACAAAGAAGGACGAAGCGTCATGCTCCGTCGCCCGGCTGGAGCGCCAGGGGAACCCTCCGCCGGCGTTTCGGCGAAGGGTTCGCACATGGTCGCTTGGCGCGTGGCGCTATCGGATATGGATGGAGAATCCCGGCGCGCCGTAGAACCAGCCGTAAGCCGGACGGCGATAACCGTACCGGTCATGTCTGTGACCGTATCTCCGATCCCAGCCGTAACGGTTGTTCCAGCCACGGCCTTTGCGGGCATGCCCGCGATGCCGGTTGTGCTGGTAGTACTTCTTGTTCCACGACTTGCCCCAGGATCGATCGTGGTGACCGCGATCGGCCATGGCCGGCGCGGCGGTCATCACAGTCCCGGCAAGCAGCGCGAGCGCAAGCGCGCCGGTGCGGAGCGCAATATTCATTTCGGACCTCCTTACGTTGGTCCTCGGCAGGCGGGGACTGTACCCGTTGCATTTGTCTCGCCGATTTCCGCGCGTGACAAAACGTGTCCGGCGGGCACGCGTTTGTTTCGCTTTGTGAAAGTGTGACTGTATGGCCGCATTTCATGCCTTGGGTGCATGCACGCAGCCAGTTGCCCCTGCCCCAAAAGCCGCGCAATCTGGCGTTAGGGCCTTCTCAGGCTTATGAAAAGGTATGGATTTGCGCGGAAACTCCCAGCAGGCGAGTGGCGGGCATAGAGCGGGTCCCGGGGTCGGCGCGGCGGTTGCTTTGGGCGTGGCGGTCGGACTTTTGCTTTCGGGTTGCGGAGGGGGCTCCGGCCCGGAGGACGCTATCAAGCAGCTCAGCCGGGTCGATTACGGCCAGCCCTATATCGGCATGAGGAAGGACGAGGTCCTGCGCTGCGCCGGCCAGCCGCGTTCGCGCATCCCGGCCGGTAGTACCGCCGAGACGCTGGTCTATCACTATAGCGGCGGCGGCCCCGTGCCCTCGAGCGGCGAGAAGAAGGAGAAGGCGACTTGCACGGCGAGCCTCACCTTCGAGAAGGAGACGCTGGTGCGCGTGAGCTACGCGCATATGGACGTGCGCAGCCCTTATGCCTGGCAGAGCGAGGACGACCCGAAGAAAGCCGAGGAGATGCGCAGGTCGGAGGTGCCGTCTTGCGTGTTCTCGCTGCCGCGCTGTCCGCGGACGTAATAGTGTTTTCTTGACGCGCTACCGCTACGCTACTTGGGCGCAGTTATTGATGCGCTATCGCTTCGCTACTTGAGCGCTTTCTTTGATGCGCTACCGCTACGCTATTTGAGCGCTTAGGCCGGCGCGTGGCAGACGGCTTCGATGTTGTTGCCGTCCGGGTCGAGCACGAAGGCTCTGTAATAATTGGCGTGATAGATAGGGCGCAGCCCCGGCGCGCCATTGTCCGTTCCGCCTGCTGCCAACGCCGCTTGGTAGAACGCGTCGACCTCGGCGCGGGACTGAGCGGCGAAAGCCACATGGACGTGGTCTCCCGCCTTCTCGCCTTCTCCGATCCAGAAGAACGGCTTTCCTTCTGCTCCGAAGCCGACGGCCGCGCCGTGGCCTGTCTGCTCGGCGGAGATCTGCATGATCATCGCGATGCCGAGAGGCGCGAGCGCCTTCATGTAGAAGTCGGTGGCGCGGGCGATGTCGCTAACCGGCATACCGATGTGGTCGAGCATGCTCTCGCTGGCTCCTCTTTTAGTGTCCCTACCGCTTCGCTGCTTGAGCACTTTAGTGATGCGCTACCGCTACGCTACTTGAGCGCTTTAAGTCCTCTCGACCATCTTGCGCTTAAGGTTGGCGATGGCGGCCGCCGGGTTCAGCCCCTTGGGGCAGGCCTTGGTGCAATTGAGAATGGTGTGGCAGCGATAGAGCCGGAACGGGTCTTCGAGATCGTCGAGGCGTTCGCCGGTCCGTTCGTCGCGTGAATCCTCCACCCAGCGATTGGCCTGCAGCAGGATGGCCGGGCCGAGATAGCGCTCGCTGTTCCACCAATAAGACGGGCAGGCGGTGGAGCAGCAGGCGCAGAGGATGCACTCATAAAGGCCGTCTAGCTTCTCGCGGTCGTCGTGGGACTGCCGCCATTCCTTCTGCGGCGTGGGGCTGTCGGTCTTCAGCCAAGGTTCGATCTCGCGGAGCTGCGCGTAGAACAGCGTCATGTCCGGCACGAGATCCTTGATGACCGGCATGTGCGGCAGCGGATAGACGGCGATCGATCCCTTGGCATCGTCGGCGTGCATGGTGCAGGCAAGCGTGTTGGTGCCGGCGATGTTCATGGAGCAGGAGCCACACACGCCTTCGCGGCAGGAGCGGCGGAAGGTCAGTGTGGCGTCGATGTTGTTCTTGATCCAGATGAGGGCGTCCAGAATCATGGGCCCGCAATCGTTCATGTCGACCCAATAGGTATCGACGCGCGGGTTGTCGCCGGTCTCCGGGTCGTAGCGATAGATGCGGTACTCGCGCCAGCGCCCGGCGTCCGCGTCCTTGGCCGGCGGGTTCCAGACCTTGCCCTTCTTGATCTTGGAGTTCTTGGGAAGCGTGAATTGGACCATTTCAATCGATTCCTCATGCCCAGGCCGGCTTTGACCGCCATTTTTCTTAGTTCGTAGCCAGTCAAAGCGGTCTGGGCAAGGGAGAGATAGCCGCATCAGGCCCGGATGCGCGCCTCCCAAAGCAGCCGATCGATGCGCCGTTCCGCCTCGGCGATAGCGTCATCCAAAGTGGGCGCGTCCACGCTGCCGCGGCTGAGGATCGGCACGCCCGGCCGCGATGGCCGGACTCGCACCTGCCAGCCCGGGCGGGCGGCTTGCCCTTGTAGAATGTACCCCCGGTAACGTGTGTACATCGATGACCTCGCTTCCCTGCGAATTTGGCTCGAATTGTCGAGCAATTGTCGAGGTTCAACGCCAAGGGCTGCCAAAAGGATCAAAATCAGTTCTGATGTTGGTTAGCGCCGGGTTAACGGCTCATGCGCGGTCGAGCAGTTCGCGGATCTTTCGCGCAAGATCCTGCTCGGTGTAGGGCTTGTTCAGGAGATCGACATCGGCGTCGAGACGTCCCTGGTGGACGATGGCGTTGCGCGTGTAACCGGTGGTGAACAGCACGGGGATGCCGGGATAAGTCCGCCTGACCTCGTTCGCCAGCGTGCGTCCGTTCAGGCCGCCCGGCAGGACCACGTCGGTGAATAAAAGGTCGATCGGGGGCTTGTTGCCCAAGAGCTCGATGGCCGACGTGGTGTCGGATGCTTCCAGCACGGCATAGCCCAGCCCATGGAGCACAGTCGCGGCGTACTCACGGACGCCGTCGTTGTCTTCCACCAAAAGGATGGTCTCTTGCGGCTCCGCGCGCGGCGGGGGCGACACGCCCTCGGCCTTCCCGACAGGCGCGGCGGTCCGATCCTCGGCGGTCATCATGCGCGGCAGGTAGAGCTTCACGGTCGTGCCATGATCTTCCTCGCTGTAGATACGCACGTGGCCGCCGGACTGCTTCACGAAGCCGTGGACCATGGACAGACCGAGCCCCGATCCTTCGCCGGGAGGCTTGGTCGAGAAGAACGGCTCGAACACGTGATCGATGACATCGGCGGGGATGCCGGTGCCGGTGTCGGTCACGCAGAGCACGATATATTGTCCGGGCTCGATGTCGCCGAAGCGGCGCGAATAGCCATCGTCGAGATAGGTGTTCGCGGTCTCGATCGTGAGGCAACCGCCCTCGGGCATGGCGGCACGGGCGTTGAGCGCGAGATTGAGCAGCGCATTTTCCAGTTGATTGGGATCGATGAAGGCGGGCCAAAGGCCTGCACCGAGCACCGTCTCGACACTGATCTGCTCGCCGAGACTGCGCTTCAACAGGTCCGTCATATCGGTGATGAGCCGGTTCATGTCGACGCGCACCGGGTCCAGTGCCTGGCGGCGCGAGAAGGCGAGGAGGCGCTGCGTCAGCTGCGCGGCACTGCGCGCGCCGTACATGGCGGCATCGACCGGCTTCTCCAGCTTGGCGACGATCGTCTTGCTGTTATTATCCTTCTTCGCGTCGGCGATGCGCCGCATCAGGGTGTCGAGATTGCCCATGATGATGGTTAAGAGATTGTTGAAGTCGTGGGCGATGCCGCCGGAGAGCTGGCCGACGGCTTCCATCTTCTGCACCTGCCGCAGCGAATCTTCCGCGTCCTGGCGGCGCAAGGATTCTTCCTCGAGTTCGCGGGTGCGCGCGATGAGATCGGCGACCGCGTGACGTGTGGCGATGGCGAGGAGGGTGGTAAGTACCATCGCCGTGAGCAGGGCTACGCCGATCAACGCCGCCAGCCAGCGGCGGAGGTTGGACACCTCTTTCTCGCGCATGTTGAGGAGCGCGCGCTCGGCGTTGAGGAACGCGAAGAGCTCTGCGCGGATCGACTTGGTGAGCCCCTCGACGTGGGCTGATTCTATCGTTTTGAGCGCTTCGGTGCGCTCCCCCCGCTGATCGAGCTCCAGGGTTTGGTCCATCTCGGCGAGCTTGGCGTCGACGAGCGGTCCGAGTGTCTTGAGACGCGAACCCTGGTCGCTGTCATCAGGGACAAGATCGCTCAACTCCTCAAAAAGGCGCGGTATGGCGCCCGTGGACTGGTTGAACTCGATCATATAGTCGCTGGCCTGCGTGAGCAGGTAGCCTCGCTTGGCACCCTCCGCCAGCTGAATCTCGCTCAGCAGCGCTTCACCCGCCTGCTGGACTTTGATGCTGCGCGCCAGCCAGAAATCGGCCTCGCTCGATCGCACCACAAGCAGGGCCACGGCGATCACGGCCGCGGCCACCAGAGCCAAGCCGACGAAGATGATAACCCTGGAATTTTGGAGGAGGCGGTTGGCTTTGAGGAGGCGATGAGGCACTGCGATGATCCGTTGGCCTAAGGCACAGCAAAAGCCGGTCATAGCTAGCCGGCCATCCCCCTGATACAATTAGGTTCCGGCGGGTAATGTAAGGGTCATTCCGGTGCCGCGCATCTTGGTCGTCGACGACGAGCCCCTAATTTCAATGATGGTCGAGGATTGGCTGACCGAGCTCGGCTGCGAGGTCGTCGGTCCGGCACGGTCGGTCGCGGACGGGATCGAGTTCGCCACGGCGGCCGCCCTAGACGGGGCAATCCTCGATATTTGTCTTGGCGACGGCGATTCCTACCCGCTTGCGCGCGCCCTTCTCAGCCGTGGGATTCCCTTCGCTTTTGCCACGGGACAAGGGGACGGCAGCCTAGACGCCGACTTCGAGAACCAGCTCGTCCTCATGAAGCCGTTCGATTTCGCCTCGGTTCAGGACGTGGTGGGAAAGCTGCTGGCGAGCCGGGTCACCCCGTGACGTTGTAGGTTATCTGCCCCCAATCCACGTCCGGAACGCGCGTGAACGAGGAACAGCCAGACAGCATGCCAGGCGCGCCGCCTCAATACACCCGCTCCTTGGGCTCGATATAGGCGACCTCGTTGGACAGCGTGTAGGTGTGTACGGGCCGGAAATCGAGCTTCACCGTGTGCGTGCCGTAGTCCGCGTAGGATAGGGTGTGTTTCATCCAGTCGGTGTCGTCGCGCTTGGGGAAGTCCTCGCGGGCATGCGCGCCTCTGGATTCCTCGCGGGCGAGCGCGCCTTGCACGGTGACGGCGGCTTGGCTGATCAGATTGTCGAACTCCAGTGTCTCGATCAGGTCGGTGTTCCAGATCAGCGAGCGGTCGGTGACGTCGATATCCGCCGCGTCGTCCCACACCTGCTTGACGCCCTTCACGCCTTCGGCAAGCACGTCCTTGGTGCGGAACACGGAGCAGTCGCGCTGCATGGTCTTCTGCATGCGCAAGCGCAGCTCGGCGGTCGGCGTGCCGCCGTCGGCGTAACGGAAGCGGTCGAGACGGGCGATCGCCTCATCGCCCGCGCCCTTGGGCAGCTCGGGAATGGCCTTGTCCTTGCCGACGACCTCGGCGCAGCGCATGGCCGCGGCGCGGCCGAACACGACGAGATCGATCAGCGAATTGGAGCCGAGACGGTTGGCGCCGTGCACCGAGACGCAGGCCGCCTCGCCGAGCGCCATGAGGCCCGGCACGATCGCGTCCTTGTCGTCGCCGCGCGGTGCGATCACCTCGCCATGCATGTTAGTGGGGATGCCGCCCATATTGTAGTGGCAGGTCGGGATGATCGGGATCGGCGCGTGGCGCACATCGACGCCGCCGAAGATGCGGGCAAGATCGGTGATGCCCGGCAAGCGCTCGGCCAACATGTCCTCGTCGAGGTGATCGAGATGCAGGTGCATGTAGTCTTTGTCGGGACCGTGGCCGCGGCCCTCGCGGATCTCGATAGTGATGGCGCGGGAAACCACGTCGCGCGAGGCGAGGTCCTTGGCGGAGGGCGCGTAGCGCTCCATGAATTTCTCGCCTTCGGAATTGCGCAGGAAGCCGCCTTCGCCACGCGCGCCCTCGGTGATGAGCACGCCGGCGCCGTAGACGCCGGTGGGATGGAACTGCACGAACTCCATGTCCTGAAGCGGCAGGCCGGCGCGCAAGACCATGGCGTTGCCGTCGCCGGTGCAGATATGCGCGCTCGTGCAGGAGAAATAGGCGCGGCCATAGCCGCCGGTGGCGAGGATGGTCTGGTGGCCGCGGAAGCGGTGGAGCGAGCCGTCGGCCATGTTGAGGGCGATGACGCCGCGGCAGCGGCCCTCGTCGTCCATGATCAGGTCGATGGCGAAATATTCAATGAAGAACTCGGCCGACTGGCGCAGGGCTTGGCCATACATGGTGTGCAGCATGGCGTGGCCGGTGCGGTCGGCGGCCGCGCAGGTCCGCTTGGCCGGGCCCTTGCCGTAATCCATGGTCATGCCGCCGAAGGCGCGCTGGAGGATCTTGCCGTCGTCGGTGCGCGAGAAGGGCACGCCCCAATGTTCGAGCTCGTAGACGGCTTGCGGCGCGTTGCGGCAGAGATATTCGATGGCGTCCTGATCGCCGAGCCAGTCCGATCCCTTGACGGTGTCGTACATGTGCCAGCGCCAGTCGTCGGGGCCCATATTGCCGAGCGCCGCGGCGATACCGCCTTGCGCCGCCACGGTATGGGAGCGCGTGGGGAACACCTTGGAGATGCAGGCCGTGCGAAGACCGGCTTCGCTGGCGCCGACCACGGCGCGAAGCCCTGAGCCGCCGGCGCCGACGACGATGACGTCATAGGCGTGGTCGGTAATCTCGTAGGCGCGGCCGTTCACTTGGACGGCGTTGTGCGGCGTGGTTGGTGGCGTGGCGTCTTGAGGCATTAACGGTCAGCTTCCGAGACTGATTTTCACAATGGCGAGCGTGCTGGCGATGGCGACGAGGCCCGCGAAGAACGTGGTCGCCACGAGGGCGAGAACCTTGCAGCCTTCGCCGTGAACATAGTCCTCGATGATCTCCCGCAGGCCGATGCGCATATGGATGGCGGCGGAGATGATGAGCGCCAGCATGAGCACTGCGACAACCGGATTGGCCAGATAGGCCTTCACGTCCGCATAGCTCGCGCCGATAAGGCTGACGATCGAGAGCACCAAGAAGATGACGAGCGGAATGTTGGCCATGGCCGTGACCCGCTGGCGCCAGAAGGTCTCGGTGCCCTCATGGGCGGCGCCGAGGCCGCGAACGCGCTTTAAGGGCGTCGCCATGCTACGGGCCTCCCATCAGCGCGTAGCCCGCGACCCAGATCAGGACCGTGAGCACGACGGAGGAGATGATGGTCGCCCAGGCGAACACTTCGATGCTGACCTTGTCGAGGCCGTGGCCCGTGTCCCAGATCAGGTGGCGGATGCCGCCCAGCATGTGGTGGATCAGCGCCCAGGTGAACAGGAAGAGCAGGACGCGCCCGATGAGGCTGCCGAAGAACGCGTCCACGGTTGCATAAGCTTCCGGCCCGATGCTGATGGCGACCAGCCACCAGGTCAGAAGCGCGAAGCCGACGGCCAAGGATGCGCCGGTGATGCGATGCGCGATCGACATCATCATCGTCAGCATCGGCCGATAGATTTGCAGATGCGGGGAGAGCGGACGCTCTGCCTCTAGCTTATTTATCATTGGTATTTTGCAGTGTTGCCCAGACGAGCTTTCTCATAGCCCAGTCGCCGGGCAGGGGCAATCTCGCGGCCTGCTTCCTTTGGTCCGGGCCCTTATCGGGCCGCAGGCGCGAGCTGTGCGAGGCGGGGTCGTAAGAGACGGGGCGGCTTAAGCAGGCGCGGCGATCTCGTAGCAGGCTTCGACGTCGTCGGCGAATTTGGACATGATCCAGGTTTGGCCGCCGTCCACGGATTCCCAGATATGCGAACCCACGATATAGGCCACGCCGCCCATCATGCCTTCAAAAGGGCCTTCCCAAGCCATCGGCTACTCCCCACAGCGTCCGAATCGTGGGGGTTAGGATGGGTCTCAAACCTTTGACAGAAGGTTTATTTTGGCCGCAAGGGCGGCTTCGGAGGTCTTGCGCCTACTTCGTGATGACGCCGCAGGCGATGCGCGGTCCGGCGTCGCCGGCGGGGTCCGACACGTAGTCGTCCGGGCCTTCGTGGATGACGATGGCCGAGCCGTCCTTGTCCAGCAGGCCCCGGCTCAGACTCACCATTTGATTCAGCACCTCAATATGGAGCTTGCCGTTCTCGGGGACGTGGATGTTGGGCATATCGCCGGCATGCGGGCCGGCCTTGTTCATCAGCCCGTGCTCGTCTTCCTCGGGGTTGAAGTGGCCACCCGCCGATTTGAAGTCGGGCGCCTCGCACTTGCCGAACTCGTGGATGTGGAAGGCGTGGTCGCCCGGCGGCAGCGCCGTCAGGTCGGCATCGAGCAGCACGCCGGTAGGCACGGCGGTGAGCGTCACCTTGCCGACCTCCTTGCCGTCGGGGTCCATCAGAACCGCAGTTGCCTGATCGGCGGCGAACGCCGGGATGGCAAAGGTCAGTCCAGCAGTAAGGACGCTTGCGCGCCAAAAAGTTCTGGGAGTCATAGTCCGCCTCCTGGTCCGTGTTTCCTCTCGCCAACCCAACGCAC
>NZ_JBPPND010000101.1:0-9641 GCF_051306395.1 Methyloceanibacter sp.
CAGCGCCCCTACCCCGGCACGCCAAGAGGCGTACCGGACCTCCCCGCAAGGGGGAGGTAGAAAAGAGCGCCGGCGGATCGTTGCCGTCGATACCCCGCCGACGCCCCTTCAGCGCGCCCGCCTCCCCTGAAGGGGAGGCAAGAGGAGACGACCCGGCGAGACGATGAAGCACACCCTGAAGCCTTTCGCGTGTCAGCCGGCGGGGGTTATGTTGAGAGGGTCAGCAGGCTTGCAGTCGAATTCGAGGCGCCGATTTGGACGAGGACGCAAAGACCCAAGGCAAGTTCATCGGCTTCGTGGAGCATTTCGACGGCTGGCGCGCGTCGTTCCGCACGCTGAAGCCCGGGGAGGTGTTCTCGCAGGAAGGCGAGACCAGGATGTTCGCCACGGAGCCCGAGGCCGTGAAGTGGCTGCATACGCAAGCCAGCGATCTCGGCTTCTCTTCGATCGACATCAGGCGCAAATCCGACGACTAGAGCTGCGCCGGATTCGCGCGATCGTCCGAAGCTTAGCGCAACGGCGCGCCGAGGCCCGACATCATGGGGCAGCCGAGCGTCTTCTCGAACGCCTCCACCAAGTCCTGCCGGTTCTCCGCGGTGATGTAGAGGCCGCCTGTTTCCTCGGCGAGACATTTCACGTCGAGGAAGCTTTGCGCGCCCGTCCAGCGGAAAGCCCTCAGCTGATAGCCGACGACATGGACGGTGAGTTTCCGGCCGCTGTCTTTGATGATTGTGCCCAGCTCGCAGGGCGCGCCGCCGCAGGTTTCCTCGCCGTCGGTCAGCAGGACAATGACACTCGGTTTCGATTTGGACTCAAGCGCCGCCGCGGCCACCTTCACCGCCGTCACGAGCGGTGTCTTGCCGGCCGGGTTGATGGCGTTCACCACGCTCATGATGGGCTGGGTCGCGTTCCACATGGGTTCGAAGTTCAGCTGGACGTTGCATTGCTCATAGGGCCCCGGACCGTAGGTGATGAGCCCGATCTTGCGGTACTTCGAGGCATGCGGCAGCACCTGGCCCAAGGCTATGCGGACTTCGTCAATGCGCGTCACGTCGCTGAAGAGGCCCTGGACCGTGTTGCCGGACATGGACCCCGAGGCGTCGAAGACGATCATGGCGTCTTCGGTGCAGTGCGGCCGCGCCTCGTCCGGCGCCTGCGCGGCCGCCGGTCCGGCGAGGAGCGTGATGAGCGCGAGCACGGCGGAGCGCACGAAGGGTGACAGCCTGGTCATGCCCGACCTTAGCTTAGAACGCGCAGCAACGCGTTCCCAATCGCGTGAGACCGGCCGGGCGACTCTGACGTCTCACCGGCTTCGCCCGCTACTCGCGCACGAAGGTGCCGAGCCCGGTGCGGTCGTAGTAATCGAGCACGACCTTTCCCGCTTTGCCGTCGTCGCCGACCGTGAAGATCGCTCCGGCGAGCCCGTTGGCGTTCTCGCCGATGGTCTCGAAGCTGAAAGTATCGCCGTTGAAATGGTTGAGCGCGAAGGTGGCCGGCGCGCCTTGCGGTCCCATGGCCATCGAGAGCTTGCCGTCCTCGGCCGCGACTGTGAGCGGGCCGTAATAGGAATTGCCGTAGCTTCCCGTATAAGCCGCGAGGTTCTGCGCGGGCTTGGCGTCCGCCGGCACGTCCGTGTAGTCCACCTCCGGCGCTTCGGCCGCCCGCATCTGATCGAAGATGTGGCCCATGAAGCCGACCCAGTCCACGGTCTGCTCGCCATTCTGTGCGACATCGAGAAAGGCCGCGCCGACCGCCTCCGCGACGCCGATCGGCGTGCCGTTGGTAAGCGCGACGATGCCCAGATCCTCGCCCGGCATGAAGGTGATGAACGTCGCGGCGCCGAGCTCGAAGGCGCCGGAATGACCGATGCGCACGCGGCCTTCGTCATCATAAGAGACGTTCCAGCCGAAGCCGTAGAAGCCGGCAGGCGTGGCCGGAGATCGCGGCGGCCCGGGGATCATTTGCGGTACGTGGGCCGGTGCGATCGCGTCCGCCTTGACGATCTCCTGGCCGTCGAGCGTGCCGTTGCCGAGTTGGAGCCGCATGAAGCGCAGCATGTCGTTGAGCGAGCCGGATGCGCCGCCGGCGGGCGCCTCGGCGTCGGCGTTGCGGTCGTATTTCGCCGCCCAGGTTCCGTCCTTCAGGCGCGCGTGGATATGGGCCCGGTCCTTGTGCGCCAGATAATCCGCATGACGGTAGCTGGCGGTGGTCATGCCCGCCGGCTCGAACAGAACCGTGTTCGCAAGGTCCTCCCAGCTCTTGCCGGCGGCGGTCGCGGCGGCGACGCCGCCGGCCGTATAGCCGAAATTGCTGTAGTGATAGGTGGAGCGGAACGGGTCGAGCGGCTGCTGGTCGATATGGGAGAGGATGTAGTCCCGGTCGAAGCCGAGATCTTCCAAAAGATCGCCGGAGCCGGTGCGCAAGCCGCTGCGATGGGACATCAGATCGGCAATGGTGGCGTTCTCGGTGACGTATGGATCGCTCAGCGCGAACGCCGGGTTGTAGCCCTTCGCCGCGCCGTGCCAGTCCACCACGCCATCGCCGACGAGGTGAGCGACGATGGTCGAGGCGATGGGCTTCGACACCGAGGCCAGCAAGAACACCGTGTCGGGATCGATCTTGCCGGGTTGGCTCACCTCGCGCACGCCGAAGCCCTCGGCGTAGATCACCTTGTCCTTGTAGACGATTCCGACGGCGAGGCCGGGCAGGCCGGTTCGCTTCATGGCGCCCTCGACGATGCTGGGCAGTGCGGCCGTGGCCTTGTCGATATCGGCCTGGTCGAACAGCGGCGGCACCGGAGACACCGGCGTCTTCAATACCTTCCCCGCATCCTCCGAAAAGGCCGGGGCGGCAGCCAGGGCGGAGGCGAGACCAAATCCGCACAGCACGGCGATGCGCGCGCAGCGGAGGGTGTGGGACGCGGCGGAAACCGGCATGGACGTTCTCCAAGGTCTGAGGGCGGCCACTATCTAGCAGGGCGCCGCGCTCCGGCAAAACCTTGCGTGTGACGCGATGTCGAGGTTAGAAAAAGCTTCTTTCGCGGCGAATCCCAAAAAACACCGAGGCCCATGAGAAAATCGAAATTCACCCCCGGCGGGTTTGATCTCGCCGTCAAGAAGGCGCGGGCGGGGCGCGGCCTGTTCGCCCAAGAGACCATTCCGAAGGGCGTCTGCATCATCGAGTATGTCGGCCGCACGCTCACGGCAAAGGAAGAGGAGACGAGCCGCAGCCGCTATCTGTTCGAGGTCACCAAGAAGAAGACCATCGACGGCTGGAACAAGAGGAACACCGCGCGCTATATCAACCATTCCTGCCGGCCGAACTGCGAGATCGAAATCCGCAAGAAGCGCGTCTTCGTCATGGCCAAGCGGAAGATCAATCCGGGCGAGGAGCTTGGCTACAACTACGGCAAGAGCTATTTCGACTCCTTCCTCAAGCCCATCGGCTGCCGCTGCCTCAAATGCATGCCGGAGAAGGAATGGAAGAAGCTCAGCGCCAAGCTGAAAAGGCAGAAGAAAAAGGCTTGAGGTCGGAGAGGATCGCGCGGGCGGCGTTGTGACCCGGCGCGCCGGTGACGCCGCCGCCGGGATGCGCCCCGGAACCGCAGTGATAGAGCCCAGGTAAAGGGCCGCGATAGTCCGCGTAGCCCAGCATGGGCCGCGCGGAGAACAGCTGATTGAGCGTCAGCGCCCCGTGAAAGATGTCGCCGCCGACGAGCCCGAACTCGCGTTCGAGATCGAGGGGGCTCAAGGCTTGGCGGCCCACGACGCTGTTGGCGAAGCCGGGCGCGTAAGCGTCGACCGTGGCAATCATCAGGTCGGCGACCTCCTCGCGGGCCTCGTCCCAGGAGCGCCCGTCCGGCAGTTCGGGCGCCACATGCTGGCAGAACAAACTCGCCACATGGGCGCCCGGCGGGGCAAGGCTATCATCGAGGGTCGAGGGTATGAGCATCTCGATAATCGGCTCCCGGCTCCAGCCGTGCTGGCGCGCATCGCGATAAGCTTTGTCCATGTAGGCGAGGCTCGGGGCGATGATGACGCCGGCGCCGTGGTGCGCGCTGGCCTCCTTGCCGGGGAGCGCGGTAAAGCTCGGCAACTCCGAGAGCGCGACATTCATGCGGAACGTGCCCGAACCACACTTGAAGTTCCGCATGCGCGTCAGGAAGTCGGGCGGCAAGGCATCTTCCGGCATGAGCCGTGTATAGAGCAGCTTGAGGTTTACATTGGCGGCAAGCGCGCGGCCTTTGACGACGCTGCCGTCCGTCAGCACGACGCCTGCCGCGCGGCCTTTCTCGACGAGAACTTCGGCCACCTCCGCATTCGTCTGGATGTCCACGCCATGCTCGGCCGCTGCCTTGGACATGGCTTGCGTGATCGCGCCCATGCCGCCGACGGCGTGGCCCCAAGCGCCCTTCTTGCCGTTCACCTCGCCGAAGGCGTGATGCAGCAGCACATAGGCGGTGCCGGGATCGTAGGGGCTCGCGTAGTTGCCGACGATGGAATCGAAGCCGAGCAGCGCTTTCAGCGGCGCGCTCTCGAACCATTCGTCCAAGACATCAGCCGCCGGCTTGGTGAAGAGATCGAGGAGGAGGCGCTGTTGCTCGAGATCGAGATGGCGCAAATCGTTGCCGAGCGCGGCGGCGCGGCCAAGCTCGCGAAGCCCGCGCAAGCCGAAACCTTCGACCACGTTCGGTGGAGCCCGCAGGACGAGATTGCGCAAAATGTCCGCGACGTCCTCAAGCTTGGCGCCATAAGCATCGTAGCGGTCCGCGTCTCGTTTGCTGAATTTGGCGATCTCGGATTTGGTGCGCCCGTTGCCCGTCAAGAGATAGCCGCCGTCGGGGAGCGGCAGAAAGTTCATCATCGGTCGTTCGAGGATTTTCAGCCCATGCCGGTGCAGCTCGAGATCGGCGATGACCTTGGGATTGAGCAGGCTTACCGTGTAGGAGGCGATCGAATTGCGGAACCCGAGATGGAATTCTTGCGTGACCGCCGCGCCGCCGACAATGGGGCGCCGTTCCAGCACCTTCACTTTCAGGCCGGCACGGGCGAGATAGGCGGCGCAGACGAGTCCGTTGTGCCCGCCGCCGAGGACCACGACGTCATATTCGTTTGTGGGAGAGGCTGACATGCGCGGCCCGCACCTGATCTCCAAGGACCGCCTGTATAGGCTAGCCGGCGGCCCTCGTCACTTCGAGCGGGGGCGGCTGCCCAGGAATCGTCACAGGGAGAGGCTATGGCTGAGCAATGCCCGACTTAGCGAAGTTACGGCGCATGGTTGCCTACCTTCGGGAGGAGATCCCGGCGGAGGACATCTCCGCGAATCCGGTCTTCAACCATCCTCATAACACGGCGCGGGTGGTGCCAGAGCGGTTGCCCGCAGCCAAGATCAAGGAGTTGTCGCAGCTTCAGCCCGAGAGGGCGGTTGTCGCGACGCTGGCCGAATGGGCCGGGATCGCCGGTGCCATCGCACTCTGCGCATATTTCTGGCACCCGTTGCTCTATGTGCTCGCCGTCATGTTCATCGGCGCGCGACAGCATGCGCTCCTGATCCTCGGCCACGACGCCTCGCACTTCCGCACTTTGAAGACGCGTTGGCAAAACGACCTGTTCGCCAACATTTTCATGATGTGGCCGACCTTCGCCTCGGTCGAAGGCTTCCGCAAGTTCCACGGTACGCATCACCAGTACACGAACCTGCCGGACGACGGGAACCGCCACATCTGGTACACGCACGACGCGGCGGGCGAGCTCGCGCCGGATTGGCAGTTCCCGAAAACGCGGCTCGGGCTCGTACTTGTGCTGCTGCGCCGCGCAGCATTCCTCACCGGTCTGTTCTGGATTGTGCGCGGTCTGGTCGGCTCTACGCTCATTCCCTCGCCGGGATGGATGCGTGCCGCACGCTTCAGCTTCTATGCCGTGACTATCGCGGCGCTGACTTATTTCAGTCTCTGGTCCGCGTTCCTCCTTTATTGGATCGTGCCGTTCTGCACCTGGCACATCGCGGCGCAGTATATGCGCCTGATCTGCGAGCACAGCGCGGTGGAGAGCGATGAGGAAGAGTATTCCATCACGCGCAGCACTATTCCGACTTGGCTCGAGCGAATCTTCATTCTCCCGTGCAATATCGGCTACCACTTGGAGCATCACTGGTATCCGAGCGTGCCGTTCTACCGGCTGCCCGAGTTGCATCAGGCACTGATGGAACGTCAGGGTTTTCGCGAGCACGCCGTGATTCGCCACTCGGTCCTGACATCGCTCAGCGAATGCGTCAGGCGGCAGTCTTCGCCAAGCACACCGTTCGCCCAGGAAAGCGCGCGCTAAGTTTTCGCCGGCGTCAGACTTGCGGGCATTGCGCCGGCAAGTCGTACAGCCTGAAGATCTCGGCTTTGACGCGGGCCTTGCAGGTCTGACTAGTGGGACCGCACAAGCCGTATTGCAGCAGACGCCTCCGTACACCGGAGTGACTTTGCTCATGCAGCGCGCGGCCCGCGCGCACGAGGCGGCAGATGTGGTGTCTGTCGAAGCCGACGCGCTCCAGATCCACGCCGAAGGCTGCCGCGTATTTGGCCACGGTGGCCGCGCTGCCGCCAAGTTCGGCCACGAGGGACGGGTAGGGCGCGTAAAGCCCCACACCAATGAGCGCTCCGGTGGTCAGGATGCGGCAGGTTGTGCTGATCTTGTCGATATAGGCGAACTCCCGTTCCCAGAGTTGCCGGCGCTCGCAAGGGGTCGCCGCAAGCGCAGCCGTGGTCATCGCAAGAGATAAGGCTCCCGCCATCAGAGCCGTGCTGAGCCTGGCTTTGCCGCGCATCATCGTCGCTCCCGAGGTTGTCCCTAAGCTAAAGACTAGCGCATAAGTTGTATAATGGGAAGATTCGCGGTAAGCGACGCTATTCGCCAGGAAAGCGCGTGGCGAAGTCCGCCGTGGAATTGACCTCGGGGTAGGGGATTTTAGGCGCCGGCACGCCCAGGAAAGCGCAGAGCGGCGCCCAGCCCTGGCCTGCCTCATAGACCAGGAGCCGGTCGGGCGGGACGGTGCGACGCACCTCTTCGTTGTGCGCATTGAAGACTTGAATTGCATGGTCTCGGTCAATGTCGCCGCCGAAGGACCCGTGAAGCACGACGGCATTCACCATCTGCATGTGATCCCACCTAATAGGATCGGCGGACGCGCGGCTTTCTGTCTGCGCCGCCTCATGCTGGCTCATCCGCTGAAAAATCGTCTTGGACGCGCTTTCATACCAACTTTCGGGATCGCGTACGGTGAGGATCACCTTGGCGTCCGGGTTTGCGGCGATCAGCTCTCTCCAAATGAAGATGGCCGGCCAGTCCACGCTCGAACGATAACCGTGGAGAATCGCGCGCCAATCGTCAGACTGCCCGGTTGCCAGCGCACGCCACATGGCGTCATGTGTCGAGTGCTTGCGCGTCTCGATCATGTGGTAGCAGGGGCCGAAGCCCAGTTCCTCGAGCGCGAGCTTCAGCGAGAGCGTGCCGGTCCGGCCGAACCCCGCGCCGATGACTTGAAGGCACATTGGCCGCGTTCCTCCCAGGAACCACTCGCGGTAAGCGTTGGTTGTGTGAGACTATACGAACCGCGAGGAGGAAGCCGATGACGAAAGTCGTTTACAAGATCATCAAACATGAGAATGGCTGGGCCTATCAGGCGCGAGGCACAATCTCAGAGACCTTTCCCGCCCATGACGCCGCGCTCGAAGCGGCCAAGCGTGCGGCGGGCGAACAGAAAGTGCCGGGCGAGACCGTCGGCATCGAGTATGAGACGGCGGATGGCGAGTGGCACGAGGAGCTCGACCCGGGCACCGATCGGCCCCAGACCGCGGTCGAGGACAAATAGCGCGACTTCCCGCGAGTTGACACTTCGCTCCTATCGCGGTCTCTGACACCTGTATTTCGGGGCAGAGACGCGGGAGGGCGCGGTGATTCAATCCTATGTTCTATGGGCCTTGCTCGGCATGGCCGGCTATTCGCTCATGACGTTGTTCGTGAAGCTCGCCGAGCGGAGTGGCAATGTCACCACCTATCAAGTTCTTGCAGTGTCGACCACCATCGTGGCGATCTTCGCCATTGCCGTCGTGGCGTGGCGCGGCGAGCTGAAGACTCTGCTTTTCGAGCTGGAGACGCCGCCACTGCTCTGGGCCATTGCCGGAGGCGTCGCGCTCACGGTTGCCGTAAGCTCGCTGTTTCACGCGCTGGCACTGGGGCCGGCCAATATCGTGGTGCCAGTCTACGGCATGTTCATTGTCGGCGGCGCGGTGCTTGGGGTGGTGGTGCTCGGCGAGGCGATGCCCTGGCATCGCGTCATCGGGCTGATTGCCGCCGTGGTCGGCGTAGTGCTGATTTCGATTTAGGGTTTTGGGGGCGGGGCGGCAGCCTCGAAAGGCGCCGCCCCGTCTCGCAGGTTAGGCCGCGTCGACCAGAACGATCTCGGCGTCCTCGAGGGCTTTTACCGTCAGCGCAGTTTCGTTCTCGATCGCTACGCCGTCGCGGGGGTTCACCGTGACGCCGTTGACCTCGATACGGCCCGTGGCCGGTACGAGATACGCGTGCCGTGCGGTGCCGAGGCGATACTCGGCCGTTTCGCCCGCCTTCAACGTGGCGCCGAGCACGCGCGCCTCCGCGCGGATCGGCAGAGCATCCGTGTCGCCCTCGAAACCGGACGCCAACGCGACGAACTGGCCGGAGCGCTCATCCCGGGGAAAAGGCTTCGCGCCCCAAGACGGTTCGCCGCCTTCGACGCCCGGCTCGATCCAGATCTGGAACAGCGTGGTGGGCACGTCCTCGCGGTTGAACTCGGCGTGGCGAACACCGCTTCCGGCGCTCATCACTTGGACGTCGCCGGCCTCGGTACGGCCTTGGTTGCCCATGCTGTCCTCGTGGGTAATGGCGCCCTCGCGGACATAGGTGATGATCTCCATCTCCGCGTGGGGATGAGCTGGGAAGCCGGTGTTCGGCGCGATCTCGTCGTCGTTCCACACGCGCAAGGCGCCGTGGTTCACGCGCTTCGGGTCGAAGTACCGGGCGAAAGAAAAATGGTGCTTGGCCTTGAGCCAACCATGGTCGGCGCCGCCAAGCGTGTCGAAGGGTCTGACTTCGATCATGTCCAAACTCCTCTCCGTTACAAATGCGCTGTACGTTCAAGGTCTTCCGAAGCCGACTAGGCGTTGAAGCCGCCGTCGACCGTCAAGGTCGTGCCGGTGATGTAGCCGGAGCTCGGGCCAGCCAGGAACGCGACCGCGGCGGCGACTTCATCGGCGGTGCCGTAGCGGCCAAGCGCGGTCGCTGCCTTTTGTGCATCGGAGAACTCTCCGTTCCCAGCAGGGTTCATGTCGGTGTCGATCGGGCCGGGCTGCACCGTGTTGACGGTGATTCCCTTGGGTCCGAGATCGCGCGCCCAGCCGCGGGTGTAACCGAGGAGGGCTGCCTTCGTTGCGCTGTAGTCGGCGGCGCCAGCGAATGGGGTGCTTTCGCCCACGACCGAACCGATGGAAATGATGCGTCCACCCTCGCCCATCAGCGGCGCGGCGGCGCGCACGGCGGTAGCGACTCCGCCAACATTGACGGCGAACATCCGATCGAGCTCGTCAAGATTGTTGGCGCGGTCATGGACCTGGCCCAACG
>NZ_JBPPND010000102.1:0-12425 GCF_051306395.1 Methyloceanibacter sp.
AGAGACAGGGCACGAGGGGCGCGTTGCGCCCGCATGACGTCGAAACCAATGAAATCGGCGGCCATCGGCTGAATCAACCTACCCACACTACCGCAAATCGTCCGCTGAACGGCCTGAACGAGCAGCGATGACCGGGGCGACAGCCAAAAACGGCGGTAAATCGAGGTGTCCAGCTGTATTGTCCACGCTTGAGGAGGCAAGGAGAACCCCATATGCGCAAGCTCGCTCAGACATTTTCAATCGCCGCGACTGCTCTTTTCTTGGCCGCTTCGCCGACTTTTGCTGCGGATACTGCCGCGGCGCTCAAGGCCCTCGATCCGGATGACGACGGCACCATCGACATGAAGGAAGCCCTCGCGGGCGCCAAGAAGGTGTTCAAGACCGTCAACACGGACGACGACAAAACGCTGGAGGCCGATGAGCTCGAGGGCATGCTCGATGCAAAGGGTCTCGACATGGCCGATCCGGACGACGACGACAGTCTGGACTGGAAAGAATACAGGGCTCTCGTCAAAGCCAAGTTCAAGGCGGCCAATCCGGACGACGACGGCACCATCGATCTGAAGGAGCTCGAGTCTCCGGCCGGTCAGGAGCTGATGAAGCTGATCTACAAGTAATTCGAGCATTTAGGGCGCGGTGCCGGATTTCCGGTTTCGCGCCCTTTTTGCGTCCGGAGCGGGGCTTCGCGCCTTGCCATTAGCAAGACACAAACCATCGTCATGAGAGGTTAAGATCGAGTGCCGCACCTCGAGCGATCGAGGAGGCTGGCCAGTCAGGATTTCGCGTGGGGAAGAGGGACGTGACTGACCTCTACGGGGTTTTGGGCGTGAAACGGACGGCGCCCCGCAAGGACATCCATAAAGCCTATCGCAAGAAGGCCAAGACGGCGCACCCAGACGCCGGCGGCTCGGTGGAGGCCTTCAACGAACTCGTCTTGGCCTATTCGGTGCTGTCGGACGGAGACCGCCGGACGCGCTACGACGAGACCGGCGAATTCGAGGTGACCAAGCCAAACAATTTCGACGGCGGCGCCATCGAGATCATCGCCGAGAAGTTGGGGCTGGTGATCCATGCGGAGCACGATCTCGCCTCGATGGACGTGGGCGCGCTGATCGAGCAGGCCATCCGCGAGGACATCGCTGCGCGGCAGGCGAGCGTGGCCCATCAGCAGCGGGCCGCTGAGCGCCTCGCCAAGCTCCGCGCGCGGACCAAGCGAAAGGCAGAAGGCGACACCAACCTGGTGGCGCGGGTGCTCGACTGGCACGAGCTTGCCATCCAAAACCACATTAAGAAGCACGAAGAGTCGATCCGCTTCCTCGAGCGGGCGTTGGAGATCCTGAAAGATTACTCCTTCGCCGACGACATGGTCGCGGCGCAGGCGGAAGAGGTGACCGGCGCCCTCAATGACATTCTGGTGGCGCTCGACGAATTGGCGGCGATCCTCAACACCAGCCCCGCCCGTGCCGATGGCATGCCACAAGGGGCGGGGCCGACCGCTTTCGGCTAAGCCTTCAAGGGGTGGCCGATAGCGGCCGTCTCGCGTAGATTTCCCACCAGTCTCTAGGGGGTAGGGGGTTTTGCGCGCAGTCGTCCTCATCGCCGTCTGCTATGTGCTTGTCCAAGCGTTGAGCTTGACGGCCGCCGGGAGCGCACGCGCCGAGGCAAGCTCGGAGGCCGCACCGGCGGGCGCGCTGCTTCCTTGGGAGAAAGCGGCACCCGCCGACGGGGCCGCGACCAAGCCCGGCCAGGCTCCAACGACCGAAGAAGCCTCGGTCGAGCCGGGCGCCGCAGCGGGGCCCGCGGACGAGACTCTCGCAAAACCGGCCGCAGAGAAGCCGGCCGCAGACGCAGAGACGACCAAAGCCGCGGATAAGGCCGCTGCCGATGAGGTCGCCGAGAAGGCTGCGTTGCCGGAAACAACGGAGCCCACGCCGCCCGCGCCGCCGCATCCCGTGGTGGCGATCATTCGCGAGAAGCTCGCGGATTCGGTTCTCACGAAAGACGCCGAGCAGGAAGATGTGGAGGCGCTCCAGGCGTTCTACCGTGCGCGCAGCGCGCCGCCGCTGTGGATCACGGAGATGGGGTTCTCCGCCAAAGGCCAGGCGGTCCTGTTCGAGATCCAGAAGGCGGACGATTGGGGGCTTGAGCCTAAGGACTTCGCGTTGCCGGAAGCCGGCGCTCTCCCCGCTGACGAAACGGCGCAAGCCCTTGCCGAAATCAAGCTCGACCTTGCTGTCCTGAAATATGCGCGTTTCGCGCGGGGTGCGCGGCATGCGCCGTCGGAGATCAGCGACCTGTTCGATCAAGCGACCACGTTACGGGCGCCGGGCACGGTCATGGCCGAGGTGGGCGCGACCAGCGCGCCGGATATCTACCTTCAGTCGTTGCACCCAGACCATGAGCAGTTCGCGCGCCTGCGCAAGGCACTGCGCGAAGCTCGCGAGGCGGAGAAGCCGAACGAGACCGACATCAGGCGTCTTGTCATCAACATGGAACGGTGGCGGTGGATGCCAGAGGAGCTTGGCGAACTCTATGTGTGGCTCAACACGCCGGAGTTCATGCTCTACGTGGTGAAGGACGGAAAGACCATCTTCGAAGATAAGACGCTGGTCGGCACGATCGGTTATCCGACGCCGGTCTTCTCCGCCGACATGGAGACCGTGGTGTTCAACCCGGACTGGGTTGCGCCGCCGTCGGTGCTACAAGACAAGCTGTGGCCCGCGCTCAAGCGCAAGCACTACAAGATCCTCACGGCCAACAAGCTCAATGTCAGCTATCGTGGGAAGCGGATCGATCCCGCCAGGGTCGATTGGCAACGGGTAAACATTCACAATTTCACCTTCAGCCAAAAATCGGGACCGAAGAACGTTCTCGGCAAGGCCAAGATCCTCTACCCCAATAAACACATCGTCTACATGCACGATACGCTTCCTTACCGGCGCAAGGTGTTCGACGAGAAGGTGCGCGCGATCGGTTATGGCTGCGTCCGCATGGCCGAGCCGCTCCCGTTCGCCGAGCTTATGCTGGCGGAGGACCAAGAGTTACCGAAGACGGAGGTCAAGAATCTCTGGGACAAGGGTGTCAACAGCCCGGTGACCATGGAGACCAAGCCGCCGGTTCACACGACCTATTTCACGGTCACTGTCGACGAAGAGGGCAAGGTCTTCACGTTCAAGGATCTCTACGGCCTCGACCGCAAGCACGCGGCGGCGCTGTTCGGCGACACGGACGGTTTTCCGTTGCCCCCGCCGGAACCGAAACGCCGCGGCGGCAGTGTCGCCTCCACCAGCTCTCCGTCCCGGGGCAGCGGCGGCGGCGGGTTCGCCAACTCGCTCGGCTTCAACGATTAGCTCGCTTCGTTCTTTGTGACGGGGCTCACACTGTGCCGTTCCGGAGAAGGCGGAACCCGGTTATCGTCGCCCCGGATTTCGAAATAAGGAGGAGGTATCGATGCGATCCAGACTGTTGATGTTCGTGGGTGCCGTCAGCGTTGCGGCGGCGGGCACTGTGATGGCGGTACCGGCGCACGCGGGCGTTTGTTCCGATCTCTGGGTCCAGCGCAACGCCATCTACAAAGCCAATGGCTACTGCTTCAAGACGCGCAAGGCGATCAACTATTTCGGTAACGCCGGCTGCCTTTACGACAATGCCGCCACCATGCCCATGTCGGGCGCCGACAAGGGGCGCGTGCTCGTCATCAAGAAGCGAGAGAAACAACTCGGCTGCTTATAGAAGGCGGGCTTGCTGGTCTCGCCGGCGCCCCGGAGCGAGAAGCCGGGCACGAGTTCATTGAACCAAGGCCCGGAAAGCCTCCGCCGGTGCGCCAGACGGCCAACAGAAGCCCCGGACCGTGTTCGAAGGAGCCCCAAAACGCCGCCGGCGGCTGCCGAATAGCGGCCTCACCAGTTTACTCGTTCCCGGCTTGCCTCTAGAAAGCCTGAGCAAAAACAGGCTGGGGACCGATGTTCAAAAAGCTTCTGATCGCCAATCGTGGAGAAATCGCCTGCCGGATCATCCGAACCGCGAAGCGGCTCGGCATCGAGACGGTAGCGGTCTATTCGGAGGCTGACCGCGACGCGCTCCATGTCGATATGGCCGACGAGGCCGTGCTGATCGGGCCTGCTGCCGCGGCACAGTCCTATCTCGACATGGACAAGATCATTGCCGCCGCGAAGGAAACCGGCGCCGAGGCGATTCATCCCGGCTACGGCTTCTTGTCGGAGAACGCCGCGTTCGCCAAGGCACTCGAGAAGGCGGGCATCGTCTTCGTGGGGCCGAACCCCAAGGCCATCGAGGCCATGGGCGACAAGATCGAATCCAAGAAGCTCGCGGCCAAGGCGAAGGTCTCCACCGTGCCGGGGCATCTCGGCGTGATCGAGGACGCCGATGCGGCGGTGAAGATCGCCGACGAGATCGGCTATCCGGTGATGATCAAGGCGTCCGCCGGCGGTGGCGGCAAGGGCATGCGCATCGCCTACAGTAGCAAGGACGTGGCGGAAGGCTTCGCCTCGTCGCAGTCGGAAGCGAAGTCGAGCTTCGGCGACGATCGCGTGTTCATCGAGAAATTCATCGAAGAGCCGCGGCATATCGAAATCCAGGTGCTGGGCGACAAGCACGGCAATGTCATTCATCTTGGCGAGCGCGAGTGCTCGATCCAGCGGCGCAATCAAAAAGTCATCGAGGAAGCGCCGAGCCCGTTCCTCGACGCCAAGACTCGCGAAGCGATGGGCGCGGAGGCCGTGGCGCTCTCCAAGGCCGTCGACTACGACACGGCCGGTACGGTCGAGTTCATCGTCGACAAGGACCGCAACTTCTTCTTCTTGGAGATGAACACCCGCCTTCAGGTGGAGCACCCCGTGACGGAGCTGGTGACCGGTCTCGACTTGGTGGAGCAGATGCTGAAGGTCGCCGCCGGCGAAAAGCTTTCCATCAAGCAGAAGGACGTGAAGCTGACCGGCTCGGCCATCGAGTCGCGCATCTACGCCGAAGACCCGGTGCGGAACTTCATGCCGTCCACCGGCCGCCTCGTGCGTTTCCAGCCGCCGGAGCTCGGCACCGAGGATGGCGTCACTACGCGGCTCGATACCGGCGTGGAGGAGGGCGGCGAGATCTCGGTCTATTACGACCCCATGATCGCCAAGCTGATTACCCACGCGCCGAAGCGCGCCGAGGCGATTGAGCAGATGGGCCGGGCGCTCGATGCCTTCGCCATCGACGGTTTCCGCCACAACATTCCGTTCCTCGCCGTGCTGATGCGCAATGAGCGGTGGCGCAAGGGGGATCTGTCGACAAAGTTCATCGCCGAAGAGTTTCCGGACGGCTTCCACCCACCGGTCCCGCGAGGCCGGGTGCGCGATGTGCTTGCGGCGGTGGCGGCCAGCATTGACTACCTCTCCAATAACCGGCGCCGCATGATCACCCAGCAGATGCATGGCGAGCCTGTGCGCTTCTCCGATATCCGCGCCGTCGAGCTCGGCGAGGGGCTTGTACGCGTGCGCGTCGCGGGCCGCGATTATCCGATGACCGTGACTCTCGGCGGGGAAGGCACCGGCGAGCCGCGGCGTGAGATCGTCCTGACGTCGTGCTGGTGGTTCGGCGAGCCGGTCTGGCACGGGACTATCGGTGGCGAGGAGGTCGCGGTGCAGGTGCGCTCGATCGTCAACGGTGTCCACCTGACCTATCAGGGCGTGGAGGCGCCGGTGCGCGTTTTCACCGATCGCGAAGCGGAGCTTCTCGCCCTGATGCCGATCAAGGAGAAGCCGGACACGTCAAAGCTGCTGCTCTGTCCGATGCCGGGTCTCGTGATGTCGCTCGCCGTGGAAGAAGGTCAGGAAGTGGCCGCCGGCGAGACGCTTTGCGTCGTGGAAGCGATGAAGATGGAGAACGTGCTGAAGGCCGAGCGCGACGGCACGGTGTCCAAGATTCTCGTCAAGCCCGGCGACAGCCTGAATGTGGACGCCGTGATTCTTGAATTCGAATAGGCGCAGTTTGAAGACCGTGACGGTCAGGATCGAAGGGCGGGTGCAGGGCGTCTATTACCGTGCCTGGACCGAGCAGACCGCGCGGCGTCTCAACCTCGACGGCTGGGTGCGCAATCGCCGCGACGGCAGTGTCGAAGCGGTGTTCTCCGGTCCAGAGACCCAAGTCGACGAGATGCTGCGGCGCTGCGCCGAGGGTCCGCCCGACGCGAAAGTGATCAGTGTGACCGTCACCGACGAGGGTGGCGCGCCGCCGTCAGGCTTCACCGTGCTGCCGACGCACTAGCGCGGGCTTCCCCCGAAGATCTCAGCGAAGCTTGCCCGGAGTGCTGCGTCAACGCGCGCCATGTCTGTCTCGGCACCGAGCGCCGCAAGGCTGGTGATCGGCGTCTCATGCAGGCCGCAAGGCACAATTCCGGAGAAATGCTCGAGATCGGGGGCGACGTTCAAGCTGACCCCGTGCAGGGTCACCCAGCGGCGCACGCGTACGCCGATCGAGGCGATCTTCGCGCCGCCCACGAATATCCCGATGCCCTCGGAACTTCGTTCGCCGGCGACCCCGAGGCGCGCGAGGGTGGCGATCAGCCAATCCTCCAGCGCCGCCACATAGGCGCGCACGTCGCGGCCCCGGGCCGTGAGGTCGAGCATCGCGTAGGCCACGCGCTGGCCTGGCCCATGATAGGTGTAGCGGCCGCCGCGCCCGGTCCGGAACACGGGGAACCGCGCGGGCGTGAGCAGCTCCGCCTCGTTCGCGCTGGTGCCGGCGGTGTAGAGCGGCGGATGCTCAAGCAGCCAGACGCATTCCGGCGCTGTCTTGTCGGCGATGGAACCCGCGCGGGCATCCATGGCGGCGAGCGCCTCCTCGTAAGGAACGGGCTCGGGCGAGGTGAGCCATTCGACGGGCACGGAAGCGGGCTCAGAGGCCACGGTTGGAGCGGAAAGTGTCATGGAAGAGATAGTCTAGAGCATACCTTGCACCCCTGGGACAGGTTTGGTAAGGCAGCGGGCCCCGGAATTGCTTGCCGATGGGGTGGCTTATCGCCATATCCGGGGCACTAGTCTTCCGGTTTTTATTGCGGTCGTGGCGGAATTGGTAGACGCGCAGCGTTGAGGTCGCTGTGGGGTAACTCCCGTGGAAGTTCGAGTCTTCTCGACCGCACCACCTCTCTCCCCAAACTTGTGGTTCTTAGCGCCATAGGCAGGGCGCGGCCGGCCTGATATCACAGGCTGGTTGGCAGCGCGCGAGTCGCCGGCCGAGAGCGCGCCGGCTCTCCGGTGGGGCCGCGCTCTTTCCCGCTTGAAGCTTACAAACCAGCGATTGGACGCGATGCAGGACGCCGCAACCGAGGTTGAACTGCGCGACGAGGAGGGGGGCATCCGCTCCGACTTTCTCCACGCGGTCTCGGACGCGCTGGAGGCGGACGATACCGCGCGGGTGCGGGCGCTCACGCTCGACCTGCACGAAGCCGATCTCGCCGACCTGATCCAGCTGCTTCGGCCCGAGGAGCGTGCGGAGCTCATCGCGGCGCTCGGCGAGGACTTCAAGGCCGCCGCGCTGCCTGAGCTCGACGAGGCGGTCCGCGACCAAGTGCTCGAGGATATGGCGCCGGAGCAAGTCGCCGAGGCGCTGCAACAGCTCGATTCCGACGAAGCCGTCTATCTGCTCGAGGACCTCGACAAAGGCGATCAGAAGGACATTCTCGCCAAGCTTCCTTACTTCGAGCGGATCGCGCTGCAGCGCAGCCTGGAATATCCGGAAGACTCCGCCGGCCGCATCATGCAGACCGATCTCATCGCCGTGCCGCCGTTCTGGTCGGTGGGTCAGACCATCGACTACATGCGCGTGGCCGAGGATCTCCCGGACCGCTTCTACGAGATTTTCGTGGTCGATCCGGCCTACCACCTGATCGGTTCGGTGGCGCTCAACCGTCTGCTGCGTTCCAAGCGGCCGACGACGATCGAATCCATCACTGACGAGGGGCTGCGCCCGATCATGGTCGAGGCCGACCAGGAGGAGGTGGCGCGCCAGTTCGAACGCTACAATCTGACGTCGGCGCCGGTCATCGATGAGGACAAGCGGCTCGTGGGCGTGATCACGGCCGACGACGTGGTCGAGGTTGTCCAGGAAGAGGCATCGGAAGACATATTGGCGATGGGTGGTGTCGGCGGCGAGTCTGTCAGCGACACTGTTTGGGAAACGACGCGGCTTCGGTTCACGTGGCTCTTCGCCAATTTGATTACCGCCATTCTCGCGTCAATGGTGATCAGCGTCTTCGAGGCGACCATCGAGCAGATGGTGGCGCTCGCCGTGCTCATGCCGATCGTCGCCTCCATGGGCGGCAACGCCGGGACGCAGACTATGACGGTGGCCGTGCGCGCGCTCGCCACGCAGGATCTCGGGCGCGTCAACGCCGTGCGCGTGATCATTCGCGAATCCGCTGTCGGGCTGCTCAACGGCCTCCTGTTCGCCGTCATCATGGGGGGCATCGCTTATTTCTGGTTCGGCAGCGACGAGCTTGGGCTCGTGATCGGGGTCGCCATGGTGGTCAATCTGTGCGCCGCGGCGCTGGCCGGCATCCTCATCCCGCTCGGTCTGGAGGCGCTTGACCTCGATCCGGCCATCGCTTCGGGGGTTTTCGTCACCACCGTGACCGATGTGGTGGGATTCTTCGCCTTCCTCGGGCTGGCCGCTTTGTGGTTATTCTAGGGGCGAGGGAGGCCTGATGTTCTTCTATATCGCCAAGGCGGTGTGGTTCGTGCTCCAGCCGTCGACGCTCATTGCGCTGTTGATCGGCTACGGGGCGATTCTGATTTGGACCGGCTGGGCGCGCTGGGGACGGCGTTTCGTCTCCATCGGCGCCATCCTGCTTCTGGTCGTCGGCCTGTCGCCGCTCGGCAATGCGCTGATCCTGCCGCTCGAAGATCGCTTCCCCCGCGCCGACCTGGATTCCCCTCCGCCGCCCACAGGGATCATCATTCTCGGCGGGGCGGAGAACAGGCTGGTCGGCAGCGCACGCGACGCGCCAACCCTCAACGAGGCGGGCGAGCGGCTCTTGGAAGGGGCGATCCTGGCGCACCGCTTCCCGGAGGCAAAGGTGGCCTTCTCGGGCGGCGATGCGGGGATTCTCTACAAGTCCGATAGCGAGGCGGAGGGGGCAGCGTCCCTGCTGTCGAAGCTCGGCATCGACAGGGACCGTCTGATCCTCGAATCCGATGCGCGGGACACCTACGAGAACGCGGTCTATCTCAAGAAGGAACTCGAGGCGAAGGGTGAGCTCGATCTGACCAAGCGCTGGCTCCTGATCACCTCGGCCTATCACATGCCTCGCTCGATGGGGGCCTTCCGTCAGGCCGGCTTTTACGTCGAGCCGTGGCCCGTGGACTACCGCACGCGCGGCATGGTCGACCTGACCAGGCCCTTCGACAAGGTGTCGGAAGGCTTGCGGCGGGTGGATACGGCGATGCGTGAGTGGGTGGGCTTGTTCGCCTATTGGCTGACGGGCCGCACCGACGCCCTATTCCCGGCACCGAATGAGGGGGCGCCGGATTGCGCCTCTCCCAAGGGCTGCTGAACCTGGCAGCCGGTCAGCATCGCACTGTCCATCCAGGCCTTGAGATAGGTGGCCGCGCGGAACTCTGCGTCCTCTTCGCCGGCGAAGGTCGCCAGCATCCCGCAGAGGACACCGAACCGCACGCCTTTGGCGGCCTCGTCCCACATCATGGCTTCCTCGGCGGCAAGCGGCCTGAAGCGCGCCATGTATTCCTGGCGCCACACGATGAGCGCTTGAGGCTCGGGCGCTCGCGCCGGTGCTGGGGGTGACATCCCGTCCTTGAGCGCCGACCAGATTTCGGCGGCGTTGGTGGTGAAGCAGAGGCGGACCGCCGTCGGGTGAGGCTTGAACGTCAGGCGTGGCCAGTCTTCGGGTGGGATCGCGGCCAGATCGCCGATCGCAAGTGGCGTGGCTTCCGGTCCATCAAAGGCGTCGTCCAAGGCCTTCTCCAGCGCTGCGATTTCGGCGATCTCGGGATGGCCTGCGAAGGGCGCAGTCTCCTTGGCGAAGTCGGGCAGGTGACGGCCGAACCAGCGGGCGTTGCGCCGATCCGACGGATGCGCGGCAATATAGGCGCGCGCGAGCTTGGCAAAACCTTCGTCGCCCAGATAGGCGTGGACTTGGCTGTAATCGTTGCCGAGAATCTCAGCAAGACGAACGACATAGGCGTTGCGGTAGACGCCGAACAGCACGCTCCGCCGTTCGCGGGCGCTGTCTTTGACGTCGCCGAGAATCGTGTCGTCGCCGGCGAGGATGCCGGCCTGGAAGCGTTCCTGAAGCTGTTTGAGGCTCGTCATTCCGCCGCGATCGCCTGCGCATTTTTATGTGTGTTTTGCGCGGTAACCTGCTGTACGTCGCGCGCTATTTGCCGCGCAATATCGAGCTCCGCGACGACCTCGGCGAGCGGCGGGATATTGTCGTCCCGTTCGATCATGGTGGACACCGGACCGAAATGAGCGACGGTCTCGCGATAGAAATCCCAGACCTCGTCGCAGACCGGATGGTCGTGGGTGTCGATGATGTGGCTCTCCTCGTGGCTATGCCCGGCCACATGGAACTGGACGATGCGGTCGCGGGGCACGCCATGCAGAAAGTCGTCGGTGGAGAAGCCGTGATTGAAGGCGCTCACATAGACGTTGTTGACGTCGAACAGCAGCCAGCAATCGGCACGGGTCGCGACCTCGCTGACGAACTCCCACTCGCTCATCTCGCTTTCGCCGAAGGTGACATAGCTCGACACGTTCTCGAGCGTCAGGCGGCGGCCCAAGAAGTCCTGCACCTGGCTCACGCGGTCCACCACGTGATCCAGCGCCTCCTGGGTATAGGGCACCGGCAGCAGGTCGTGCAGGTTCACCCCATGCACCCCGGTCCAGCAGAGATGATCGGAAATCCATTTCGGCTCGACACGCTCCGCGAGCGTCTTCAGCGCGCCGAGATAGCCCCTGTCGAGCGGCGCGGTCGAGGCGATCGAGAGCGACACCCCGTGCATGACCACCGGATAGCGCTCGCGGATCCGATCGAGAATGCGCAGCGGCTGGCCGCCGGGGATCATGTAGTTCTCGGAGATGACCTCGAACCAATCGATGTCGGGGTCGCCGGAGAGGATCTCCTCGTAGTGCTGAGGCCGAAGGCCCAATCCAAAGCCGAGATATGGCGGCTTGTGGTCTGTCATGGCGCGCTCCCTTGTCGATCGGAGACCGGCTAGATTGGAGACCGGCTAGATTGGAGACCGGCCGCTTGCCGCGGCCGGTCCCACGGCAACTTTGCGGCTTAGCCCTCGAACTGGCCACCCGCCTCGGCGCAGGCGGTGTCCGTCATGACAACATAGCCCTTGCCCTTGCAGGCGTTGTGGCCCTTGCAGTCGTTCTGGGCGGTCTTGCAGGCGCCCTTGCCCTTACAGCCGTTCACGCCGAAGCATTTTCCTTCCGTGCCGCCGGCGGCGAACGCCGAGGTGGCAAGCGTGCCCGAGACGATCAAGGCGGCGGCGGTCATGGCGATCGTAGCGCCAGACTTCTGGTTGAGCTTCATATTTCTCTCCTGTGACTTGAGTTCCCACGTATGGCGCGTAACGCCACGCGCGAGCCTAGCCCCGTTCCAAACAGGCCTTTCGTAACGCCTGTTCAAAGCTCTGTGACCCCCTTCACGCCGCAGTGAACGGCGGCCTGGGCATTGCTCTGGGCCTTGCATAAACCGCCATCGGCAATTCCGGCCGGCCAAGGCGCACGCTATGATCCCCTGTTCCGGAGGGGGAAGGTGCATGAGCTTCAAGGACATCATCGTCTATGTGGACGGCACGGAGGCATCGAAGGCGCGCGCCGCCTTCGCCGTCTCGCTGGCCAAGGCGCAAGGCGCCTATCTCATCGGCGTGGCCTTCGCGCCGAAGGCGCTTCTGCCGCTCTATGGCGCCGATGTGGGCTTCGCCGATATGAGCGGCGTGCTTCAGGGCGTGAAGGCGCAAGGCGAGGGGGCCGTGGCGAGCTTCAAGGCGCTGGCCGCCGAGGCTGGGGTCGAGGCGGAGGGCCGGCTCATGCAAGGCATGAGCGAGGAGTTCCCGCATGACTTCGCCGCCTTCGCCCGGCAAGTCGATCTCGCGATCCTGGGGCAGCCGCGCGACGGCGATCCGCTGATCGGCCAGTATGCCTTGGTCGAGCGCTGCCTGTTCGCCTCGGGCCGCCCGGTGATGATTGCGCCGGCTGCGCCGGCCGACATTGCCCTCGACGGCACCATCGTCGCCGCCTGGGACGGGAGCGCGGAGGCCGCGCGCGCCTTCAACGATGCGCTGACCTTTCTCAAGCCGGCGAAGCGTGTCGTGCTGCTGGTGGCCGTCTTGGACGGAGCGACTGAGAAGGGCACGCCGCCGACGGACGACATGGTGGCGCATCTGACCCGCCATGGG
>NZ_JBPPND010000103.1:0-6169 GCF_051306395.1 Methyloceanibacter sp.
CGTGGCCGCGGCATATCGAGAACGCATTTCCCGTTTGACCCGGAATGTGAGATGCGCACCTTTGCCCCTGGCCTTAGAGTGCGCCCAGTGAAAAAGCCTTGAGGGAGGAGCCTTCGATGAGCCGCCTGTACGGACCGCAGCACCGCGCGTTTCAGGATCATTTTGACAGCCGCCGCATGGCCGACCGCATCGAGCAGATCGCGGCGCAGACCGAGATCGACGATGCCGCCAAGGCGTTCATCGAAAGCCGCGACATGTTCTTCCTGGCGACGGTCGATCACAATGGCCGGCCCACGGTGTCATACAAAGGCGGCGATCCCGGTTTCGTGAAAGTGCTGGATGCCGGGACGATCGCGTTTCCGAGCTATGACGGCAACGGCATGTATCTGTCGATGGGCAACCTGAAGTCCCATCCGGACATCGGCATTCTGTTCATCGCCTTCGACCGCCCGTTCCGCTTGCGGCTGCAAGGCCGGGCGGAGATCGTGATGGACGGACCCGACATGGACCTGTTCAAGGAAGCCGAGATGGTCGTCCGCGTGGCGGTCTCCGATGTCTGGATGAACTGTCCGCGCTACGTGCACCGCTACGAGAAGGTCGAGATGTCGCGCTATGTTCCGCGCGAAGAGGCCGAGACACCGCTATGCGAATGGAAGCGCATCGAAGGACTTGAAGATGTACTGCGGCCGGACGAGCTCGCGGCCGTCGAAGAGGCTGGCCAGATCACGCAAGACGAATGGATGGAGCACGTCTTCAGCGGCGACGGCAAAGCCTGAGGACAGCGAACAGGAATTCCAAGGACCGGCACGAACACCATGGCTCTCAAAGTCGCCTTTCAGATGGACCCGATCGAGCGCATCGATATCAAGGGCGATTCCACGTTCGCCCTCCTGCTCGAAGCGCAAGGCCGCGGCCACGACGTGTTCTACTACACGCCCGCGGACCTCTCGCTGCGCGACGGCAAGCTCATGGCGCAAGGCCATAGCCTCACGGTGGAGGACAAGCCCGGCGATCACTACCGGCTCGCGCATCCGCGCACGGAGGACCTCGCCGGCTACGACGTGGTGCAGCTTCGCCAGGACCCGCCTTTCGACATGGCGTACATCACCACGACACATCTTCTGGAGCGCTTGCAGCCCGGCACGCTCGTGGTCAACGACCCGGCGGCGGTGCGCAATGCGCCGGAGAAAGTCTTCGTGCTCGACTTTCTCGATCTGATGCCGCCCACGCTGGTGACGCGCTCGCTCGACGAAATCCGGCGCTTCCGCGAAGAGCACAAGGACATCGTGGTGAAGCCGCTCTACGGCAATGGCGGCGCCGCGATTTTCCGCATCGCCGAGGGCGACACCAATCTCAATTCGCTGATCGAGCTGCTCGGCATTACCTTCCGTGAGCCGATCATGGTGCAGCGCTACCTTCGGGAAGTGCGCGGGGGCGACAAGCGCATCATTTTGGTGGATGGCCAAGTCGCGGGCGCCATCAATCGCGTCCCAGCCGCGGACGAGACACGCTCCAACCTGCATGTGGGCGGGACCGCGGAAGCGACAACGCTGACCGCGCGAGAGAAGGAGATCTGCGCGCGGCTCGGGCCCGAGCTCAAGAAGCGCGGGCTGATCTTCACCGGCATCGACGTGATCGGCGATTATCTCACCGAGATCAACGTCACCTCGCCCACGGGCATCCGCCAAGTGAAGGCGTTCGGCGGACCGGACATCGCCGCCATGATCTGGGACGTGGTCGAGAAGAAGGTGGCGGCGCGCAGGTAGAAAGGGAGGACGCGATGTCAGATGATCCCGAGGGACCCGGCGCGCTGTTCGACGCGCATTGCGCGGCCGAGTTCGTCACGCACGACGTCGACGCCACCATGGCGACGATGGGCGATCGCCCGCATATCACCAACGTACCGACCATGACGGGAGGCTTGGGGCGCGAGGCGGTGCGGCATTTCTACGACAGCTGGTTCGTCGGCCATCTGCCCGAGGATTGGACCGTCGAATTACTGTCGCGCACCGAAAGCAAGGACCAGGTGGTCGACGAGGTGATCGCCAGCTTCACCCACGATTGCCCGATGGAGTGCTTTCTGCCGGGCGTTCCGCCTACCGGCCGCAAGGTGACCATCCCGCTCGTGGTGGTGGTCGGCGTCAAAAACGGCAAGGTCGCGCATGAGCACATCTATTGGGACCAGGCTTCGATGCTCGTGCAGATCGGGCTGCTCGATCCCGCGGCGTTGCCGGTGACAGGCGCCGAGCAGACGGCGCGGCTGCTCGACCCGAGCTTGCCGTCGAACACGCTCATTCCCAAAGGCTGACCTCAGATTTATCCCCGCGCAGATCGCCACCACGGCGAGATAGGCGGCGATGAATGAGGAGCGCGCGCGTCCGAAGGGCTTTCGGCATGCGCCGATCAAAGCACACCTCCGGCGGCTGCGCAGGCCCATAATGTTCTTATATTGTTCTTGTCGTGGCGCGCCGGGTTCGCTACAATGATCGCATTAAAAACGGGGGTTTCGCATGTCGCCCGGGTTACCACGGTCGCCTTCGAGGGCATCGAAGCCCGCGCCGTGGACGTGCAAGTCCAGATCAGTCCGGGCATGCCCGCCTTCACCATTGTCGGGCTTCCCGACAAGGCCGTGGCCGAGAGCCGCGAGCGGGTGCGCGGCGCGCTGAACGCCATCGGCCTCGCGCTGCCGCCGAAGCGCATCACCGTCAATCTCGCGCCCGCCGATCTGCCGAAGGAAGGCAGCCATTACGACCTCCCCATCGCGCTCGGAGTGATGGCGGCGATCGGCGCGGTTGCCCGCGATGCCATCGAAAGCTATTGCGTGCTGGGCGAGCTCGCGCTCGACGGGTCCATCGCCACCATTGCCGGCGCGCTGCCTGCGGCCATCGGCGCGAACACCCTCGACAAAGGCCTGATCTGCCCGGCCGCGTGCGGGCCGGAGGCCGCCTGGGCCGCCTCCGACATGCCGATCCTGGCGCCCGCCGATCTCCTCCAGCTCATCAACCACTTCAAGGGGCTTCAGACCTTGCGGCGGCCGGTGCCCAACCCCGACCCGGGCGATGACGCCATGCCGGACTTGCGCGACATCAAGGGCCAGGAGACGGCCAAGCGCTCGCTCGAAGTGGCCGCGGCCGGCGGACATCATCTTCTCATGATCGGCCCGCCCGGCGCCGGCAAGTCGATGCTGGCGAAGCGGCTCCCCTCCATCCTGCCGCCGCTCGAGCCCGCCGAGATGCTGGAAGTGAGCATGATCCGCAGCCTCGCCGGCGATCTCGCGGGCGGCCGCATCGGGCGGACCCGCCCGTTCCGCGCGCCGCATCACTCGGCGAGCATGGCGGCCTTGGTCGGGGGCGGCACCAGGCCGCGCCCCGGGGAAGCGGCGCTGGCTCATCTCGGTGTGCTGTTCCTCGACGAATTGCCCGAGTTCAACCCGCAAGTGCTCGATGCGCTCCGCCAACCGCTCGAGGCCGGCGAAACGGTCATCGCCCGGGCCAATCACCGCATCGCCTACCCGTCGCGCATCCAACTGATCGCCGCGATGAATCCGTGCCGCTGCGGGCACGCGGGCGCGCCCGGCCATGTGTGCCGTCAAGGGCCCTCTTGCGCCGAGCGCTACCAGGCGCGCATCTCGGGACCCATGCTCGACCGCATCGATCTCCAGATCGAAGTGCCCGCGGTGTCGGCCGCCGATCTCGTGTTGCCCCAGCCTTGCGAAGGCAGCGCCGAAGTGCGGGCCCGCGTGGCCGCGGCGCGCCAGATCCAGACCGGGCGCTATGCGGGCCTTGGCTTGCCGCGCGTGCGCACCAATGCCGATTGTGACGGTGCTCTCCTCGAGGAGATCGCCGCACCGGAGAAGCAAGGCCTTTCTCTGTTGCGCGAGGCCGCCAATGCGCTGTCTCTCAGCGCGCGGGGCTATCACCGGACGCTGCGTGTCGCGCGGACGCTCGCCGACCTCGACGGAGAGGGCAAAGTCGCCCGCATCCATATCGCCGAGGCCCTGAGCTATCGCGGCGAAACCTTGCGCCGGGCCAGGGCGGCGGCGTGAGCGCCGCCCGCCGCTAAAGGTTTTTCAAGCTTTCTCTGGTTTTCTTGGCGCCAATGAAACCGGCGGGCTCAAAGCCCGTCGATAACAATCGGCGTCAAACAGTGCAGCGTATGATCCGGCAGAGCTTCGGCGCTGACTGCGCCGGTGGGATGGGCGTGCGAGTGGCCTTTGGGCTGTTCGCACTGGCGCTCATCGCGCTTTCTTTTGTGCTTCTCGGCACCACCACCACGCTGGCGCTATTGCCCTTGGTGCTCGGCGTCACGTTGCTGGCCCTGGTCGCCAACCGCAAATCCGACGCGGGCGAAGCGCGGCTGGAAGCGATGGCCACCCGGCTCGACTCTAGCCTTGAATCCCTGAAAGACCTGCAATGGGAGGTCCGCGAGCGCGAGGCGCGCTATCGCGACCTGCTCGATTACCAAGGCGACGTGATCTCGCGGCGCGACGCGGACGGGCGCCTCTCCTTCGTCAACGATGCCTTCTGCCGGACCTTCGGGCTCGCGCGCGAGACGGCGCTCGGACAGGCTTTCCAGCTTCCCGTTCTCAACAGCGACCGGAAGGACGATGCGCCGCCGGATCACGATGAGCGCACCAGCCGGGTGGTCGAGCTCTCGACGACGGCCGGGCCGCGCTGGTTCGTTTGGGAGGATTTTCCCGTCGCCGGCGAAGACGGCAGCGTGCGCGAGGTGCAAAGCGTCGGCCGGGACATCACCGAGCAGCGCGCGGCGGAGATGGCACTGGCGCAAGCGCGCGATCACGCGATGACCGCAAGCCACGCGAAGTCGCGCTTCCTCGCTTCGATGAGCCAC
The DNA here is from genome assembly GCF_051306395.1 of Methyloceanibacter sp. Classification (GTDB taxonomy): domain Bacteria; phylum Pseudomonadota; class Alphaproteobacteria; order Rhizobiales; family Methyloligellaceae; genus Methyloceanibacter. The sequence continues at coordinate 4,852 of NZ_JBPPND010000103.1, forward strand.
GAAATCCGCACGCCGATGAACGGCATTCTCGGCATGACCGGGCTCCTGCTCGACACGCAGCTCTCGCCGGAACAGCGCACCTATGCGCGCGCCATCTCCACCTCGGCGACCACGCTGCTCTCGCTTATCGATGAGGTGCTCGACTTCTCAAAGATCGAAGCAGGCAAGATCGAGCTGCGCACCGCACCCTTCGAGATATCCGACGCCGCGCAAGGCGTCATCGAGCTGCTGGCGCCGCGTGGCCGTGACAAGGGGCTCGAGATCGGCTGGTTCGCCGCGCCCGACCTGCCGAAGACAGTGATCGGCGATGAGATGCGCGTGCGCCAGATCCTGATGAATCTCTTGGGGAACGCCATCAAGTTCACCGATCAGGGCGGCGTGGCTTTGACGGTCGTCCCGGCTCCGGCATCCGCGAAGGACGGCGGTGCGGTGGTGCGTTTCGCCGTGCGCGATACTGGCCCCGGCGTGGCGCCGCAGGCGCTGGAGCGCATCTTCTCCGAGTTCGAGCAGGCCGAGCAGGGGCCCGCGCGGCGCCATGGCGGCACGGGACTCGGCCTAGCAATCTCCAAACGTCTGGTCGACGAGATGGGCGGCCGGGTCGACGTGACGAGCGTACCCGGCGCCGGCGCGACCTTCACCGTCGATCTGCCATTCGCCACGCCCGCGCAGGTCCCGCAGCTTGGCGCGGACTGGCCCAAACCGCACGCGGGCGAGCGGGTGCTGATCGTGCTGGACGGTGCGATCGAGGCGGCGCTCGCGGGCGACCTCCTGGTCGCCATGGGCGCCAGCGTGGCACGGGTGAAGGCGGAGGAGGCTCTGCGCGTGGCACGGCATGCAGCCGAGGAGGGCATGCCGTTCACCGCGCTCCTGACCGATAAGGCCAACGCCGCGGCCGCGAGCCGCGTCATGCCGCTACTGCGCGCTTGTGCCGATGGGCGCGCCCCGCGGGCCGTGGTGACCATCGACCCGGGCCAGCGCAGCGACATTCCACGTTTCCGCGAGGAGGGTTTCAACGGCTATCTGGTGCGCCCGGTGCGGCCAATGTCTGCACTGACCCAGCTCTTCAATACGGACGGCGCACGCCCGTCCGGCAGCACGGCCGCAAGCGAGCCTCGCCGTGCGCCGCTCGAGAAGGCCGGCACCAGCGAAGGTATTTCGGTGCTGCTGGCCGAGGACAACGACATCAACGCGCTGCTCGCGCGAACCGTGCTGGAGAAGTCGGGCGCGCAGGTCACCCACGCCAGGGACGGCGCCGAGGCGATCGGCAAGGCGCGAGCCGCGCTCGCGCAAGGCCACAGCTTTGACCTCGTGCTGATGG
>NZ_JBPPND010000104.1:0-4458 GCF_051306395.1 Methyloceanibacter sp.
CTTGGAAATGGTGGAGCCGGACGGGATCGAACCGACGACCTCAGCAGTGCGATTGCTGCGCTCTCCCAACTGAGCTACGGCCCCGAGAAGCCCGCATTTAGGGAACCGCCCCCATCCCTGTCAAGCAAGGGGGCGAGACACGAACTTAAGCCTTGGCACTGCCAAAGACTTGCCCTCGGGCGGGCCTGTCCGCTACATGAGGCCCCAAGGCCGCGCACGGAGGGGCCTTTTCATGGTTCCTTTGATCGGATTCATCGCTCTCGTCATCGATCTCTTTATCTGGGTGGTGATCGCGAGCGCGATCTTGAGCTGGCTGATCGCCTTCAACGTGGTCAACACCAGTAATCGCTTCGTCTATAGCGTGGCGGACATGCTCTACCGGATCACCGAACCGGCGCTGCGGCCGATCCGGAGCATCCTGCCCAATCTCGGCGGCATCGACATTTCGCCGGTGATTCTGATCCTGCTTCTGCTGTTCATCCGCGACGTGGTGCTGTTTGGCTGGATCTTGCCGGCCGTCGCTTAAGCCTGGCGTGGACGGTCCGCTCCTCAAGCTCAATCTCCGCCAGACGCCCACGGGCCTGATCGTGGCGGTGCGGCTCACCCCGAAATCCGCGCGCGACGCCATCGAAGGTCTCGAGGCGTTCGACGGCGACACCGTGCTCAAAGCCCGCGTAAGAGCCCTGCCCGAAGCCGGCCGCGCCAATGCGGCGCTGGAAAAGCTGATCGCCAAGTGGCTCGGGCTGCCGCAATCGGCGGTGAGGGTCGTCCAAGGCGGCAAGTCGCGCATCAAGCAGGTCGCCATCGAGGGCAACGGGGTCGCGCTCTCCGCCCTGGTCTGCACGCGTCTGGCCGAACTCTAGGCGGAAGCGGCCGCGATCTCTTCTGCGATTGTCTCGGCGGCCGCGCGCGGATCTTTGGCGCGCGTGATGGGACGGCCGATCACCAGATAGTCGGCGCCGGCCTCGACTGCGTCCGTCGGCGTCACCACGCGGGCTTGGTCTTGCATATCGGTCCCCGCCTGCCGGATGCCAGGGGTCACAATCAAAAAGTTCCGCAAGCGTTCGCGGAGCGCCGCCGCCTCCTTGCCCGAGGCGACGATACCGTCGAAGCCCGCGTCCTGAGAGAGCCGCGCGCGCTCTTGCACAAGGGCCAAGGGAGGCATCTCGATGCCTTGCTCCGACAAGTCCGCGCGGTCGAGATTGGTCAGCACCGTCACGCCAAGGAGCTTGAGTGCGCTGTCGCCGCGCCCGCGCACGGCCGCATCGAGCGTCTTGCGGTCGGTGGCATGCACCGTGACGAAGTGCGCGCCGGTCTTGGCGATTGCGGCGGTCGCCCGCTCGACCGTCGCCTCGATGTCGAGCAGCTTGGCGTCCAAAAACACGCGGTGGCCGTCCTTGACGAGCGTCTCGGCAAGCGCAAGGCCGCCGGCATAAATGAGCTCGAGGCCGAGCTTGTAAACGCCGATGCTGTCGCCGAGCCTTTCGATGAGGGCGCGCGCCTCGTCCACATGGGGCACGTCGAGCGCGACGATAATCCGGTCCTTCGGGCTCATGCGGTAAATTTCCTCGCGGCCACGGCCAGTGCTTCCACCACGCCGGCGAATGTCTTCTGCTGGCTTTCGTCCTTCAGGCTGCCGTCGTCCTCGAAGGCTTGGCTGGCGCGCGGCAGCGCCATCTGCTGCGGAATGACGGTTGCGCCCAAGCCCACGGCGAGGATCTGCCGCAGCACGAGCAGGCTGCGCATCGCCCCGTAATAACCTGGTGACGCGCCCGAGATGGCGAAAACACGTGCCCTGAACACGTCCGGTTCGTCCTTCACGCGGCTCAGCCAATCGATCGTGTTCTTGAGCAGCGGCGGAACCGCGGCGTTGTACTCCGGCGTCACGATCATCACACCGTCATACTCCTCCAGCAGCGCCTTGAAGGCCCGCGCGCGCTCCGGCACGCCCTCGTCATCTTCCAGATCGCCGTGATAAATCGGCATATGATAGTCGGCCAGGTCCGCGAACACCGCCTCGATGCCGTTCGCCTCGGCGATATGCTGCCCGAGCCGGGCGAGCTTCTTGTTGTGCGATCCCTCCCGGGCGCTACCGGCAAAAAACAATAACCGCATGCAAATCTCCTGCTTCGCGCTTTACGCGCCGTCGCTCGTACCGTCCTCGTCCTGACCAAATACATGACGCAAGGGAACGGTTGCGGCGGCCGCGAGCGGGGTGGCGAGCGCCAGCCCCATGAGCCCGAACACGGCGCCGAACACGAGCTGGTTCAGGATCACCGCCGCAGGGGGCATCGACACGGCCCGCGCCTGGATCAGAGGCGTCAGCAGATAGCTCTCCAGGAACTGGACACAGCAATAAAGACCGAACGCCCATAGGGCCAAATTCCAGCTCTCGCCGCCGGCGACGAGGATGATCGGAATCGCGCCGATGATCGGTCCGAGATAGGGCAGGAAGCACGCGAGCCCCGCGAACAGCGCCAGCACGAAGGCGATCGGTACGCCAAGGATCAACAGCCCGAGATAGGTGAAGACGCCGACCGCCGACATGGTGATCGACTGCCCGATCAGCCAGCGCCGCAGCAGATCGCCGGTCTCGTACAGCAGCTCGAGCAGCGTTTGGCGCTTGTCCTCCGGTGCGAGCTGCGCCACCAGATTGACGTAAGTGTGCGGATCGGCGGCGAGATAGACGCCGAAGAACAGCACGATAAGCCCGGCGCTGAACAGACCGAACACGGACATGGCGACCGAGGTGGCGCCGGTGGCAATGCCCCACTGGCTCATGAAGTTGCCGAGGACCTGAACCAGGTTGATATTCTCGAGCAGCTCCGTGCGGTCGATGAAGGTCGAAAGTTTAGAGGTAAGCGTGGTGACGCCGGCGGCGATGCTCTGCGCAAGCAGCGCGATCTGTGTCCCGAGCGTCGGTCCTGCGGTCCAGCCGGCAAGGACGAGAACGCCCAGACCGGCGAGGGCCACCACGGCCAGCATCAGCAAACGCGGCAGGCCGGTGAGGTTGGAGAGCGAGTTGCTGGCGCCGTAGAGCACGATGGCAAGCAGGATGCCGGCGAACGTTAAAAAGATCGCCGTCTGCGCGTACCAAAGGACGCTCGCTAGCGCGATGACGGCAATGACGGCGACGGTGGCTCTTGCCGCCCGCACCATGAGCTTGGGCTCGCGGAGTTCCATTGTCTTCGCCGGGCTCTTCTTGGCGTCGCGTGCGGGCTGCTCGCCGGGCATCGTCATCTCGCTTGAAGACCGCGCTAATGCTGATGCGGGACGGGGGCGCGGGAGCTGAAGAGAACTCCAATCTACGTCAATCCAGGCGGGAAGGGATAGGCGCTACTCGCCGATACCCTCAAAGAACTCCTTCACCTGGGCGAAAAATCCGGCCGAGGCCGGGCTCGTGTCCGGGTTGGACGCCTCCTCGAACGCCTTCAGCAGATCGCGCTGCTTGCGCGAGAGGTTCTTCGGCGTCTCGACCTCGACCTGAATGTAGAGGTCGCCCTGCTGCTTGGAGCGCAGCACGGGCATGCCCTTGGCTTTGAGGCGGAACTGCTTCCCGCTTTCCGAGCCCTCGGGCACTTTCACGCGGCTGCGGCCGCCGTCGATGGTGGGCACCTCGATCTGGCCGCCGAGCGCCGCGGTGGTCATGGCGATGGGCACGCGGCAGAACAGATCGGCGCCGTCGCGCTGGAAGAACTCATGCGGCTTGATCGACAGGAAAATGTAGAGATCGCCGGGCGGGCCGCCGCGCACGCCCGCTTCGCCCTCGCCGGCAAGCCTGATGCGCGTACCGTCCTCCACACCCACCGGAATGGTGACGGACAAGGTGCGCTCGCGGATAACGCGGCCCGCCCCGTTGCATGACGGGCATGGCGTCTCGATCATTTCGCCGCGGCCCTGACAGGCCGGGCAGGTGCGCTCGATGGTGAAGAAGCCCTGGCTTGCCCGAACCTTGCCGACGCCGCCGCAAGTCCGGCAGGCGGTGGGCGAGGTGCCGGCCTTGGCGCCGGAACCCGAGCAGTCATCGCAGGTGACGGATGTCGGTACGCGGATCTGCGCCGTCTTGCCTTCGTAAGCCTCCGCGAGTGTGATCTCCATGTTGTAGCGGAGATCGGCGCCGCGCTCGCGGCCTGAGCGCTGTCGCGGCCGTCGCGTGCCGCCCATGAACTCGCCGAACAGGTCGTCGAACATGGCCGACATCGAGGCGGAGAAATCCGTGCCGAAACCGTGCGGGCCCCCGGCGCCGAAGCCGCCGAACCCTGCGCCGCCGCCCTCGAAGGCGGCATGGCCGAAGCGGTCATAGGCCGCGCGGCGTTGCGGGTCCTTCAGGGCCTCGTAGGCCTCGTTGACTTCCTTGAAGCGTTGCTCCGCGGTGGGGTCGCCGTTGCAGCGGTCGGGATGGCACTCCTTGGCGAGATTGCGGAACGCAGACTTGATATCAGCGTCGCCCGCGCCGCG
>NZ_JBPPND010000105.1:0-3133 GCF_051306395.1 Methyloceanibacter sp.
GTTTCGTCGGTGCCGCCAATCCTACCGTCGGCGACATCAGCACCGAACTCTTCGAGTTCAATGACTTCGAGGTGTCTCACGAGGACATCAAGAGCTCGCCGCTGTTCGGCATCGGTGTCGGCTACCAGTTCAATACTTGGCTGCGGTTCGACGTCACCGGAGAATATCGCGGCAAGTCTCTATTCATCGCCCAGGACCGCTATCCTGGCGGTAATGGCTCCTTCAGCGTAGCCAGCAACGACGCCGACGGCCTCTTCCTGCCCGGCACGAATGAATACACCGCCGACATCGAGAGCTGGGTCGGCCTTGCCAACGCCTATATCGATCTTCCCACCGATAGGTGCGTCACGCCTTACGTCGGCGGCGGTATCGGCCTTGCGTCGATCTCCGTGCTGGGTCTGAAGGACGTCAACGTGCCGAATTTTGGTGTCGCTTATGGCGCCGATCACACGGAGACGAATTTCGCCTGGGCCTTCTATGGCGGTCTCGCTTACGACGTCAATCCATCGGTCACGCTCGACCTGTCCTATCGCTACCTCGATCTCGGCGATGCACGGAGCGGCCGCGTCACCGCTTACGACAATTCCAGCTCCTACGCGGGCGTGGACATCAACGACATCACCTCGCACGACCTGATGTTCGGCGTGCGCTGGAAGCTGGGGCATCAGACTGCCGCGCCGATGCCGGTCGCCTTTAAGTAGCCCATCCACCACCAGACTGTCAGCCTTACCGCCCGTCCTCGCGACGGGCGGTTTTTTGTCGAAATCAATTTCGATGTCATCGCCCGGCTTGACCCGCCTGCGGCCCGAAGCATCAAGCCGGATGACGCTGAGACCAGCCTTCGGGGGGCGATGGGCCGGCGATCCACTAACCACTGGCCTTTACTATCGGACGCGCCTTGGCTTACTGGATGCCCGCCTTCGCGGGCACGACAACAAGAGGTGCATCAGCTCGTGACTACACCGCCAAAGCCGGCGAAACGGCCCGAAAATCCGCGCTTCTCCTCCGGCCCTTGCACCAAGCACAAGGGCTGGTCCTTGGAAGCGCTCAAGGGCGCGCTGCTCGGCCGCAACCACCGCCGGCCGGAGACCAAGGCGCGCATCGAGGCGGCGCTTCACAAGACGCACGCGCTGCTCAAGCTGCCGGACGGCTATCGCGTGGCCCTGGTGCCCGCGTCCGACACCGGCGCGGTGGAGATGGCGCTGTGGTCGCTGCTCGGACCGCGCGGCGTCGACGTGCTCGCTTGGGAAGCCTTCAGCAGCGATTGGGTGACCGACATCGTCGAGCAGCTCAAGATTGCCGACATCCGGGCGCTGACCGCGCCGTACGGGGAGCTGCCGGATCTCAGCCAAGTCGATTTCAGCCGCGACGTGGTGTTCGCCTGGAACGGCACCACCTCGGGCGTGCGCGTGCCGAACGCGGATTGGATCGCGGGCGACCGCGAGGGTCTCACCATTTGCGATGCGACCTCGGCCGTGTTCGCCCAAGACATCGATTGGCGCAAGCTCGATGTCGCGACCTATTCCTGGCAGAAGGTGCTGGGCGGCGAGGCGCAGCACGGCATGCTGATCCTGTCTCCGCGCGCCATCGAACGGCTGGAAAGCTACACGCCACCTTGGCCGTTGCCGAAGCTGTTCCGCATGACGAACAAGGGCAAGGTGATGGACGATTTGTTCGCGGGGCAGACCATCAACACGCCGTCCATGCTGTGCCTCGAGGACTATATGGACGCGCTTGCCTTCGTCGAGACCATCGGCGGCCTGAAGGGCGCGATGGCCCGCGCCGACGCCAACGCAAAAGCCATCGCCGATTGGGTTGCAAAAACCCCGTGGGTGGATTTCGTGGCGACCGACCCCGAGACGCGTTCCAACACGTCCGTGTGTCTCAAGGTCGTCGATCCCGAGATCGCGGCGCTGTCGCCTGAGTCGCGGGACGATTTTCCGCGGCGCATGGCGGCGCGGCTCGAGCAGGAAGGCGTGGCGTACGACATCGCCGCGTATCGCGCCGCGCCTCCGGGCCTGCGGGTTTGGACCGGGTCCACGGTCGAGACCTCCGACGTCGAAGCCCTGATGCCGTGGCTCGACTGGGCCTTCATGTGCGAGAAACAGGCATTAGCCAAAGCGGCCTGAGCGCACTGGCAACGGTCCAGCGGTTCGCTATACTCCAGCCATGAGCAAATTGTGGGAACAAGCGATCGCTAAAGTGCAGGCGCTCCCTGAAGAAGATCAGGATGCGCTTGCCGCTCTCTTGCTATCAGTAACCAACGCTGATGGGTCCGCCATTCCGCTTGACGATAGAACGCGCATGGCCATTCGGGAGGGCCTTGCGCAGGCGGAGCGCGGCGAATTCGTTCCGGATGATGTCGTTGCCGAAGCCGACAGACGCCACGGCATATGAGGGTCCGCTATACCCCGCGTGCCTTCGCGGATCGGGAAGAAATCTTCGCCTATCTCGACGCTCGTAATCCGCGCGCTGCGCGAGAAGTCAAGGCCTTCATCAAGGAACGCATCGCACGTTTGGCCGGTAATCCGCGACGAAGCCCGCTGATCAGAGCGTTCGGCGTGCATGCGCACTGGCTCGGGCGCTACCCGTACATCATCTATTATCGCATTGTGGAGGATGAGATCTGGATCATCCATATCCGGCACGTGGCCCGCGAGCCGTGGCGCGGAGAACAATCGCGGTAGCAGTACTCGCGTTGGCCGCGAAGCCGCGCTATAACGGCATACGGCCCTGCGCTTCCGCGGGGCCGTTTCTGTGTTTTTCTCCAGAATTTAGGGGACTTTATCGTGGCCAATGTCGTGGTCGTCGGCTCCCAATGGGGTGACGAGGGCAAGGGCAAGATCGTGGACTGGCTGTCCGAGCGCGCCGACGTGGTCGTGCGCTTTCAGGGCGGCCACAACGCCGGCCATACGCTCGTGGTCGACGGCACGACCTACAAGCTGTCACTGCTGCCCTCGGGCGTGGTGCGCAAGAACAAGCTCGCGGTGATCGGCAACGGTGTCGTGGTCGATCCCTGGGCCTTGGTGGAAGAGATCGCCCGCATCGAGGCACTCGGTGTCACCATCTCTCGCGAGAATCTGCGGATCGCCGAGAACGCTACCCTGATCCTGCCGCTTCACCGGGAACTCGA
>NZ_JBPPND010000106.1:0-4833 GCF_051306395.1 Methyloceanibacter sp.
ATCTCTTGTTCGAGGGCGGCGAGGACTTGCGCCCCCTGCCCTTCATGGAGCGCCGGGCGCGGCTCGAAGCTTGGCACGCCAAGAACGCGCCGGCGCGGACCGACGTTTCGGAGATCGTCGGCTTCGACACCGTGGCGCAGCTCGAGACGCTGTGGGCCGGCGCGCGGGAAACCGGCATCGAGGGCTTGATGCTGAAGCGCCGGATGAGCCCCTATCTCGCCGGGCGCCCCAAAGGCCATTGGTACAAGTGGAAGCGCGCGCCGCTGATGATCGATGCGGTGCTGATGTACGCCCAGCGAGGCAGCGGCAAGCGCTCCTCCTACTATTCGGACTACACGTTCGGCGCCTGGCGTGAAGGCGAAACGGGCGCGCCGGAGCTTGTGCCAGTTGGGAAATCCTATTTCGGCTTCACGGACGAGGAGCTGAAGCAGCTCGATAGCTTCGTGCGGAGCAACACCGTGGACAGTTTCGGGCCCGTGCGTCAGGTCGCGCCCAAGCTCGTGTTCGAGGTGGCTTTCGACTCGGTGCACCGTTCCACGCGGCACAAGTCGGGGATAGCCATGCGCTTTCCCCGCATCCACCGCATCCGCTGGGACAAGCCGGCGGAGGAGGCTGACACGCTCCAGACCGTGCAGGCCTTGATCGTGGATTAGGCCATCGCACTTGAGGGGCTGAGTGGATTAGGGTTTGAAGATCAGCACCAGATAGGCCGCGAACAGAACCAGGTGGACGAGGCCCAGCAGGATGTTGGTAGGCGCTCCTGAGAACGTCATGTGGCTCACGAACAGGGTCACCGCGAGGAGCACGATCTCGACATTGTTGAGACCGAGCTCGATCGGCGTCCCCGTCAGGACACTGATCGCCAGCACCACCGGCACTGTGAGGCCGATAGTGGAAAGAGCCGAGCCGAGACTCAGATTCACGGCGCGCTGTAGCTGATCCCGAGCCGCGGCCCGTAAGGCCGCCGTCCATTCAGGCGACAGGATCAGGACGGCGATCAGAACGCCACCAAGCGCGATGGGAAAACCGATCTGCTCGATGCCGTGGTCGAGCAGCTTCGCCAGTGGTTTCGACAGTAGGACGACGGGCAGCAGCGTGGCGATCAGCAGAACCGCGTGATACGGCGCGGAATAGACCGGTCCATGGACATGGGGTTCGGGGCTCGCCGGCGCCGCGAGATCGGCGTCTTTCGCGCGCGCCTTCGGCTGCATGAAGAAATTGCGGTGACGCGTTGTCTGGATGGTGAGGAAGGCGGCATAGAGCAGCGCCGTCAGCGTGCCGAAAATGATGGCCTGCGGCGCGGTGAAGGTGGACGTCGCCGTGGATTGCGTGAAGGTCGGCAGGATCAACGCGATGGCGGCAAGCGGCGTGATCACGGCAAGGTAAGCCAGCGCGCCTTGCAGATTGTATTGCTGTTCCATATGGCGCAGCCCGCCGATCGCCAGCACGGTGCCCACCATGCCGTTCAGCACGATCATCAGAATCGCGAACATCGTCTCGCGGGGCAATGTCGGGCTCGGCGTACCGTCGAGCATGATGGTCGCCAGAATCGCCACTTCCATGCTGATGACTGCGATGGTGAGGATCAACGTGCCGTAAGGTTCGCCCAGCATCTCGGCGAGCGCATCGGCATGGCGCACGACGCCGAAGGCGCACCAGATCATCACGCCGAACAGCCAGGCGAACGTGAAGACGAGCCAGGGAAGATTATCGAGGTCGGCAATCCACTCCTTCCCGACCGTGTAGAAGAGGACAGTGGTGACGATGCCCGCGATCAGTCCGAGCTCGGACCGAAGCCGCCCGAGAAACCCCTCCTGGTGCCTTGCGCTCGAAGCTGCGCTTGATTTCCTAGCCGCGCTGTCCGACTTGGCCTTACTGGCTGCTTCGGCCTTGCTGATCGCTCTGGTCTTGGCGGTCTTGGTGGCCTTGGGGCTCGGGGATTGGCTCATTCTTCTTGCGGCCCTTTTGCGTGCTTCGCCGTGCTCAATGCCATGCCGAACGGCGATCCGGAACCCTTTGCCGCGCATTATTCCCATAAAGATCGCGTGCCCGACGGGCGGCTACAGGCGGGTCAGGAGGCCGTGCCAGTGCCCGTCCGCACCGAACCCGATCAGGCTCTAGACGTGATGGCCGTGCTCGGCGGCGGCGATCTTCTTGAGCGATACACGGTCGACTTTGCCGGTGGGATTGAGTGGCATTTTCTCGATGAAGATGATCTCTTCCGGCGCCTTGTAGCCGACCCGTTCCTTGGCGAACTTGATCAACTCACCGGCCTTGGGCGGTTCCGCGCCGATTTTGATCTCGACATAGGCACGCACATTCTCGCCGTGCGATTCGTTGATCACGCCCACCACGCCGACAAGCTCCACGGCCTCGTGCGCGAGAAGCGCGTCCTCGACCTCCTGCGGGGAGATGTTGGATGCGTCATGAACGATGATCTGCTTGCGGCGGCCGCAGAACCAACTGTAGCCGTCCTCGTCGAGCTTCATCTCGTCGCCGGTGTCGAACCACCCCTCGTTCAGCACCTCGGCGGTCGCCTCGACGTCGTTCCAATAGCCGGCGCATTGGGTCGGCGTCCGCACCCATAGGCGGCCTTCCGAACCCAGCGGCAGCTCGGCCCCATCCTCGTCCCGGATAGAGAACACGAAACCGGGTCCCGGAAGACCGATCGAGCCGAGCTTGTCCACGCCCGTTGGCGGATTGAGCGCGGCAAGTCCGAACTCCGTCATGCCATACCCCTCGCTCACCGTCTTGCCAGTCAGCGCCATGAACTCCTTCTCCAGCTCCGCGGAGACCTTGTCGCCGCCGGAGCGGGCAAGCCGTAGCGACGTGAAGTCGGCCGGGTTCATGTCGTGCTCTCGGATGAGATGGAGCAGCGCCGTGGGCAGCATGGAGAGCAGCGTGGGCCGGGTCGTGCGCAGGAGCGGCCCGATCTCCTCGTGATCGAAGCCCCGCGCGATGACGAGGCGCGCACCCGCCGAGAGCGCCGACATGCCGAACGTGAAGCCGCCGATATGGGTGCAGGACGAGCCCGGCAGCACCACGTCGTTGGGCGTGACTTCGAAGCCTTGCACGGCGCTGGCAAACATCCAGCCGAGCGACTCGCGGGTATGGGTGACGCCCTTGGCGGGGCCGGTGGACCCGGAAGTGAAGAAGATCGCCGCGGGGGCTTTCGGATCGATCTGCGGCAAGGCAGGGTTTTTCGGCTCGACCTTGATGAGGCTTTCGATGCTCGGCTGCTTGCTCTCCTCGGCCCCGTACCAAATCACGCCAAGCGGCAGGTTCGACGCGTTGCTCGCCGCGATATCCTCCGCCCGTTCAGCGTGGCTCAGAATGATCTTGGCGTCGCTCACATCCAGCGCGTGGTTTATCTCCGGCGGCATGTAGCGATAGTTCAGCGGCGTGAGCACGAGCCCCGCCTTGAAGCAGGCGATGTAGTGGACGATCAGCGCCACGCGATTGGGCATGAGTGAGGCCACCCGGTCGCCCGGCTTCAGGCCGAGCGCCAGATAGTTGGCGGCAAGCCGGGTGGAGGCCTCTTCAAGATCCGCCCAGGACATCACTGCCTCGAGCGACATCAGGGCCGGATCGTTGGGTCGACCCTTCAGGCCGACCTGCAACAAGTCGGAGAGCTGAAGCGGTTTCTCAAGGAGCGGTCCCGCGTGTGGCATGGTCTTCCTCTTCTCAGTGACGGCGGCGGCTTTTCGCCGCTACCGGTCGTAACGGTAAAGTCCGTAAAATCCGGTCGGGTCGAGATAGATCTGCCTGGCCTCGGCGAAGCCGGCCTCGCGGCCGATGGCCATCCAGGTCTCCGCCGTCTCCGGCAGATCGCAGGTCGAGACGTGATGGTAGATCTGCTCCCATTCCTCGGGCGTGAGGAAGGTCCAGGCGTCTTTGTTGACGCGGGTGAAGCGGCTTAAATAGCCCTCACGATCCTCTCCATCGAGCTTGGTCGGCTCGTAGATCATCAGAAAGTCGCTGGTAGACCGGCACAGGGCCTGGAGCAGGCTGCGCTTGCCATCGGTCTTAAGGTGGTGGAGGGACAGGCCGCACCAGGAGATGTCCGATGGGTCCTGCCGGGCGGTGAGGATGGAGACGAAATCGCCATGGTCCAGGCCGACGCCGAAGGGGACGCCCTCCAGATTCTTGGCGGCGAGGGCAAGCGCAGGCTCCGACAGGTCGATGCCCTGGTAGTGACAGACCTTGGTTCCCGCGAGCGCCGTCCTCATCTGACCGGCATCGCCGCAAGCAATATCTAGAAAATCGAAAGGCTCGCGAACCGCCGCCAGCGTGTCGTGCAGGATCGCGCCGGCCTCCTTGCTGGCCACAGCGTCGTGATCCACCAGCTTCTGATAGGTGGCCCACTGCTTCTGGAATTGCTCAAGCGCCGCTTGGTCATCGACCACGTGCCCGGGCTCGACATGGTGAATGTGGATACTCATGACGCTGCGCACCTCCTCCGGCCTATAAACCGAAGGCTTTTTAACGCAAGCCCGTTGTATAAAAGTTAGCGTTGCACTGGCTAGGGCGCCCCGCGCGCGATCAGATTTTCCAGCCGGGATCGTGGCTGATGTCGTGGAAGGCCTTGTAAATGGCCCCGCCCCAACCATCGCGGATTGCCTGCAAATAGGGGTCGTCGTCCTCCAGCCGGATGGAGAAGCCGGGCGCCAGCGAGTCGCGCCGGTAGATCATGAGGTCGATCGGCGGGCCGACCGATACGTTCGAGCGCATGGTGGAGTCGAAAGAGATGAGCGCGCATTTCGCGGCGTCGCCGAGGGAGATATCACGGCTAATGATGCGATCGAGGATTGGCTTGCCGTATTTCACCTCACC
>NZ_JBPPND010000107.1:0-2910 GCF_051306395.1 Methyloceanibacter sp.
GCCGATCAGCTCAAGCGCCGGTGCGTCGAGCAGGGCGGAAACGATAAACGCCATCGCGCCGAATGCCGCCGTCGCACCGAGCACCATGATATCGCGCCTCTCGAAAGGCTCCCGCGTGAACAGCTTGGCGAAGGGCGCGGTGAGCGGATACTCCGCCTGCCAGACGAACAGGTTGAGGAGGAGCCGCCCGAAGAACACGATTCCGACCACGACCGCGAGCAGCATGGGCCGCGGCTGAAGCGTCAGCCCGGTAACATTGTCCTCGGTGCGCAGGCCGAGCACGAGCGAGAAGAGGGCAAAGGCGATTATCGCGGCGATCAGGGAATCGGCGAGGGCTGATGAGAGCCGCTGACGGAACGATGTGCCGGGCCCGGCCAATCTAGACCTTCTCGACCTCGGGCCGCCCCAGGAGGCCCGTCGGGAAGAAGATGAGCACGATGGCGAGCATGGAGAAGGCCGCCACGTCCTTGTACTCGATGGTGAAGTAGGCGGACCAGAACGTCTCGATCAGCCCGATGATGAGCCCGCCGATCATGGCGCCGGGGATCGAGCCGATGCCGCCGAACACGGCCGCGGTGAACGCCTTGATGCCGACGATGAAACCGATGAAGAAATCGATCACGCCGTAATAGAGCAGGTACAGGAGCCCTGCGACCGCCGCGAGGCCTGCGCCGAGCACGAAGGTGAGCGAGATGGTGCGGTCCACATTGACGCCCGACAGCGCCGCCATCAGCCGGTCCTGCTCGCAAGCGCGCTGTGCGCGTCCCAAAGCGGTGCGATTGATCAGAAGCCAGAAGGCGGTCATCAGCACCAGCATCGTCACCACGATGAGGATCTGGATGTTGGAGACGATCACCGTGAACTCGCCCTGCTTGAACAGCTCGTAGCCGCCGGTGATGACGGGTTGGAGCGGCTTCACCCGCGCGCCTTGCGCCACCTGGATGAAGTTTTGCAGCACGATGGACATGCCGATGGCAGTGATGAGCGGCGCCAGCCGGAAGGATTCACGCAACGGCCGGTAGGCGAGGCGCTCCACCGTCCAGCCCCACACGGCGGTGAGTGCCATGGCGAGGATCAGCACGATAAGAAGCGCGAGAGGGATCGCCGTGACGCCGAGCGCCGTGAGCGCCAGGAAAGCGATCAGCGCGATGAACGCCCCCACCATGAAGATGTCACCATGGGCGAAATTGATCATGCCGATGATGCCGTAGACCATGGTGTAGCCGATGGCGATCAGCCCGTAGATGGACCCCAGGGCGAGACCGTTGATCAGCTGCTGAAGGAAATAGGCCATGGAAACGCCTGCCTCGCCTTCCCCCGAACGGGCATTGCAGACTTAAAGAAAGTGAGCCGTACCCACTTTGGTCTTTCTAGCAAGAAGGGCTCGCCCTGTGCATGCCCAAATTCAGAGCAGCATGTGGGACCCGTCGCAATAAGGCGGATCGCCGGTGTCCTTGCAGCCGCACAGCAGCGCCATCTCGGTGCGCTCGGCGGTGAACATCAGGGGCTCGATGCCGGTGCCGGCATGGGCGCCGTCGCAAAAGGGCTGCTTCTGGCTCCGCCCGCAGCGGCACCAGGCGTAGCGTTTGCCCTCTTCGAGTTGGACCTGATAGGGGCTGAGCTGTGGGCGCTCTGGCTCTTCCGTCATGATGTTCCCCAGCTTATTTGGGCCAGACAATTGCCAAGCCCTGCTTAGCCAATTCACCCCGTGCTTACAAGGAAGTGTCGGGTTTTCGTGTTAAGTGCGTCGATAGTTTTGCTGTCTAACATCAGCCAGTCCCGGCGATTCGCGCGGGCGCGGAAAACGCGAGAAGACCCTTGAGTCCATGGCCCATCGGCACCATAGAGGGCGAAAGACCGCCTTTTGCGCGCGCCGCGCGCAGGGTGCGGCCTGCGTCTGAGAGTGCGCATGGGTCGGGGACGCATCGGGATCAAGGCGAGTTTGGAGGCCGCCCGTGGCTGAGCTAATCTTTGCTGTTCTCTCCGTGGCCGCGTTCTTCGCGCTGGCGATGAACCGCGCCACGTTTCGCACCTGGGCGGTCGCCGTCGCGCTCTTCACGCTCATTCTTCAGATCGGCCTTGGCTTTCCGTTCTGGACCTTCGCCTTCTGGCTGGTCGCCGGCCTGCTGTTCGCCGCGAGCGTTCCCGATCTCAAGCGTCAATATCTCACGCTACCTGCCTACCGCGCCCTGAAGGGCGCGATGCCGAAGATTTCCGAAACCGAGCGCGAGGCGCTGGAAGCTGGCACGACCGGCTGGGACGCGGAGTTGTTCTCAGGCACGCCGGACTTCGCCAAGCTCCGCCGCGTGGCGCCGATCTCCCTCACCGACGAAGAGCGCGCATTTTTGGATGGCCCCACGGAAGAACTCTGCAAGCGCCTCGACGATTGGCGCATCCGCCACGAGCTGCACGACGTGCCGGACGACATCTGGCAGTTCGTCCGCGAGCAAGGCTTTCTCGGCATGCTCATTTCGAAAGAGCATGGCGGCTTGGGCTTCTCGGCCCAGGCGCAATCGCTGGTGCTCGGCAAGATCGCGTCAAAGAGCGCCGACAGCGTCACCATCGTCATGGTGCCGAACTCGCTCGGTCCCGGCGAGCTGATCGAGAAATACGGCACCGAACAGCAGAAGGCGCATTACCTGCCGCGGCTCGCGAAGGGTGAAGAGATTCCCTGTTTCGCGCTTACAGGCCCGTTCTCCGGCTCCGACGCCGCCACCATGCGCGATGTGGGCGTGGTGACCAAGGGCCTGCACAAGGGCCGGGAGACGCTCGGCATCAGGCTCACCTGGGACAAGCGCTACATCACGCTCGCCCCCAACGCCACGCTGCTCGGCCTCGCCTTCCGTCTGTTCGATCCGGACAATCTCTTGGGCCGCGGCGAGGATGTCGGCATCACGCTCGGCTTGATCC
>NZ_JBPPND010000108.1:0-4102 GCF_051306395.1 Methyloceanibacter sp.
CGATAAGAATAAGAATAAGTCGCATGCAGGTTCCCTCCCTCTTGTGCTCTCGTAACCTATACGAACGCAACCCAAACAAGAAGGGCCGGCTTTAAGCCGGCCCTCTCCGATCCACGTCTTTTCGCTATTTCAGCGGCGGGGCGGGAGGTGGCAGGGTCTTTTTTCGCGGGCTTACAAGCATTACGTCAGTCTGAGAGTCATGTGCACGCCACTCCTCATATCGCGAAAGACTGTCCTCAGAGCGGGACTGGCGCTCGCCGCCTCTCCCCTGCTCCGCTACGTTCCCGCCTATGCCGCGGCGGCCGATGTGAGCGAAGTGGCGCCAGGCGTCTTCGTGCATCAGGGCCGCTACGAGGTGCAATCGCCGGATAATCGCGGCGACGTGGCAAATGCGAGCTTCGTGGTGGGCAGCGAAGCCGTCGCCGTGATCGACACGTCGGGCAGCGCGGTGATGGGCGAGGATCTGCGTGACGCCATCCGCGCGGTGACCAACAAGCCGATCAAATATGTGATCAACACCCATATGCACCCCGACCACGTGCTGGGGAATGCTGCCTTCAAGACGGACAACCCCACATTCGTCGGACATTACAAACTCGCCAGAGCGCTCGGCAACCGCGCGGGAAGCTACCTCACCGCGAACAAGCAGATGCTCGGGGACGAGGCCTTCGCGGGCAGCGAAATCATCCTACCGACGCTTGCCATCAAAGAGCCGACCACGCTGTTTCTCGGCGACCGAGAGCTGCTGCTCGAACCGCAAGCCACCGCCCATACCGACAACGATCTGATCGTCACCGATACCAAGACCGATACGCTGTTTCTCGGCGATCTCCTGTTCTCGGTGCATGTGCCCACCATCGACGGCTCGATTAAGGGCTGGCTCGCCCTGCTCGACGAGCTAGGCAACCGCAAGGCTGCCCGCGTCGTGCCCGGACATGGGCCCAAGACGATGGAGCTGCCCCGGGCGCTGGAGCCCGAGCAGCGCTATCTCGCCACCATCGCGTCGGATGTGCGCCGTCAGATCGCCGAAGGAAAGACCCTGGCGGAGGCAACAAAAACGGCCGGATTTTCGGAAAAAGATGCCTGGAAACTGTTCGACCAGTATCATGTCCGCAACGTCACCGCGGCATTCGCGGAACTGGAGTGGGAATGATATACTCCCTACAAATTCGTCCCTCAGGAGCACGGCATATGCCCTATTCCTTCAAGAGCTTAGCACGCGCCTGCGGCGCGCCGGCGCTTGCCCTATCGATGCTCGTTCTGGCCGCCCCCGGCGCTTCCGCCGAGGAGAAGATGTGGCCCATCCTCAAGGAGCAGGCCTTCGGCGACCGCTACATCCGAGAGGATGACATGGTGGTGCTTGAGACTCCGCAGAAGGTCGAGGATGCGGCGCTGGTTCCCTTGACTGTGCGCATACCCCCGTGGGTGAAGGGAAAGCCCAAGTCGCTGACGCTCTTCATCGATAACAATCCGGACCCGAAGGTCGCCACGCTCAACTTCGGACCGGCGGCCGGTAGCGTTGGAGAGCGCAGTTTCTCCACCCGCGTGCGGATCGACAATTTCTCCCATGTCCGTGCGGTCCTGGAGACCGAGGACGGCAGCTTGCACATGGCCACCAAGTTCTTGGCCGCGGCTGGCGGTTGCGCTGCCATGCAGGCGAAGGACCCCGAGGCCGACACGGCGGACATGGGCAAGACGCTCGTTCGTACCTTCGCACCCGCCGTGGATTCGAATCCGATCTGGTCGGGACAAGTGATGATCAAGCATCCGAACCACAACGGCATGCAGCTCGACATCAACACCGCGAAATTTATCCCGGCGCATTACGTGAAAGAGGTCACGGTGAAGCGCGACGGCGAGCTCGTGTTCAAGCTCGACACCACCTTCTCGATCTCGACCAACCCAAACTTCCGCTTCACCTTCGCCAAGGGCGAGGAGAATGATCTCGACGTGGTGATCGTCGATACCGAAGGTGAAGTGGTCGAAGCCCACACGCCGCCTAAGGGATCGTAAGAGGAAAAAGTCCCCTACTCCTGTTCGGCGTCCTGCTTGCTGGAATAGTAGATGTGCGCCTGGAGCAGGAAATCGTCGGGACGCTTGAGGAAGAGCGTCCGCGCGGTCTCATTGCCGAAGCAATAAGTCTTGCCCCTATAGACCGTGCTGACCGAGCAATCGGTCTGGATGTCCTTGCCGAGCGCGAGACCCATGACGCATTCGCCGCCAAACTCGCCCTCCCCGGCGTCCTCGGCTGGCGAGGCAGAACCGGAGCCGAGTAGAACTGCGGCGGCCAGGACAACGATCTTCGTAGCTCTCGGCATCTAAATTCTCCAAACGGCGGGTGACTGACGGCCGCCTTCGAGGCAGCGGGCTCCGCTGCCCGCCTCAACACTCTTGCAGACCGTATTTTGCCTTTTTGGCCGTCTCGCGGCCAGGCGGCGTGGTGGAAGCGGGATATGGTGGGCGCACACGGACTCGAACCGTGGACCCGCTGATTAAGAGTCCATCCTGCCGTTCTGATTTTCAAGCGCTTTTCTCCCGACTATGGAGAAAAGCAGCGATGGTGCATCAATACGTTACGGGAATTTTCCCGACTAAAGAATTCCCCCCACCGCACATAAAGAGCGCCGCCCAGCCTCAACCAAGTGGGGTGCCGGCTATGACCGCCGACATCTCCAGCACCCACGCCGCTAAGGAACGGCGGGCGCGTGTCGCACCGAGGGCGGCGACATGAGCGTCCAGGCAATCTCTTGGGCGCTCGGAACAGCCGTGGGAGACACCGGGGCGAAGCTCTTGCTCCTGGCACTCGCCAACTATGCTGACGAGCATGGCGAGTGCTGGCCCTCGCAGGCACGACTGGCGCAGGACACCGAGCTCACCGACCGGACCATCAGGACGAAGCTCAAGCTCCTTGAGGAAGGCGGCTTCCTGAGCCGCGAGCGCCGCCAGTCCGACGCGGGCTGGCGCACCTCCGACTATTACCGGCTCCATTTAAGCCAACCGGAAAATACTTCCGGCAGGTCAAAGGCGCCTACCGGAAATTCATGCAAGGCCAACCGGAAAACTGTTTCCGATTTAGGAGAACCGTCAAAGGAACCGTCAATCACAGTTGCTAACGCAACTGTGCGTGAGCTGAAAACGGACTTGGTCTGGAAGAGCTGCCCTCGCCAACTCGTAAGCCTTGGGCTAACAGAGCGAACGGCCAGGTCAAACCTCGGGCGTTGGCTCAAGAACGCTGATCCTGATCGCGTCCTCAATGCCGTAGACGCTGCTCGCCGCGTCGGCACTCAGGACCCCATCCCCTACATCGAGTCTGCGCTCAAGCCCAAAAGCGTCCGGCGCGAAGGCGACCATTGGTTCGTGGATCCGGGCACCGAGGAGTTCGAGGCGTGGCACAAGGACTTTCGTTTCCAAAACTCTCCGCGTCTGTACGAGTGCCGACATGCTGAGAGCGCAGGCGAGCCGATCCGCGTGCCCAGTCGTTGGCCGCGGGGGCCGACTCGGAGCTGACCGAGTATGCTTAGGGTGCTCTCTATGATCCGCGTGAACAGAAATGAAAAAAAATCGAAGGAATCAATTGCGATGGCCAGAGGTGGCACCCGTCCAGGAGCAGGGCGAAAAAAGGGCAAGGTCGGACAGGCAAAACGTGAAATGGCCGAAATGGCGAAGGAGCACGCAGAGACTGCCTTGCTCACCCTCGTTGAAGTCGCGAGTGGGGACTGTGCCGCATCTGCTCGAGTTTCCGCCGCCACCGCGATCCTTGACCGAGCCTATGGAAAGCCGCCGCAAGCATTAGAACACTCGGCGCCCGACAATTCGCTCGAGCGGTGGTGGCAGGAGGTTATGGCTACCGCGGAGGTCATCCGCCCTGTGAGGTATGGCAACCTGTGCGCCATGGGCCTAGCACGCGGTAAGGAGGTGCAGACAGATTGCTCCATCAGAACTCAGATCGACGGTATGACCTATTACTTCGAAACCGAGGATTCCAAAGCGGCCTTCATGAAAGACCCGCAAGGCAATCTGGCGAAGGCCCGAGCGCACCAAAACAGTAAGAGCTAAGCATTTGTGGCCATAGTCCCCGAATGCGAGCCACCGACTTTAGGAT
>NZ_JBPPND010000109.1:0-20338 GCF_051306395.1 Methyloceanibacter sp.
TCGGCGCCGTTCTCTTCATAGTGGCGGGCGCGGCCGTGATCGTCTCCGTCGGCCGGTTGCCCCGCGCGAGCCAAGCCTACGAGCTGGCCCACATTGCTGCGTTCGTCATGATCCTCGCCTTCGCCTGGGGACTGTGGCAAAGCTGGCTGACGGCGTTGGCCGGACTTGCGGCGCTTTACGCGGCGATGGCAGTCAGCCTCACAAGGGCCGAAGACGCCACAGGGCGTTGAGGATCGGGGCTTGGCCCTTACGGCGCGACTTGTCAGGTTTAATCGCCATCTATAGAAGGTTTGATCTTGGAATTCGCTATTCCGCGCCCCGTGCCTCGCCGCGGCGAGGGCGCATCGTAACTAAGGAGATTGAAACATCGTAAGACGGCCCATGAAGCTTACCCCGAACAAGGGCGGCCCCCGTATCAACGAGGGCATCGACACTCCAAAAATCCAGCTCATTGACGCCACCGGCGAGAATGTCGGCGTGGTCGACATCGAAGACGCACGCGAGCGCGCCGTGGAGGCGGGCCTCGACCTGGTCGAGATCTCACC
This sequence comes from Methyloceanibacter sp., assembly GCF_051306395.1. Classification (GTDB taxonomy): domain Bacteria; phylum Pseudomonadota; class Alphaproteobacteria; order Rhizobiales; family Methyloligellaceae; genus Methyloceanibacter. The sequence continues at coordinate 546 of NZ_JBPPND010000109.1, forward strand.
CAACTCCGAGCCGCCGGTCTGCAAGATCCTGGATTACGGCAAATACAAATATCAGGCGCAGAAGAAGGCCGCCGAGGCGCGCAAGAAGCAGCGCACCGTCGAGATCAAAGAGATCAAGATGCGGCCCAATATCGACACGCACGACTACGACGTGAAGATGCGCTCGATGAACCGGTTCTTCGAGGAAGGTGACAAGGTCAAGGTGACGTTGCGCTTCCGGGGCCGCGAGATGGCCCACCAGGACCTCGGCGTCCAGCTGCTCAACAAGGTGAAAGTCGACACCTCGGCGATCGCCAAAGTGGAATCGGAGCCGCGGCTGGAAGGGCGCCAGATGGTCATGATTCTGGCCCCACGTTAGGGCCTAGACGCTTGCCATAGAGGCCGAAATCCCTCTATAACCCGCCCTTCAAGGAGCCGCCCGGCAGGGCATGCCGTGGCGGCTCGCATGCTTTCCATCAGCAATTTCAAGAACGCCGGGCAGGCTTCAAGCCAGCACCGGCCCAAAAGGAAGCCAAATGCCCAAGCTCAAGACGAAGAGCGGTGCCAAGAAGCGATTCAAGATTACGGCCACCGGCAAGGTGAAATGCGCCGCTGCGGGTAAGCAGCACGGCATGATCAAGCGGACCAACAAGTTCATCCGGGATGCCCGGGGGACCATGGTCCTTGCCGACGAAGACGCCAAGGTCGTGAAGAAATACTTCCTCCCTTACGGCCGATAGGGCCTGGGGCGAGACCAGCTTAAGGAGCACTGCTATGTCCCGTGTGAAACGCGGCGTTACCGCCCATGCCCGGCACCGTAAAGTGCTGACCAAGGCCAAGGGTTATTACGGCCGCCGCAAAAATACCATTCGCGTCGCCAAGCAGGCGGTGGAGAAGGCCGGCCAATACGCCTATCGCGACCGCAAGGTGAAGAAGCGCACCTTCCGCAGCCTGTGGATCCAGCGCATCAACGCCGCCGCGCGCGCCAACGGCACGACCTATGGTCAGCTGATCGACGGCCTGAAGAAGGCCGGGATCGATCTCGACCGGAAAGTTCTGGCCGATATCGCCGTGCACGAGCCGCAAACTTTCCAGGGTCTGGTCGAGGCTGCCTCCGCTACCGCGCGGGCGTGAGCCCCGCGATCTGTGGCGAGGAGCCAAGATCATGAGCGCGCAAGAGCTCGACAGCCTCAAAGCAGAACTGCTTGAGGCGATCGCGCGCGCGTCCGATCTCGGCGCGCTCGAAGAGGTGCGTGTCGGAGCGCTCGGCAAGAAGGGCCGGGTGTCCGCCCTGATGCAGCGGCTCGGGTCGATGCCGCCCGAAGAGCGCCGGGACTTCGGCCAGGCCGTAAACACGGTGAAGACCGCCGTGGCCGAGGCGCTGGAAGCGCGGCACACCGATCTTTCCCGCGCCGCCACCGTGGCGAAGCTCGCCCATGAGCACGCCGATGTCACGCTGCCGGTGCGCGAGGGGCCCTTAAGCGAGGGCCGCATTCACCCGGTGAGCCAGGTCACCGACGAGATCACCGAGATCTTCGCCGATATGGGCTTCCGCATCGCGGAAGGCCCGGACATCGAGACCGACTTCAACAATTTCACCGCGCTGAACATTCCGCCCGAGCATCCGGCGCGGCAGGATCACGACACGTTCTATTTCGCCGAAGGCGCCGACGGTACGCGGCCCGTGCTGCGGACCCACACGAGCCCGGTGCAGATCCGCACCATGCTCGCCGACAAGCCGCCCTTGCGTGTCATCGCGCCCGGCCGTGTCTATCGCTGCGACTCCGATCAGACCCACACGCCGATGTTCCATCAGGTCGAAGGTCTCGTGATCGACGAGGAGACCCATCTCGGCCACCTGAAATGGGTGCTGGAGGAATTCTGCAAGGCGTTCTTCGAAGTGCCGGAAGTGAAAATGCGCTTTCGCGCGAGCCACTTCCCCTTCACCGAACCGTCCATGGAGGTCGATATCGGCTACGCCAAGGTCGGCGACGAGATCCGGATCGGCGAAGGCGATAAATGGCTTGAAATTTTGGGCTGCGGCATGGTGCATCCGAACGTGTTGAATGCCGTGGACCTCGATCCCAAGAAGTATCAGGGGTTTGCCTTCGGCATGGGGATCGACCGCATCGCCATGCTGAAATACGGCATGCCGGACTTGCGCGCGTTCTTCTCGGGCGACCTGCGCTGGTTGAAGCACTACGGCTTCGCGCCGCTCGCCGTTCCCACGCTCGCCGCGGGGCTGAGCCGCTAGCCATGAAATTCACCCTCTCATGGCTGAAGGAGCATCTCGACACGGACGCCACCGTGGAGGAGATTGCCGACACGCTAACCCGCATCGGGCTCGAGATCGAACAGGTGTTCGACCCCGCGGCCGCTCTAAGGGCCTTCCGCGTGGCGGAGGTGGTGAAGGCCGAGAGGCACCCTGACGCCGACAAGCTCCAGGTCCTGGAGGTCGATACCGGCAAGGAGCGCCTGCAAGTCGTGTGCGGAGCGCCGAATGCGCGCGCCGGGATGAAGGGCGTGTTCGCGCCGGTCGGCACCTACGTCCCCGGCCTCGACTTCACGCTGACCAAGGCCAAGATCCGCGGCGTCGAGTCGAACGGCATGATGGTTTCCGAGAGAGAGCTCGAGCTGTCCGACGAGCACACCGGCATCATCGAGCTTAGCCCGAAGGCAAAAGTCGGCAGCGCCGCGGCCAAGGCGCTCGGCCTCGACGATGCGGTGTTCGACATTGCGATCACGCCGAACCGGCCCGATTGCCTCGGTGTGCGCGGCGTGGCGCGCGACCTCGCCGCAGCAGGTCTCGGCAAACTGAAGAAGGACACGATCAAGCCGGTCAGAGGTACCTTCGACAATCCCGTTCCTATCAAGCTCGAATTCGCCAAGGAGACCAAGAACGCCTGCCCCGTTTTCGCCGGTCGTCTGGTCCGCGGCGTCAAGAACGGGCCGAGCCCCGAATGGCTGCGGCGCCGCCTGACAGCCATCGGCCTGCGCCCCATCAACGCCCTGGTCGACATCACCAACTACATCTCCTACGACCGTGCCCGGCCGCTCCACGTCTATGACGCGGACAAGCTTTCAGGCGCGATCCGCGCGCGGCTCGGCAAGGCGGGCGAGAAATTCCTCGCGCTCGACAACAAGACCTACGCGGTCGGCGAGGAAATGTGCGTCATCGCCGACGACGCCCGCGTGCTGGGCCTCGGCGGTGTGATCGGCGGCGAGGACACCGGCTGCACGGACGAGACCGCTAACGTCTTCATCGAGTCGGCCTATTTCGATCCGAAGCGCACCGCACGCACCGGGCGCACCTTGAACATCCAGTCGGACGCGCGCTTCCGCTTCGAGCGCGGCGTCGATCCGGAGTTCGTTGTCCCCGGACTTGAGCTGGCCACGCGTCTTATGCTTGACTTGTGCGGGGGGGAGCCCAGCGCGGTGACCGTCGCCGGCAGAACGCCCAGGCCCAACGCGCCCTTCAAGTTCGACATGACGCTGATCGGCCGCTTAAGCGGTCTCTCGCTGCCCCATCGCGACATCCGCCGCAAATTCCAGGCGCTCGGCGTCAAGCTCGATGGCGAGGCCAATGTGTTGAAGGCGGTGCCGCCATCGTGGCGCCCGGACATCGCCGCGCCCGTCGACCTCGTGGAGGAGGTGGTACGCCTGACCGGGGTCGACCAGATCCCCGCCACGCCGCTTGAGCGGCTCGCAGGCGTAGCTGCGCCCGTGCTCACCGAAACCCAGGGGCGGGTCAAGCTGGTGCGCCGGCTGCTTGCCGCGCGCGGGCTGGTCGAAGCGGTGACCTGGTCGTTCGTGCCGGTGGCAGAGGCGAAGCTATTCGGCGGAGGCCAGCCTGCGCTCACCCTCGACAACCCGATCTCCACGGAGCTCGCCCAGATGCGGCCGAGCCTGCTGCCCGGGCTCATCACCGCCGCCAAGCGAAACCGTGACCGGGATTTCTCGGACGGCGCTCTGTTCGAGCTCGGCCAGGCCTATCGCGGCCTTGCGCCGGAGGATCAATATCTCGCCGCCACGGGTGTGCGCTTCGGCAACGCGTCGCTGGAGGGCTCTGGCCGTCATTGGTCTGGCGAAGCGCCGGAAGCCGGTTGGGCGGCCGTCAAGGCCGACGCCATCGCAGCCCTTGCGGCCCTCGGGCTCAGCCAAGCCAACATCCAAGTGACCCGCGAGGCGCCCGCCTGGTTCCACCCGGGCCGCTCCGGCGCGCTGAAGCTTGGGCCCAAGGTGACGCTCGGCGTGTTCGGTGAACTGCATCCCGACACGCTCGCCGCCCTCGATGCCGAAGCGCCCATGGCCGCCTTCGAGCTCTATCTGGACAACCTCCCGTTGGCCAAGCGGAAGGGCACCGCCAAGGCCGCGCTCGATGCCTCCGATCTTCAAGCGGTGCGGCGCGACTTCGCCTTCCTGGTGGATGCCGGCGTGGCCGCGGGCGACGTGGTGCGCGCGGCGTCCGGTGCCGATCGGGCACTGATCTCGGAGGTGAACGTGTTCGACGTGTTCACCGGACAGGGCGTGGCGCAAGGCAAGAAGTCGCTCGCCATCGAGGTGACGCTTCAGCCGCGCGATAAGACGCTGACGGAAGCTGAGATCGACGCCGTCGCGGAGAAGGTGGTGGCGGCTGTCACGAAAGCCACCGGCGGCGAATTGCGCGGCTAGAGCCCGCTAGCGCCGGCCAAATCCTAAAAACGATGGTGTTTCGCGGCGCTTCTTCTGGCTAGCGCCATAGAACGGCTTGTCGGCGCAAGCCGATTGCAGGTGCCGCGCGAGCTTCGTGGGAATGGCAGGCGCCGGCCGGAAGCCTGCGCACAGCGCGCCGACCTTGCCGCCAAGACTTTCGGCTCCTTGCGAGCAATAAAGCCCCGAGCCGTCTTTGCGCGGCATGAAACGCACCCCTTGCGAAGTGGCGCCGTCGCCGAGCCGCGCGCCGAGATAGTTCAGCGCGAAGATGCGCTGCATGGACTGCTCAGGCGCGAAGCGTTCGGGCTTCATGTGCGTCCCCGTCAGCGGGATCGCCTCGATGGCGCCCACCTTCCAATCGCCTTCGAGCTTCGCCAGATGCACTTTCGCCATCAACCCGTAGTCGCGGCAAATGCCGAAGCGCTTCATCTCGGCGGTGCCGGGATGCAGGAAGTTGCCGAGGCCGTAGAAGATCAGCGAGTCCCCTGCGCGCTCCACGCCTTGAGCCACGTGCGGGTGATGACCCACGATCAGGTCGATGCCCCTCTCGCCGGCCGCATAGCCGCGCCAATCCCTCAATTGCCGTTGGTCCGGAACCACCCGGCCTTCAAGCCCGTAGTGAATGGAGAGGATGCGATAGTCGGCCGGAAGCTCGGCGAGCCGGTTCACCACCAACTGGAAATCCTTCTCGTTGCGGTAGCCCGCTTGCCCCGGCTTGTCCTGCCCGGCGCGATGCTCGGGGCGCTGGCCGGTGATAATGCCGATGGCGGCAAATCCCATTTTCATGTCGCCAGCCTCGAGACAGCCGGGCCGTGTCGCTTCCTCGAAATTGGCGCCGATGCCGGCATAGGCGATGGCGCGCTCCGCCGCCGCAATGGCCATGTGATAAAGCGTCTCCTCCGCGCCGTTCGCGCCGTAGTCCATCGCGTGATTGTTGGCGAGCGAGAACAGGTTGAAGCCGGTATCGATGAGCACCTTCAGCCCAGCGGGATGGCTCTTGAAGTTGTAGGGCGATGTCTGCCCCTTGCTGTCGGGGGTGAGATCGTTGCGGTCGGTGACGACCGTCTCGAGATTGACGAAGGCGAGGTCGCCGTCGACCTCGCGCGCCACGCCTGACAGCGACTCGGAGAAGCCCACCGCCTTGCCGTCTTTTTGGAAACCTTCGGGCCTGACCGGCTCGCCCTTGGGATTGAAGCCGGTATCGCCCACCAGTACGAGGGTCAGCCGGTCGGGCCCTTGAGCCTTCGTCGCCGCGTCGCCGATCGAGGCGGTGTATTCGGTGCTTGCGCAGGGCACGATACGGACCGCGCCCTCCAGAGCGCCGCCGCCGGCAACGAGCCCAATGACCGCCGCGGCGGCGCCCAGAGGCTTGATCGCACAGGACTTGAGCGGGCGGCTTGGCATGGTCAGCCAATCCTCATGTCATGGCACGTTTCATGGCCCGTTCGGCAGGCGCGCGAATCGCCTCGGTATCGAATCCCAGATGGCGGTCGCGGGCAAGGTGGACCATGGCGCGCTCGGCCAGCGCCGTGATGGTGAGCAGCGGGTTGCAGCCGATGGAGCGCGGGATCACCGCCCCGTCGCAGACATAGAGCCCCGCATGGGTCTCCCCGCCGCTTGGGCCGGCGAAAACTTGGCATTTGTGATCGACCACGCCTGAGCTCGCGTCCTCGCCCATGCCGCAGCCGCCGAGCGGATGCGCCGTGGCAGGCTTGGTGCCCATGTTCGTCGTGGCCAGCGGACTCTTGATGTAGCGCCCGCCGACCGCTTCGGCCGCCTTGGTCAGCGCCTCATCGACCCGCGTGTAGACGGGCTGGTCCGCCACATTGGGCCAGTTCACCTGGAGGCTGCCATTGGCCAGCGTGAGGCGGCCCCCTGCATTGTCATGGGAGACGACGAAGAAGGTGTGCAGGTGTGAGAGCGGCCCCTCGTACACGCCCTTGATCAAGCTTTGCGCCGCGCCAAGGATCCGTCCGCCCGATAGGAAGAACACCGGCAGGAGGGGGGCCAGGGCGGACGGCAGCACGCCTTCCTGGATGATCATGCTGCGGTCGAGATCGCCCGCGTCGGGCAGCTCGATCTGGCCGGCGACGCACGCACCCACCGTATCGCCGGTGAATTTCGCCGGCTCGCCGACGCCGACAGCGTTCACCCGTTCGCGGCCGCCCAAGGCAAAGGCGATGATGTCGCCGTTGGCGGAGAAGTGCTCTCCAAGCTTGTCGGAAAGCTTCAAGCCGCGCTCACGCGAGCGCAGTAGAATCTCGGTAGAGCCGAGCGTACCGGCCCCCAGCACCACGGACTTCGCATCGACGGATTGCGGGGCGCCGTTCTTGTCATCGGACGGCGCGAAGTGGACACGCCAGCCGCCGCTCAGCTTCTCCACGTGACTGACGGTGAGCGCGGTGAACATCTCCGCGCCATGGGCGTGGGCGTCGGGGAGATAGGTCATCGCCACGGTGTTCTTGGCGCCGACATTGCAGCCCGAGCAACAATCGCCGCAAAGCGTGCAGGCCGCTTGCGTGACGCCCGCGGGGTTGACCGTCTGCTCAAAGCTCACCACCACGGGCGCGGCGACGGGAGACTGGCCGAAGGCGGCGCTCGCCGTCTCGAGCGAACGGTATTTGGAAAGTGCCGGCGCGTCGCTATAGCGCGCCGGACGCAGCATGGCGCGCGCGCGCTCAAAACCGAGATCGAGCAGACCGTCGTGGTTGATGGCTTCCGGCCAAGCGCGATCGGCGAACACGCGCGCGTCGGGGCGCAGCGCCACGCCGGCGTTGATCAGCGAGCCGCCGCCGAGACCGCAGCCGACGAGCACATGGATGTCCGCGCCGAGCCGGAAATCGTAGAGCCCGGTGCGGGAGCCGGAGCGCATCTTCCCGCCGTTCAATTGCAGCTCGCGGCGCAGCTCCGGCAGGCGCGCGGGGAAGGCCCCGGTCGGCACCTCGCGGCCGCGCTCGATGACACAGACACGCTGGCCGGCCCGGGAGAGCCTGGAGGCTGCCACGCCGCCGCCATAGCCGGAGCCGACTACGACCACGTCGTAGGCGGGCTTCATGGCCTCTGGCGGCAAGGACAGGGTGGTTTGCATGGCCCCCTCAATAGCCCAGATCAGCGAGGCGCCCCAAGCGCTTATGCGCAAGGCGCACTATGCATCACTTCCAATCACGGTCACGCGAGACCATCTATGCGCGCACTGACCCGCTCCTTATCGTTGCAGGCAGACAACAATGTGGAGGCATCCCATGATTGCGCGATGGATTTGCGCCGGCCTGATGGCGGCCTTTCTCGCCGCGTCCGTGCTCGCGGGCGGTGCCTACAGCACCCACGCGGCCGAAACCAAGACGGCGATCTTCGCCGGGGGCTGCTTCTGGTGCGTCGAGGACGTCTTCGATCATGTCGACGGCGTCACCGAGACCGTCTCAGGCTATGCGGGCGGTAAGACGCCAAACCCGACCTATGGCAGCCACAAGGGCTATGTCGAGGCGCTCAAGGTGACCTACGACCCGTCAAAGGTCACCTACGCCAAGCTGCTCGAGCACTATTGGCACAATATCGACCCGTTCGACCCGTCCGGGCAGTTCTGCGACAAAGGTCCGGCCTATCGCACTGTCATCTTCGTGTCGGACGACGAAGAGAAGGAGCTGGCGGAGACCACGAAGCAGGAGATCGCCAAGCGCTTTAAGAAAGAAGTGGCGACCGAGATCCGTCCGGCGACCACCTTCTACGCGGCCGAGGACTATCACCAGGATTACCACAACCTCAATCCGGTGAGTTACAAGTTCTATAAATGGAATTGCGGTCGCGCCCAGCGCCTCGCCGAGATCTGGGGCGAGAAGAGCAGCTGACACGGAAAAGGGCCCTACGCTGACGCAAGGCCCCTTTCATTCAAGCGGCGACCCGGATCAAAGAACGATCCAGATGCCTTTGTCGTTGCGCTTCTTCCAGGCGCGGTGGTCGGACTTGCAGCCCTTCTTGTAGGCCTTGCGTGCGTTCTTGTTGTGCGGGTACATCGCGTCCGCGCGGGCGTCGCAGCGGGGTTTGGCTTCGGCGGGAACCGGCGCGGCGGCCGTCATTCCACCGGCGAGGATCAGGGACGCGGCGGCGGCCAGAAATACGTTCTTCAGCATGAAGTCTCTCCTGTCGAGGGTGCACGGCGAGTCGCCGCGCGCCAGCCATAAGGCCTAGCACGTTACGATCCAGTTGATTTTGGGTTGTTGCATTCGAGGCAAAAAGAAAGGGGCCGACGAGGCCCCCTTCTGAAAACTCACTTGACGTGCGCGGTGGCTAGTTCTTGTCCATCATCTTCATCTTGAGCTTGGCCAGCGGGCCTTCGTTGCCCATGGACGCCTTGTAGGCCTTCTTGCAGGACCGCTTGTATTTGGCGCGGTCGATGATGCTGTCCGGATACTTCATCTTCGCGGCGTCTTCGCACGTCATGGCCTGGGCCGTGACCGGCGCGGTGACCGTAGCGCCGGCGATGACGACGCAGGTGGCTGCGGCGAGGAACACTTTCTTAAGCATGAGATCTCTCCTGTGAGGATAGGCGCAATGTTCGGCGGCGCGATAAGGCCTTGCTTTGACGCCATCGGTCAATCGCCTTCGGGCCGCGAGTGAATCCACTACAGACAAAGGCTGCGGGGTTCAATCAATTCTCGTGCGGCAAAGAGAAAGGGAGCCCGAGGGGGACTCCCTTCTCAAAGTCATATCGAGCGAAGGCTCGGCGGCAGGCTAGCGGTCCTTGCGGAGCTTGAACTTGCCCATCATGCCCGTCTTGCCGCCATGCATCTTCCACGACTCTTTACAGGCCTTCTTGTACTCGCGACGCATCTTGCGGTCGTTCGGGTACTTTGCCTTCGCGGCGTCCTTGCAGCTCATCCCGGCCATCATGCCGGCCTGGGAGGGCGCCGGCGCTGTCATGGTGGCGCCGGCAAGGATCATGGTGGCCGCTGCGGCCAAAAGAACTGTCTTGGTCATATTCTACTCCTGGTTTTTGTTCGGGCCGACGCACGGGCTATGCCGCACCCGTCAGCCCAAGGAAAACGTCTCGGGCCGTCAAATGATCCGTTCTTCGAATGGATCGGCCCGAAAGACGGGAAAGGGGCCCACAAGAGCCCCCTTTCTAACAACTTTGATTGAAGTTCAGCCGCCTACTGGGTCGCCTTCCAGGCTTCCTTGCAGGCCTTCTTGTACTCGTGACGCATCTTGCGATCGTCCGGGTACTGCGCCTTCGCGGCATCCTTGCAGGTCATGCCGGCCATCATGCCGGCCTGAGCCGGGAGCGGAAGCGTCGTGGCCGTGACGAGACCTGCGGCGATCGTGGCGAGAAGCAGCTTCTTGAACATGTTGAAATCTCCAGTCGAGTGGGGGCACCTTCCTACCAGGACTCCTCTAGCCGTCGACAGCTGCAAAATTGCGGCAATCATTCCCATGGTTTCGCCTTTATTGTTGCATGCTCAAGCTTGACCCGTGGCCGGTTGCTACCCTACGTAGCCGCTCATGAGTCCGCCGACCCCTCTCTCCCACATCCGCAACTTTTCGATCGTTGCCCATATCGACCACGGCAAGTCGACGTTGGCGGACCGTCTGATCCAGCTCTGCGGCGGCCTCACGGCCCGGGAGATGAAGGAGCAGGTGCTCGACTCCATGGACATCGAGCGCGAGCGCGGCATCACCATCAAGGCCCAGACGGTCCGCCTCGACTACACGGCGAAGGACGGTCAGCTCTACCAACTGAACCTGATCGACACGCCGGGACACGTGGACTTCGCCTATGAGGTGAACCGCTCGTTGGCGGCGTGCGAAGGCTCACTGCTGGTGGTCGACGCCACTCAAGGAGTGGAGGCGCAGACCCTAGCCAATGTCTACCAGGCGCTCGACAACAACCACGAGGTCGTACCTGTCCTGAACAAGATCGACCTACCCGCCTCGGAGCCCGAGCGTGTGCGCGCCCAGATCGAGGAAGTGATCGGGCTCGACGCCCATGACGCGATCGAGATCTCGGCCAAAACGGGCAAGGGCGTGGAGGACGTGCTCGAGGCGATCGTGCAGCGCCTGCCACCGCCCCGGGGCGAAGCGGCCGCGCCGTTGAAGGCGCTCCTCGTGGACAGATGGTACGACGCCTATCTCGGAGTCGTCGTGCTGGTGCGCATCATAGACGGCACGCTCAGCAAAGGTCAGCGTATCCGCCTGATGCTGACCGGCGGCTCCTATCAGGTGGACCGGGTCGGCATCTTCCGCCCTAAGCAGGAGATGCGCGACCGGCTCGGTCCTGGGGAGATCGGTTTCTTTACCGCCTCCATCCGCCAAGTGGCCGACACGCGCGTGGGCGACACCATTACCGATGAGAAGCGGCCAACGGAAAAGGCTCTGTCCGGATTCCAGCCGGCGCAGCCGGTCGTGTTCTGCGGCCTGTTCCCGGTCGACTCCGGCGACTTCGAGGACCTGCGCGAGGCGGTCGGCAAGCTCCGGCTCAACGATGCGAGCTTCGAGTACGAGATGGAGACCTCGGCCGCGCTCGGCTTCGGTTTCCGCTGCGGCTTTCTCGGCCTGCTGCATCTCGAGATCATTCGTGAGCGCTTGGAGCGCGAGTTCAATATCGACCTCATCGCCACGGCGCCGTCGGTCATCTACCACGTCTATCTGACCGACGGCACGATGATCGAGCTGCACAACCCGGCCGACATGCCGGAAGCGCAGAAGATCGCCAAGATCGACGAGCCGTGGATCGAAGCCAGCATCCTCGTGCCGGACGAGCATCTCGGTGCCGTGTTGAAATTATGCGAGGACCGGCGGGGACGGCAGAAGACGCTCACCTATGCGGGCAACCGGGCCATGCTGGTCTACGCGCTGCCGCTGAACGAAGTGGTGTTCGATTTCTACGACCGGCTGAAGTCGGTGTCCCGCGGCTATGCCTCGTTCGACTATCACATCACCGGCTACGAGGAGGGCGATCTGGTGAAGATGGCGATCCTCGTGAACGACGAGCCTGTCGATGCGCTATCGGTGATCGTGAACCGCTCCCGGGCGGAAGCGCGCGGCCGGGCCATGGTCGAGAAGCTGAAGGATCTGATCCCGCGGCACATGTTCAAGATCCCGATCCAGGCGGCCATCGGCGGCAAGGTCATCGCGCGCGAGACCCTCAGTGCGCTCCGCAAGGACGTGACCGCCAAATGCTATGGCGGCGATATCACCCGCAAACGCAAGCTGCTCGAGAAGCAGAAGGCGGGCAAAAAGAAGATGCGGAGCTTCGGCAAGGTCGACATCCCGCAAGAGGCCTTCATCGCCGCGCTCAAGATGGACGCGGATTAAAACGTCCCCCTTCCGGAAACCAATTCGATCGTCCTGGCGTTAGGGATGCGGCGCGCCGCTCCCTGCGGCCCGCGCGTCACTGCTGCGCAAAGATCACGTAACGGAATACTACCGTTGGCGGGCAATTATTTCTGGTTAAAGCACCCTTAATGACTTGCCTTCATCTTGCCTTTTTCAAGTCCTCGTCGCCACATATGCGGCAATACATTGATTTTGTTATGTTTCGTTAACCTCTTTGCTTGACAGCGGCGAATCTATCACTTCCCATTGGGCCGCACTGGGATCGCAGCACGACGGGGAAATTCTCCCGCAAGCAAGAAGACATTGGCTGCACCAGGGTCGTCCCGTTCCGCGCTTCGAGCGGGCCGGCCCGCGTTCGGGGTGAGGCGCTAGTTCATAGAGGGGCCAGTGATGCGTTTCGCCCTCGTCATTGGAGTGTGCTTGTTGCCGCTCTTCGCGGCGGTGCCTGCCAGCGCCACAGAGCAAGCCAAAACGCAGGCGCCGGATCGTCCATCGGCGGAGAGCGTTCGCCAGACGTACCGCGCGCAGATCAACGACAACACCGTCACCATCATGGCCGGCGCGGCACACGGCAGCGATACGGAGATCGTGCAGGACATCGCCGCCGTGCTCGATGACGGCACGGCCTTGCGCGTCGTGCCGATGATCGGCAAAGGGCCGGCGCAAACGGTAAAGGACGTCCTGTTCATGCGCGGCGTCGACATGGGCATCACGCACGCAACCGTGCTCAGCCATTTCGCCAAGACAGGCGAGCTCGGACCGCTCCGCAGTCAGATCGCCTACGTCGCCAAGCTGTTCAACGAAGAGATGCATCTGCTAGCGCGCGCCGGGATCGAAGACGTGCAGGCGCTGGACGGCAAGGCCGTCAATTTCGGGCCGGAGGGCAGCGGCACCGAGATCACCGCACGACACGTGTTCGCGACACTCGGCGTGCATGTGAGCGAAGTGCATCTCGACGATGCCGACGCGATCGCCAAGCTCAAGTCCGGCGAAATCGACGCCACCATCGTCATCGGCGGCAAGCCGGCGCCGCTCTTAAGCCAAGTCGAACCCGACAGCGGGTTGAAGCTCATTAGCTTACCCTATGCCAAGGGGCTCGAGGACGAGACCTACCCCGCAACGCTGACCGATGAGGACTACCCGGCGCTGATCGAGGACGGTACGCGGATCGACACCGTGGCCGTGTGCGCGGTGCTGGTTTCGTTCAACTGGGACGACGACAGCGTTCGCTCGAAAAAGCTCGAGCGCTTCGTCGAACGCTTCTTCTCCAATTTCGATGCGTTCCTCGTGAGTCCACGCCATCCGAAATGGCAGCAGGTCAATTTCGCCGCGACGCTGGAAGGCTGGAAGCGTTCGCCCCTGGCGCAGAATTGGATCGATCGCGCCAAGACGGCGGTCGCCGCGGATGCGGGCGCGCGGGAGCAATTCGAGACATTCTTGGCGCAAGCCGACACGGACGTAACGCCTCGGTCGGACGAAGAACGCACCAAGTTGTTCCGCGCCTTTTTGGAATGGAGCAAGACGCAACAAAACTGACCGCTTCCCCCGTTTGGTATTGCGTGTAGGAGGGTGCCATGGTCCAGCCGGCTCTTAGATCGGTTCAAGTCCCGGAACAGCCGAAGCCAATTACTCTGGCGGAGCGGCTCGATGCGGAGTTTCCCGTCGGGGCAAAACTATCCGCCACAAAGCCCGAACACACCGTGTCGTCCATGGCGGAGCGCTTCGCCCCAGGGCCGTTGCGCGCCACCCGGCCGGTGCCAATACCAGCGCTCGCGGCGCACGCGGCGTTGGTGACGCCGCCGCAAGATCCGGGACTTTTCTCCACGCCGACCCGAGGGGTGGTCGCCGTGCTGACGGCGGTTGCTATCGCCCCGGCGGGGATCCTTGCCGGTCTTCTGTGGTTCGGGACGCTCCCACCCGATGCGAGCCCGAAGGCAGGCGCCGCCGCGCCGGCGCAGGCCCAACAGGCCGCGGTCGCGCCTTCGATCCCGGTGCTGATCTCAGAGCCGGAAATCGCGCTCACCGCGCCGGAAGAGATCCTGGCGAAAGCCGGCGAGACGATCGACTTCGCTATCGCCATCGATGGTGGCGAGGCTCTTCCCGCCCGCAGCGCAATCGCCATTCGCGATCTTCCCGAGGGCGCGTCTTTCTCGAAAGGGCGCCCCTTCGGCACCAGCGAATGGAACCTGCGCGCGGACGAGATCGCGGACCTCACCTTGCGTCTGCCCCAAGACGAAACAGGCGCGTCGGACCTGCGGGTCGAGCTCGTTGCGGCCGACGGCGCAGTGCTGGCCCGTACGGCGACCCGGCTTGATGTGGCTCCCCCGCCCACAGCCGGGCTCGTCGTACGGTCCGGTGAGGAGGACCGTATCGCGGATCTCATGGCCCACGGCCAGAAGATGATCGATGTCGGCTATTTCGCCGGCGCCCGCGCCTATTATCAACGCGCGGCGGAAGCAGGCAGCGGAGAGGCCGCGCTCGCGGTCGGCGCCACATACGACCCGGCCTTCGTCTCGGCGCTCCGCGCCCAGGGTATCAAGCCCGACCGGCAAGCGGCGGAGGCTTGGTATTCCCGGGCCGCGGCGCTCGGGGTCGCCGATCGCGAGGCGGGGCTCGCAGCCCTCAAGCAGGCGTGGACCGGAGACGGCGCGCGCGCCATCGAGGCGGCACTTTCAGGGCCGGAGGAAGCGGCCCCCGCACCCTTGGCACAGCCCCGGGCGGCGCAAGAACAAGACGCTGAGGACTCGGGCCCGCTCGGCCGGCTCGTGGCCGCGGCCAGCGAGCTTGCCGCGGGCGTCGAATGGGTCGAGGTCACGAACGCCGTGAATCTCCGGGCCGATTCGTCCGGCGACGGCAAAGTCCTGAAAGTCGTGCAGAAGGGCACGAAATTCCGCTCCACGGGACGGGACGGCAACTGGGTGCAAGTGAGCAACCCCGCCACGTCCGAGGAAGGCTGGATCTATACCCGGTTCCTCAAAGAGACCAACGCGCCCTAGCTAGCGTTCACCGCCGGCGCGGTGTGTACCTGCCAGGCCAGATAGGTGAGCGCCGCACCTTCGCACACGAGCAATATGCCGAGCATCAGCCCCAGCACCCAGTCGGAGCTGAGCGGCATGTTCGCCCACAGGATCAGCGCCAGCAGAATGCCGACAAGGCCGCTGCCCAGCACCCAGCCCCAATGGGGGAAGGGCCGGATGGTGAGCGCGAAGATCACCTTGGCGATGCCTTCCACCATGAAATAGACGATCAGCAGCACCGTCATGATCAGGAGCCCGCTATCGGGCGAGCTCAGCAGAATCACGCCGATCAGGATGGCGAGCACCGCCGAGATGAGCTGCAGCCAATAATGCGGCACGTTGCTCGCGCCGATCAGGCCGATGCCTTGCAGCACGCCGCTGGCGATTAGGATCCAGGCAAGTAGGAAGACGACGGTGACCGACGCGATGAACGGGTAGACCAGCGCCAGCACGCCCGCCACGACGAGCAACACGCCCTGGATCAGATACCAGAGCGAATATCGCTTCACCGTTTCGCGCATGGCCTCGCGAAGCGCCGCCGCGGCCTCATCCATCGAAATAGCCATGTCTCGAGCCCTCCTCTAGGTTGTCGGCCGAATCAGTTGCTCGGCCGCGCGCCAGCATACGCCAAGCCGGGGGGCCGATGGACCAAGACCAGACGAGAGACGGCCACTTGGCCGCGGCGATCCGCAAGGCGACGTGGCGGCTCATCCCTTTTCTCTGCCTCGCCTACACGGTCAATTTCCTCGACCGGGTGAATGTCGGCTTCGCCGCGCTGCACATGAACGAGGACCTCGGCTTCTCGCCCAGCGTGTACGGCTTCGGCGCCGGCATCTTCTTCCTCGGCTACATCGCCTTCGAGGTCCCGAGCAATCTCGCGCTGCATCGCTTCGGCGCGCGCATCTGGATCGCGCGCATCATGATATCCTGGGGGCTCGTCGCCTGCGCCATGGCGCTTGTGTGGAGCGAGACGAGCTTCTACGTGATGCGTTTCCTGCTCGGCGTCGCCGAGGCCGGCTTCTTCCCCGGCATTATTCTCTATCTGACGTACTGGTTCCCCGCGGCCGAGCGCGCGCGCATCGTGGCCGTGTTCATGGCCTCGGTACCGCTCGCCACCGTGTTCGGCGGGCCCGTGTCGGGCGCGCTCCTCAATATGCACGGCTTTTTCGGATTAGCGGGATGGCACTGGCTGTTTCTCATCGAAGGTCTGCCGGCCATCGTGCTCGGCGTGCTCGCGCTCAAGGTGCTCACCGACAAGCCGGCCGACGCGAAATGGCTCACGCCGGACGAGCGGCAGGCGCTGACCGAGCGCATGGAGGCGGAAGACGCCGTCGCCAAGGAAATCGGCTATAGCGAGATCGGCGCGGCGATGACGCGCCCGCGCGTTCTGGCGCTCGGGCTTTTGTGGTTCCTCATCGTGATCGGGCTGTACGGCATGGGCTTCTGGTTGCCGCAAGTCATCCAGAGCTACGGTCTCGACGACCTCAGCATCGGTTTCATCACCGCGATCCCCTACGTGTTCGCCGCCGTTTGCATGGTGCTGTGGGGACGCCGCTCGGACCGTATCGGCGAGCGGCGCTGGCACATCGCGCTGCCGCTCCTGGTCGCGTCTGCCGCCTTCGCGTGTTCCGCCTACACGGGGCCGCTCGTCCCCACCATGATCGCGCTGACCGTCGCCACGGTCGGCTTCTACGCCACCCTCGGACCGTTCTGGTCGCTGCCGACCGCCTTCCTCGCTGGAACGGGCGCCGCCGCGGGCCTCGCGCTCGTCAACTCGATCGGCAATATCGCGGGCTTCGCCGGCGCCTATATCGTCGGCATCTTGCGGGAAGCGACGGGCAGCTTCTCGGCGGCGCTGCTGTTCCTCGCCGTCGCCCTCGCGCTCGGCGGCCTCATGGCGCTGTGCTTCAAGGAGCCTGAGACCGCGCGCCGGTGACGATGTGGACGAACGCGTCCACACGTACGACCCCACCCTGTTGGTGCTGGGAGAAGCGGTCTGTCAGGGCCTGGCGCACGGACTCGAATGTTTCGGGTCCAGCATCGGCGAGCAACTCGCCGACGGAAAACGACGCCAGCGCGAAGTCCGCCGCCTCTACCGGCGGCAGCCCACCGCCGATCGGAAGCACCCCGTGCCAGTCGCGCACTTCGAGGTCGCCGAAACCCGCCCGGTCGAGCAGGGCGAGCAGCTTGTCCGCCCCGCCATAGCGGAACGGGCCAGGTGCGTCGGGATCGGGCGACGGCACGTCGATGAACGCGGCCGCCACCTCGCGGATGCTGCTCATCCATGGATTATCTGCTGCCGGGCCCCAGACCGCGAAGGCGAAGCGGCCGCCGGGCGCGAGCCAGCGCGTGAGCTTGGCGAAGGCCGCGGGCGGATCGTCATAGAACATGATGCCGAAGCGCGAGACGAGCCGGTCGTAAGGCACGTCCGGCACCGGCGCCGTCGAGACATCCGCACGCGTGAAGGCAATGGCGGGTTCATCGGAACGCATGCGGGCACGCGCCGTCTCGATCAGCGCGGCCGAGATGTCGTAGCCGTGCACGACGCTTCCCGCAGATGCTCGGCGTGATATCGCAAGTGTAGTCCCGCCGCCGCCGCAGCCGATATCGGCGATGCGGCACGGCGCATTGAGCCCGAGCGCCGCGATCAGCGGCTCGTCCACGGGCGCGAGCATCGCTTCCATGCCGGAAAGCTGATCGCGCCACTTCTCGCCACGGGCCGTGGCCCAATCGGAGGCGGCGGGCGTCTCGGTCATGGCCGCGACCTTAACGGAGAGTTGCATACTGTCCATGCGCGCATAGCCGCATGGCGCATTTGGACCCTAAGCTGGTGCCGTCTGAGGCTTGCGACCTTTGGGGGCCGGGCGCTTCGGCGGCGAGGTGACAGCGGGCGTGTTCTTGGCCTTCTCCCCAGACGCGGGCTTGGCGCCGGCCCTCGCCGGTTCAGGCTCATGCGATGCGGGCTCGAATTTGCCGGTGGCGGCCTGGACGCACACGTCAACCGCCTCCTGCAGCGTCGTGACATAGGCGTCGGCGCGGGTGCTCTCCAGGAATGCGCCGACCTGCTCCGCGTCCGCGCCGTGGCTCCAATAGGCCACGACGATAGCCACGCCCTCGGGCAGGATGCGCCTTAAGCGCCGCACTAGGTAGCGTATCTGCGCCGGGCCGCTGCCGATGCCCAGATATGAGAGACAGACAAGCTTCGCCCTGGTGGTGGAAAGCGCCGTGATGTGGCCGGGCGAGATGTCTTCCGGGGGCAGCGCCTCCGCGCCGATGCCGCGCTTGGCCACCACGGCGGCGAGCATGGCGCCGGCGGCCTCGTCGAGCAGCGAGCGCCCGCCGATGACGAGCACCGGCGTCTCCACCTCCCAGCCGGGGGCCATATCTCTCGGATCGACGACGAGCTCGTGGTCCTCCTCCTCGGCGTGTGCCTCGAGCGAGGCCAGTCCTTCCGGGTGCGCCTCGTTATGGTTCTTGTCCGTCATGTGGCGCAGCCGCGAGAACCAGCGGCGCGGATCGAAGTCGGCGAGGTTCTCCAGCATCTCGTTGACGGTCGCGGCGATCCGCCCGCACTGCTCCGGGTCGAGCGCGCCGCGCTCGGCGTCCTGCTGGGCGAGCTTCAGACCGCCGAGCGCGACCTGGCCGAGATAGGCCACGAGGCTCTGATCCTTGAGGCGGAGCTCGGCCAGGTAGGTGGCCTCCGCCGCGTCGCCGGTCAGCGCGCGCTGATAGAAGCTCTCTTCCAGTGAGAGTGCGGGCCGGTCGCTGAGCAGCACTTCGAAGAAGCGCAGGCCCTCCACGTGGCGGCCGAGGACGGCGAGGCACACGGTGATGGGCGTGGCGATGAGCAGGCCGAGCGGGCCCCACAGCCAGGTCCAGAAGATGGTGCAGCCGATCACAGCGACGGGCGTCACGCCGGTGCCACGGCCGAAGACTTGCGGCTCGATCACCTGGCCCATGGTCAGCTCGCCCACGACGAACAGACCCACGACCATGAGCACCATGGTCCAGCCGGGATCGATCGCGGCGGCGATGATCACCGGCACGGCGGCGGCGATATACGACCCGACATAGGGCACGAAGCGCATGAGCATGGCGAGGATGCCCCAGGCGACGGGGCTCGGCATGCCGATGGCCCAGAGCGCCAGGCCGATAAACACGCCATAGGCCGCGTTGATCAGAACTTGGCTCAAGAAGTAGCGCGAGAGCCTGGTCGCCGCGTCGCTCATGGTCGAGGTGGCGCGCTGAAGATCGGAGCCGCCGAACAGCCTGATCAGGCGGTCGCGCAGATCTTCTCGCTGAAGCAGGATGAACACCACGAACAGAAGCACGATGCCGGCGGTGACGAGCGGCGGTAGCAGGGTTCCGGCGATGGAGCGGTAGAGGGCGAGGCCGGTCGGCGCCGGCTCCTTGATCTCGACGGGGATTGGGTCGCGTTGCGGGCGTTCGGCGAGTTCGCCCACTTCCGGCGAATCCGGCTCGGCGTCAGGCGCGGGCTGGTCGAGCTGGGCCTGGAGATCCGAGAGGACGTCGCCAGCCTTCTCCAGCACCGTCGACTCCGAGGTGCCCTCGCGAAACGCGTCGATCTTTTGCGACAGCGTGTAGCGATAGCTCGGCAGCTCGGCCGCAAGATTGGTCGCCTCGCGTGAGATGAGCCAGCCAAGCCCTCCGATGATGGCGAAGGCCATCACCACCACGATGGCGACGGCGAGCACGCGCGGCACCTTGATGCGCCGGAGCAGGACGAGCGGCGGGGTCAGCACGAAGCTGAGGAGG
>NZ_JBPPND010000110.1:0-7279 GCF_051306395.1 Methyloceanibacter sp.
GTGCTCGAACGCGCGTCAACGCTTGGCGACAAGATCGCGCTCTCCGTCATCGACCCGGACAGGGCCGAACACTGGAGCTATGGGCGGCTCGAAGCTGCCGTATTGGGAACCGCGCGTGGATTTCTCGACGCAGGCTTGCGGCCCGGCGACCGCCTGCTCATGCGGCTCGGCAACAGCGTGGAGTTCCCGATCTGCTATCTCGCCGCGCTCGCCGCCGATATCGTCCCGGTGCCGACCTCATCGCTCCTGACCGCGCCCGAGGTCGCCCAGATCGCCCGAGACACCGCGCCGCGACTGATCGTGGCGGAGGACGGCATTGCGCTACCCATGGACCCGCCCTGCCCGGTCCTGACCGCGAGCGCCATGCGGGTCATGGTTGCGCTTCCGCCCGCGCCTTACGCGATGGGCGATCCTGATCGTCCCGGCTACATCGTCTACACGTCCGGGACTTCTGGGCAGCCGCGTGCGGTGACCCATGCCCATCGCGCGATCTGGGCGCGCAGAATGATGTGGGAAGGCTGGTACGGACTGACCGCGAGCGACCGTCTGCTGCATGCCGGCGCATTCAACTGGACCTATACGCTCGGGACGGGACTCCTGGACCCTTGGACGCGCGGGGCGACGGCGCTGATCCCCGGCAAGGGGGTAACGCCGGACCAGCTCGGTCTTCTGATGAAGCAACACGACGCGAGCATCTTCGCCGCGGCGCCGGGGATCTACCGCCGGCTCCTGAGAACGAAGCTGCCGCCGCTCACAAGCTTGCGCCACGGGCTATCAGCCGGCGAGAAGCTCCCCGAGGCTACGCGCGCCGCTTGGGGGGCCGCGACCGGCACGCCGGTCTACGAGGCGTTCGGCATGTCGGAATGCTCGACCTTCGTGTCCGGTTCGCCCAACCATCCTGCCCCGCCCGGCACGTTGGGCTATCCGCAAGACGGCCGCCGCGTGGCGGTGCTCGGCGACGATGGGCCTGCCGGCTTCGACACGCCGGGCATTCTCGGCGTCTCGAAGCGCGACCCAGGGCTGATGCTGGGCTACTGGGGCGCCGAGGAGGAAACATCCCAGCGCTTTCAGGGGGAATGGTTCCTGACCGGCGATCACGTGCGCATGGGCGAAGACGGCGCGCTCACTTATCTTGGCCGAAGCGACGACATGATGAACGCGGGCGGCGTGCGGGTCTCGCCCATCGAGGTCGAAAGCGCGCTGAACGCCCATCCCGCGATCCTGGAAAGCGCCGCCGCGGAAGTCACGGTCAAGGCCGACACCACGGTCATCGCCGCGTTCTATGTCTCTGAGGCTCCGGTCGAGGCGAAAGTGTTGGAAGATTTCGTCGCCGGCCGCCTCGCCCGCTACAAATGCCCGCGCATCTATGCCCGCGTCGAAGCGCTGCCCAAGGGCGCGAACGGCAAGCTGCTGCGGCAGCGCCTCCGCCAGGCCTACGAGGAGGCCGGCCAGTCTTAGGACGCGGCGCCGATCACTCGGCCGCCTGCGGCCGGGCGCCGTGACCGGAACCTTCTGCCCAACGTTGCCGGCGCCGCTGCAGCCATGCGGAGGCGTTGTCCCCCATCATGAGGAGGCAGGGCGTGAGCACGAGCGTCAGCAACGTGGCGAATGTCAGCCCACCGGCGATGGCGCTGGAGAGCTGCGTCCACCATTGCGTGGACGGCGCGCCGATCGAGACATCCTGACCGATGATGTCGATGCTGAGACTGAACACCATCGGCATGAGGCCGAGAACAGTGGTGATTGAGGTCAGCAGGACCGGGCGCATGCGCTGGGCGGCGGTGCGCAGGATGGCCTCCTTGGGCGGCAATCCTTGCGCCTTCATGCCATTATACGTGTCGATCAGAATGATGTTGTTGTTCACGACGATGCCGGCCAGCGCGATGACGCCGATGCCGCCCATGACAATACCGAAAGGCTGACCGGTGACCAGCAGGCCCAACATGACTCCGGCGGTCGAAAAGATGATCGCGCTCAGCACCAGTGCGGTCTGATAGAAACTGTTGAACTGGGTCAGCAGGATCGCGGTCATGGCAAAGATGGCGATGACGAAGGCGTTCAGAAGAAAGTTGCCCGCCTCGCGCTGATCCTCGTCCTGACCCTTGAAGCGCACGGTCACCGCAGGGTCGAAATCGGCCTCGGCCACCGCCGCTTTCAGCTTGCGTACCTGATCGTCGACCAACAGATCCTCGGCGACGTCGGCCTGGATGGTGATGACGCGGCGGCTATCGGTGCGGTTCAGGTTGCCGGTCTTCGGCGCCGGCTCGAAAGTAACGAAGTTGCCGATCGGAACTTGCCCCTTGGGGGTCGGCACGCGCAGCCGGTCGAGCTGCTCCAGGTTGCGTTCGGCAAGCGGGAAACGCAGGCGGATATCGACCTCCTCATCAGCATCGTCGGGCCGGTATTCCGCGACCTTGATGCCGTTGGTCAACATGGTGACCGCATCGCCGAGCACGGCGACGTCGGCGCCGTTGCGGGCCGCCCTTTCTCTGTCGACCTTGAGCCGCCATTCAATGCCGGGCAGCGGCCGGCTATCCTGCGCATCAACGAATCCGCCGATCTGCTGCATTATCCGCCGCAGCTGCTCGACGGTCTCCGGCATTTTCTCCGGGGCGCGGGAGCTCACCAGCAGCTCGACCGGTTTGCCGGCCGACGGTCCGCCCTCCTGCTTGCGCACCTCCAGGATTACGCCGGGAATATCGGCGGTCAGCTCGCGAACTTCTTGTAGGATTTTCGACGCGGGCGGCCTGGTGCGCCAATTGGTGAACTCGAACTGGATGATGCCGATGACATCCTCGGCCGAGCCCGTCTGAGACGGCGCGCTCCCAGATCCCATTGTCCGCGCATAAACCGCCTCGAAATAGGGCAGCGCCAAGATGCGGGTCTCGACCTTGCGCACGACGGCGTCCATTTCCAGGACCGATAGATCGCCGCGGGCTCGTACCTGGACCTGCGCCAGATCGGGCTCGACATCGGGAAAGAACTCTACGCCGCGGCCGAACATGCCGAACGCCACATAGGTACCGATCAGAAACACCACGGCGACAGCAAGGATTTTCGCCGGATGCGCGAGCAGGCGTTTCAGCGAGCCGAGATAGAACCCCGCCGGGCCTCTTATTGAGTCGAGATCGCCATCCTCGGCGGCTTTGATGGCCGCCAGCAACTTGCCGTCATCCTTGTTGGCGCGGCCGATGATGCCGCCGAGCACCGGAATGAACACCAGCGCCATGGCCAGCGACGCCGCCAACGTCACGAGAACCGTGATCGGCAGAAACTTCATGAACTCGCCCACGACGCCCGGCCAGAACAGCAGCGGCAAAAACACGACCAGCGTCGTGGCCGTCGAGGCGATGATGGGCCAGGCCATGCGCTTGGCCGCCTCGGCATAGGCGACTTTGCGGTCCTTGCCTTCGGCCATTTTGCGGTCGGCCAGCTCCACGGTGACGATAGCGCCGTCCACCAGCATGCCGACCACGAGGATGAGGCTGAACAGGACAACGATGTTGAGCGTGAGTCCCATCCCGTAGATGACGAGGATGCCGGCGAGGAACGACCCCGGAATGGCCAGACCAACGAGAATAGCCGGCCGCACGCCCATGACCGCGACGATGACGATCATCACCAGGACGATTGCAGCGATCACGTTGTTCTGGAGGTCCCCGAGCATGTCGCGGATATTCTCGGATTTGTCCTGCATGAAGGTCACATCGACGCCGGCCGGCCAGATTGCCTGCTCAGCCGCCACGACCTCGCGGACGCTTGCGATGGTCTCGATGATGTTCGAACCGACGCGCTTCTTGACCTCGAGCGCCAGCGCGGGCTTGCCGCCGACACGGGCAAACCCTTGCGGATCCTTGTAGGTCCGGCGCACGGAAGCAACGTCACTGAACTTGACCACGGTGTTGCCGGCAACCTTGACGGGGAGGTTGAGCACATCGGTGACCTCCTCGATGACGCCCGGCACCTTCAGCACCATGCGCCCCGCGGCGGTTTCCAGCGCGCCCGCGGCCACCAGCCGGTTGTTGCGCTGGATCGTGCTCAGAACGTCGGCAAACGACACGTTGTAGGTTTCGAGCACCATGGGATCGACGATGATCTCCAGCAACTCTTCCCTGTCGCCGCCGATATCGACCTCGAGTACGCCGCGGAGGCCTTCGATCTTGTCCTGCAGATCGCGGGCGATGTTGACCAAGGTGCGCTCCGGCACGTTGCCGGACAGGCCGACGGTGAGCACCGGGAACAGCGCCACGTTCACCTCGTGGACACGCGGCTCGTCGGTTTCCGGCGGCAGCTCGGCCTTGGCGATGTCCACCTTCTCGCGCACATCCTGGAGCGCCTGATTGGGGTCGAAGCCCGCATCGAATTCGAGCGTGACCGAGCCGTAGCCTTCCGCGCTGACGGCGCGCATCTCCTTGATGCCCTCGATGGACTGAAGCTCTTTCTCCATCGGGCGGACGAGGAGTCGCTCGGAATCTTCGGGCGAAATGCCCTCATAGGTCATCGAGACGTAAATCGTCGGGATCGGGATGTCCGGCTCGGACTCCTTGGGGATGGAGATATAGGCGACCGTCCCCATCACGATGATCATGACGAAGGCCAGCGCCACCGTGCGGGTGCGCGTGAAGGCTGCGTCGATCAGGGCATTCATCGTCTGGACGTCGGCTCGTCGACGCTTCCCGTGGGAAGAAGAGCGGCAGCTTCCCGCGACCCGTCAGGCTCGGCCTTGCCTTGCTCCTCGGCGACCTGGACCTCTTCGCCGATCTGAACGAAGCCATGGCCGAGGGTAATGATGCGCGCCTGGGGCGGCAGACCCGTGATCCAAGCGCCGTCGACATCCGACAGCACGATCGATGCCGTGTGAAAGGTGACCTTGTTCTGCTCGTCGACCGTCTTGATGCCGAGCTTGCCCTCGTCGTTGAGCGACAGCGCCGCCGGCGAAACGAAATGCGCCATAACGGTTCCGGTAGGCACCCTCGCCTCGGCGCTGATACCCGAGGGAATTTCTCCGTTCGGGTTGGGCAGCTCGACCTCGACGCGGAACGTGCGCGTGTCCTCATCGGCCCGCGCCGCGACATAACGGATCTTGCCGTCGCGCTGCTGACCGGTGGCGAAGGTCACCGAGGCTGACTGGCCGAGCTTCAGAGCGGAGACGTCTTGCTGGGTAATCCTGACGCTGACCACCAGCGGATCGTTGTCGACGATGGTCGCGACCTCGCCGTTCACATCGACAAAGGCGCCGAGTTCCATGGGGCTCGACAACACGACACCTTCGAAAGGCGCCTTGATCTCGATACGCTCGAGCTCGATGCGCGCCTCCTCCAGCTCGGCCTTGGCGGTCTGTAGCGAGGAGAAGGTCTGATCCGCTTGGCGTTGTGTCTGGTAGCCCTTCTTGCCGAGAGACTCGGAGGCCTCGAACGCGCTCTGCTGCTCGCGGACGCGCGCCTCGGCGCGCAGAAGCATTGCCTTGCGGTCGTTCGGCTCAAGCCTGACGATGATGTCGCCGGCAGTGACGCTGGCGCCTTCGTCCGCGAGGATTTCGGAGATCTGGCCTTTGGTCTCGGCGCGGATCGTCACCGTCCGGTTCGGCTCCGCCTGCCCTTGGGCGACGATGAACTGCTCGACCGGCTTGGCCTCTTGGGTGCGTACAGAAACGGTTATCGGCGCGGCCGTCTTGGCGACGGCCGGCGCATCGGGGGTTTCTTTGCCCGACGACTTCAACGCATAGCCGCCGAGCACCCACGCGGCGAGGCCGAGGGTGAAGAGGGCAGCAATGACATATGACTTGTTCACAGACCTAACTCCTACGGCATCGCGTTCAAGCAGGTTGCGTCGCGCCTTCCCGTCTTTGGGGAGCCAAGCTCGCCCGCTTCTTGTCCCACTCTTCTATGACAGTCACGAAACTTTCGATCAGCGCCTCGTAGAAAGCATCGAGTTCCGCGAGCCGCTCTTGCGCATCGATCAAATCATCCGGCAGCGCCTCTTGTGCACCCCCCACAACCTCGCGCGCGCGGCGCATCCGCTCCACAATTCCCCTCAACATCCGCGCATAGGGCTGGCGGCTCAGCCTGAAATAATCCTGCCGGTCGCCGGGTACGGCGGTACGCTCGAGGACGCCCAGGTCTTCCAGCAGCCGCGTATTCGTGCTGATGCTGGCCCGGCTTACGCTCAAGCGCTCAGCCAATTCGGTGAAGCCGAACGGCCCCCCATGCACGATCATCAAGCCCATAATGCGGCCAGCAATGCGCGGCAAGCCGTCGGCCTGGGTGATCAGACCCATGCGCTCGACGAACTCGGAGATCGCCAGTTCGGTGTCGTGTTCCATGGCCGGAGATATGGTGCATCTTGTTTGTTCAGTCAAGACTGAACATTCTGATACTTATTTCCGAAGCCCGCTTCGACCGTCTAATTTGGCCAGCGCGGCGGACCGGATCACCCTTCCGATGCCTGGCAATTGCCCCCCAGGCCGACCTAAGAGTCGCGCTCGACGGCGATGGAGCCATCTCTAGCCATGCCCACGATTTACGAAGTCGAGCATCTGCACCAACCCGACGGCTGGCTCTCGCCCGGATATCTCGAAATCGACGACCGCGGCGTGATCGTCCGCGTGTCCGGCCATCGGATCACAGGGGAAGAGTCACAGAGGCTGGCGGGCTTCGGCGTGCCCGGCCTATCGAACCTTCATTCCCACGCCTTCCAACGCGGACTTGCCGGTCGCACCGAGCACGTCACCGGCGAGCCGGCGGAGGACAATCTCTGGACGTGGCGAAAGCAGATGTATCGCTTCGTCGATCGTCTGACTCCGGAGGACTACGAAGCGATCGCGTCGTTGGCTTATTTGGAGATGCTGCAATTCGGCTTCACCTCCGTTTGTGAATTTCACTATGTCCACCACCAGAGTGGCGGCGACCGCTATGACAATCCGGCCGAAATGTCGGGCCGGCTGATCGCCGCCGCGGATCGGGCCGGGCTGGGATTGACGATCCTGCCCGTGCTCTACGCCCACGGCGGCATCGGCAAGCCGCCGGAGAAAGCGCAACTGCGGTTCGTCCACGGTGTGGACCAATATCTCGCCCTCATCGACACGTTGCGCGGCCGCCGCGACAGGTGCGCGACGCTACATGTCGGCGCTGCCTTGCACTCTTTAGGGGCAGTGGCGCCCGATGAGGTGCGCGCCGCAGTAGCGGGCGTGAACGCCATCGATCCGGCGGCGCGGCTCCATATTCACGTCTCGGAGACGACCCAGGAGGTCACCGAGGTCGAGGCCGCGCTGGGCGCACGT
>NZ_JBPPND010000111.1:0-13159 GCF_051306395.1 Methyloceanibacter sp.
CAGCGAGGGCAGCGTGACGACCACGAGCTGGTCCGAGCTTTTCTCCTCGAGCTGTTTCAGCTCCGCAGTGAGGGCCTGCTCGTCTTCCGGGCTCAGCAAGTTCGCGTCGTCCACAACGCGTCCAGCAAGCACGGGAAAAGTGGGCTCAGCGGACGCCGGAAGAAATGCAAAGCCCAGCGCAATGACGAGCAAGGCTGCGCGCAAAATCATGGAGCGCGGCGTTATTGCGGCCATGAAGCCCTCGCTTGCCGGTCATCGGTCCGTCAGGCGCTAGAACTCGACCTTCGGCACCTGCGTCGTCTCCTCCGAGACGGAGAAGTTCTGCATCGGATCCGAGTCGGGATAGAGCAGCGCGCGCCACCAGCGTCCGGGGATGGTGCGGAGCTCGGTGTTGTAGTCCTTCACCGCGACGATGTAATCGCGCCGGGAAATGGCGATGCGATTCTCGGTGCCTTCGAGCTGTGACTGAAGCGCGAGGAAGTTCTGGTTCGACTTCAGGTCGGGATAGCGCTCGACGACGACGAGCAAACGACCGAGCGCACCGGAGAGATTGTTCTGCGCCTCCTGGAATTTGTCGAACGCCGCTTTATTGGTGAGGATATCCGGTGGGATCTGCACCTGGGTCGCCTTGGCGCGGGCCTCGATCACCTCGGTGAGCACCTTGCTCTCCTGCTCGGCGAAGCCCTTCACGGTCTCGACGAGATTGGGAATGAGATCGGCACGGCGTTGATACTGATTCAGCACCTCGCTCCAAGCCGCTTTTGCCCGCTCGTCGAGGGTGGGGATTTGATTGATGCCGCAGCCGGACAGAACGAGGCTCGCAAGCATGAGGAGTCCAGCCCGACCGGTCGGTTCAGCCCAAACACGCGCGACTGCCAGCATGTCGTCCTCCTTGAAGCGCGAACCGCAGACCCGTGTATTGACAGCCCGGGGCGGTGGCAAGCGCTTTCCACGTTGGGGTTCGGGCTAGCTCTGCGCCAAAGGAGCCTCATTCTTCCCGCCGCTCGCCATGGCGTCGAGCGCGCTCTCGAGGCTTGGCACGTAAAGCGTCTGCGACGGGAAGGCGAACTCGATGCCGTACTCCTCGAAGGCGCGGAAAATCGCGAAGTTGATGGCCTGCTGGCAGTCCATGTAGTCCGTGTAGTCACCGCTCAGCACCCAGTAGACCACCTCGACCTCCAGGGCCGAACCGCCAAAGCTGCGAAAGTGTGACCTGTCAAAACGGACCCCTTCCCGCGCCTCGACAATGGTCTTCACCATCTCCGGAATGCGTTCGAGCTTGTCGGCGGGCGTGTCGTAGGTGACGCCGAGCACAAGCACGACGCGCCGCTCCTGCATACGCTTGAAGTTGTGAACGCAAGTCTTGACGAGGTCGCTGTTGGAGACCGCAATCTGCTCGCCGGACAACGCGCGGATGCGTGTGGTCTTGATGCCGATCTTCTCGACGGTGCCGCTTTGATCACCGAACACGATGAAGTCGCCGACCTCGAACGGCCGGTCCAGAACGATGGCGAGAGAGGAGAACAGATCGCCGAGCACGCTCTGCGCTGCGAGCGCCACGGCGATGCCGCCGACGCCGAGGCCGGCGACCAGCGCGGTGACATCGAAGCCGATATTCTCGAAGATGAGCAGGAGCGCGAGCGACCAGACAGCGACACGCACGACGAACTGGATCAGCGCCAGCGCATTGCGGGTCGCGGATCTGCTCTTTAATGCCGACAACCGCCAGGCGAGAACGGCCGAGGCGATGCGGTCGGCCCAGAGCGCAATCTGGATGAACAAGGCGACCGTGAAGACCGATGAGACCAGCCGATGGACGGAACCCGGCAGGTCGAGCAGCGTGGTGCCGGCATAGACGGCCGCGATGATCAGGAAGAGCGTCCAGGTGCGGACGACGAGTTCGTGCAGCACCTCGGGCCAATGCATGTCCTTTCCGGTCTGCGGCGCCGGAAGGCTGCGCGACAGGAAGAGCCGCACCAGAAGGGCCACGGCTAGCGTTGTCACGCTCAGGGCGGCGGCAATGCCCCACTGGGTCAAGCCGTTGCCGTAAACCTCGCTCTCGAGAAGTTTCGTGACGCTGTCGATACTGGTCATGCTGCCTTCGTGTCGTTGCTTGGCGGCCTAACCTAATGGCTCAGGCTCTCCTGGCCACCCCTTGGAAGCCAGTTATCGCGCCTTGTCTCGCCTCCGCTCGCCTGCACGTGCCTAGCAAGCGGGCAAACAGGCTTTTCAGTGTTGCGAGAATGAAACAACGGCCAAGTTTCTTTAAGTCTCGGTCCGTGGCGCGGTTTAACTTCTCTTCCGCGACCGCGTGTTTCTCGCCAACTAAGTCCCGGCAGTTACGGGATTTTTTCCATGACGGCGAAACGTCCACCAGAATCCCACAAGTCACGGAGGACGTTAGGTAATCTGAAGGCTTTGCTAGTCAAAGTCTGGGGCCTCTTCTAGTGTGATTCGTGAGTCGTTTTGGGGGACTCGGGGGGCTCGCTATGGGACCGATTTCTGACGGGGAGCGAGTACGGTGCTGCGTATGCGTATGATGGGGGACGGGGCGGCGAACGCTGCTAAGCGGACTCTTTCCACACTTTCCGTTTTTGTTGGCGCCGCGGCTCTCGCGGCGACCGCCGCCGTTGCGCCCGCGAACAGCGAGGAGCCGGCGGCCGATGCCAACCAGCCGATGACGATCGTCGTTTCGCTCGGAAACCAGAAGGCCGACATCTACCGGGGCACGACGCTCATTACGAGCACCAGCGTCTCCACCGGCAAGCGCGGCTACTCCACGAAAGCCGGCGTGTTCAGCATCCTGGAGAAGCGCCGGCGTCACTACTCTAATCTCTATAACGGCGCGCCCATGCCTTGGATGCAGCGCCTGACCTGGTCCGGGACCGCGCTCCATGCGGGCGTGGTGCCAGGTTACCCGGCCTCCCACGGCTGTATCCGCTTGCCCTACTCTTTCGCACCGAAGCTGTTCTCCATGACGGATGTCGGCGGGCAGGTCGTGATCGCGCGCAGCAGGGTGAAGCCTCAGCTGGTCGAACATCCCGCGCTGTTGCAGCCCTTGCCGCTGCCGTCGCCGCCCACGCTCGTGAAGCAGGAAGATATCCCGCCTGCGACGATGCGCCGGTCGAGCAACGACGCCGTCCCGGCTTCAAAAACCCGCCTTCCCGTGGTGTTTGCAAAGGCCGAAGCGATCGAGCCCCAAGCGGTCTCGGAGACCAAAATCGCCGCTCCGTTTGCGGTTCACGCAGAGGCGTCCGCGCCGACCCAGCATCCGGTCGCCGTCGCCATGCTCGAAGACACCCGCGAGCACGCGATCGATCCGAACGCCGTCCCCCCGCTGGACAGGGGCCTACACGCCGCCGCTAAGCCCGCGGCCAACGCTGAGGACAAACGCGCCGCGGTCGAGGCGTCCGAAGATTCCGCGAAGCAACAGGACCGCCTTGCCGCTCCGGCCGACGCGCCGGCGGTGCCGTTGAGCCAGGTCGTTTCTCTTGCGTCCAGCACAGTGGCGCAGCCCGCGGCTGTCGTCGCGATGGGCGTACCGGAACCCCAGCAGACCGAAGAGCCGAAAGCCGGTCCAATTCTGACGGTCTCTGCCTCTGCCTTGACCCCGCCAGCGGTCGAGCCGGTGTTGCTCTCCCTGGCCATCATGGGTTTGAACGACCATCCGCCGCTACCGCCGGAGAAGCCCTCGGTCATGGCAGCCAAGCTTGTCGCCGGGGCCGCGGCTGCAGCGGTCGAGGCCGCCGAGCCGCGCTCTCCCGAACCGCTGCGCATCTTGATCACGCGCCGGACCAATCGGGATGGCCTGCGCGACGCCCAATACATGCTGGCTTCCCTGGGTTATCTGGAGCCGCAGAACTTCGACGGTACGTTCGGGACCCTGACCGCCAGAGCCATCAAGGCCTTCCAGGAGGCCAACGACCTGCCCCAGACGGGCGCGTTCACCGACGATGTGGAGAAGAAGATCTACGCGGCGGCAGGCAAGGAAGAGCCGCCGCAAGGCCATCTCTTCGTCCGTCAGAAGTTCGCCAGTGTTCTCGATGTCCCTGTCAGTTTCCGCAACCCGGACGAGCCGCTTGGCACTCACGTGTTCACCGTGATGCACTTCGAGCAGGGGGCCACCAAGGCACAGTGGATGGGGATCAACCTCAACGACGGCGAGGACCCGACGGCCGTGCTCGACCGTATCGAAATCCCGGACGAGCTTCGCCGGAACCTCTCTGAGCGTCTGACGCCCGGCTCCTCGATGATCTTGGCCGACACCGCCATCAATTCGGCGACCTTGCCGAAGGGCGCGGACTTCCTGGTGTGGGATTCGAGCAAGCCGGCCAAGGTCGAGCGGGCGAGCGTTTCGCCGGCGCCGGTCAAAAAGCGCCGGGCGGCGACGCGGCGTCGTGTCACTACGCCGACCTATACGCGGCGCACCGAGCGTCGCAATCCCTGGCCGTTCTAAGCCACTGCACCCACTTCAGTCTTCTTCATCGATCACGATCGAGACGCGCGCCGCGGCGAACACGCTCGAATCGTAGTTGATCAGCCGCCCTTGCGGGTCGGCATTGACACTGCCCCACACAAGCACCGGCCCACTGCGCGCAGCGAGCCGACGCAAGCCTTCATCGTCGGTGAATTCGGCTACGTCTCGCTTCATGTCGGAAAATTGGAGCGGGCGATGGGATTCGAACCCACGACCCCAACCTTGGCAAGGTTGTGCTCTACCCCTGAGCTACACCCGCACTCCAAACCACCTGTATGCCTTGAATTTCAGGTTTCGGGGTGGTCATTTGCCTTGTAGTGGATCGCGCCTGGGCTGTCTATACGGCCCGCTTGCGTTCCCCGAGGACCGCCGCCGGGCCCCGTCAAGGGGCTCCCCCTTAGCCGAAGCCCACGCCGAAAGCAATGGATTCCAAGCGCGCCACGCTGTTCGCCCGGCTGGAGGAGCTGGGCATCGCCTCCACCACGGTGGAGCACGCGCCGATGTTCACGGTGGAGCAGTCGCAAAGTCTTCGCGGCACGATCCCGGGCGCCCCCACCAAGAATCTCTTTCTCAAGGACAAGGACGGCCGCCTGGTGCTGGTCGTCGCCAAGGAGGACACGAAGGTCGACCTCAAGGGGCTGGCGAAGCGGCTCGGCTTCGGCCGGTTCAGCTTCGGCAAGCCGGCGCTCTTGATGGAGATCTTGGGGATCGAGCCGGGCGCGGTCACGGCCTTTGCCCTGATCAACGAGAACTCGCAGGCGCTTGCAGCCGTGGTCGTGGACGAAGCCTTGCTGGATTTTGCCGAGGTCAACGCCCACCCGCTGGTCAACAGCGCGACCACGCGGGTCGTCACCGATGACTTGCTGAAATTTGTCAAAGCCTGCGGGCACGCGCCTCTGATCCTGCCGCTCGGGTGAGGCGTTTGTCGGCTCGGCCACGGTTGCCAAATGGGCCGGCGCGGCCCATCTTTGGCTCCTGAGAGCGGCGGCGGCCCCCCTGACCCTGACTTCAGCGCCGCCAGCGGAAAGTGGAGCATGAATATAGAGACCCTGATCCTCGGCGAGGGCGGCACGGGCGAACACGGTGCCGACCTCATCAAGAACACCACCACCCAGGACTTCATGCGCGATGTCGTGGAGGCCTCGGGCGAGCGGCCCGTGCTGGTCGACTTCTGGGCGCCGTGGTGCGGCCCCTGCAAGCAATTGACCCCCGTCCTGGAGAAAGTCGTGCGCGCCGCCAAGGGCGCCATCGGTCTGGTGAAGCTCAATATCGACGAGCACCCGGAGATCCCGGGGCAGATGGGCGTGCAATCGATCCCCGCCGTGTTCGCCTTCAAGGACGGGCGGCCAGTGGACGGCTTCATGGGCGCGCTGCCGGAATCGCAGCTCAATGCCTTCATTGCGCGGCTGATCGGGGAGAGCGTCGACGACGCCGCGGACATCGAGGCGGCCGAGGCGGCGCTCGAGGCCGGCGACGTCAACACGGCGGCGCAAGCCTTCGGCGAGATCCTGCAAAACGACGCGGAGAACATGCAGGCCTTGGGCGGACTGACGAAGTGCTACATCAAGACGGGCGATCTCGACCGCGCCGAGCAGACCTTGGCGCTGGTGCCGCCGGCCAAGGCCGAGAGCGCGCCCGTGGCCAGCGCACGCGCGGCGCTCGAGCTCGCGCGAAAAGCCGACGACACGGGCGACGTTGAGAGCTTGCGCGCCATGGTGGCCGAAAACCCTGGCGATCCGCAGGCGCGCTTCGATCTCGCGCTCGCACTCAATGCCAAGGGTGATCGTCAGAGCGCGCTCGATGAACTGCTGACGCTCGTCGCCAAGAACCGCGCCTGGAACGACGACGCGGCGCGCAAGCAGCTTGTGCAGTTTTTCGACGCCTGGGGGCCGGCCGATCCGGTGACCGCCGCGGGGCGTCAGAAGCTGTCGTCCTTGCTGTTCGCTTAGGCGTCAAGGAGAGCGCGGGCGTGACCGATCGCTATCGCAATGCCGACGATCTGCCGGACATGCTGCCGGTCTTCCCGCTGCGTGGGGCGATATTGCTGCCGCGCGCGACGCTGACGCTGAACGTGTTCGAGCCGCGCTATCTGGCGCTCATCGAACACGCGCTCGCCAATCACCGGCTGATGGGCATTGTGCAGCCGGACCCTGACACCAGCTCGGAGGAGTCCCCCGAAGGCAAGGATGTCCCCTTGCGCGCGGTCGGCTGCGCCGGGCGGATCACCGCCTTCGACGAGACCGACGAAGGCCGCCTGATGATCTCGCTGTTGGGCGTGGCGCGTTTCACGCTTGGCAAAGAGATTCCTTCCGACACGCCGTTCCGCATGTGGGAGGTCGACTTTTCATCCTATGCGGACGACTTCATCAGCGGCCATGGTGAGGACGAGGTGGACCGCCCTCGCCTCTTGGAGACGCTGCGCTCCTATCTCGAAGCGAACAGTCTCAGCGCCGACTGGGAACGCATCAACAGCGCGACAAATGAGCGGCTGGTGAATACACTGGCGATCCTGAGCCCCTATGGGCCCGAGGAGAAGCAAGCCTTACTCGAGGCGAAAAGTCTCCCGGAACGCGCGGAAGCATTGGTGGCTTTGGCCGAAATGGAGCTCGCGTCGCGTGACGACGGCTCGGGAACATCGATCCAATGACACAAGACGACAAAACTACCGGCACGGCGGAGCGCCGCGTCGATCCCAAGCTTCTCGAGATCTTGGTCTGTCCGCTGACCAAGACATCTCTCGCCTATGACGCAGAGCGCCAGGAGTTGATCAGCCGCGCGGCGGGTCTCGCTTTTCCCATTCGCGACGGCATTCCCATCATGCTGCCCGAGGAAGCCCGCAAGCTCGACGAGAGCTAGCCGCCGTCGACGCGCCCGACACCTATCATCTCCCGGACCTCCTCGGGCGTCTGCCCCGCTTCGCGATAGGTCCGAATCGCGCAGGCGTCGTTGCGCTTGGCGAGCCGCTTGCCCGCTTCGTCGCGAATGAGCGTGTGGTGATGCCAGACCGGCACCGGCAAATCGAGCAGCGCCTGCAACAGCCGGTGGATCGGCGTCGCCTCCAAGAGGTCCTCGCCGCGAATGACATGGGTGATGCCTTGCGCCGCGTCATCGATCACCACCGACAGGTGATAGGCCGCGGCACCGATGTCCTTGCGCCCCAGAACCACGTCGCCGATCCGCCGCCGCATCGCCTCCCCGTCAAGCGTATGCGTACCGGCATGGGCGGCGCCGGTCTCGCGCCAAGTGAGCGTCTGCTCCTGTAGAAGCGACAGCGCCCGGCCGAGATCAAGCCGGATCGCGTCGCCCGGCGCACACTCCGCCATGGAGCGGCCGCGGCAGGTGCCGGGATAGACCGTACTGTTGGAGCCCTCCTGCGGCGCCGAAAGCGCGGCACGGATGTCGGCGCGCGTGCAACGGCAGGGGTAGGTCAGGCCGAGATTGCCAAGGCGCTCCAGCGCGCCTGAGTAGATGCCGACCCGTTCCGATTGCCGCCAAACCGGCTCGGGCCATGACAGGCCCAGCCAGGCCAGATCCTCAAAGATCGCCGCATCGTACTCGGGGCGCGCCCGCGTCCGGTCGGTGTCCTCGATCCGCAAGAGGAATTGCCCGTCCGCCGCCTGCGCCGCATTCCAAGCAGTCAGCGCGGAAAAGGCGTGGCCGAGATGGAGAAGTCCCGTGGGCGAGGGGGCGAAACGGGTGACGAAGCTCACCGGCATCGTTCGGTCGCCTACCACGCGGCTACAATCCTTCGCCCTTCATCAGACGCGGGACGTTGCCGGTCGCGCCGGCAGCTTCGCGCACGAGGAAGCGCTTCAGGCCCGGCGCGCGGTCGACAAGGCCAAGCCCAAGATCGCGGATGGCGCGGAGCGGCGCGTTGTCGTTCGAGAACAGCCGGTTCAATCCATCCATCACCGTGCCGGAGAAAGCGCTGTCGAAACGCCGCCAGCGTTGATAGCGCTCAAGCGTCGTGGCGGAGCCGATGTCGAGGCCAAGCCGTAGCGCGTCGACGATCGTCTCCGTAAGAGCGGCGACATCGCGCAGGCCGATATTGAGGCCTTGGCCCGCGAGCGGGTGAACGACATGCGCGGCGTCGCCGATCAGCGCGAGCCGGTCGCCGACAAATGCGCGGGCCATTTGAAAATCGAGCGGAAAGGCCTGCTTCGGACCTTCGAGCGTGATGCGGCCAAGTCGGTGTCCGAACCGCCGCGTGAGCTCCGCGATGAACGCGTCGTCGCTTCCTTCCATCAGCGTATCGGCCTTCGTCTTGTCTTCCGTCCACACGATGGAGGAGCGATTACCTTTCAGCGGAAGTATGGCGAAGGGACCCGCCGGGAGGAAATGCTGCACGGCTTGACCGTGATGCGCACGCTCATGGGCGACGGTGGCGACAATGCCCCGTTGCGGATAGGACCAGCCGATGCATTTGATGCCGGCCCGCTCTCTGAGGCTTGAGCGCTTCCCGTCGGCGGCGACGAGGAGCGGCGCACGTAATGTCGTGCCGCTCTTAAGACGCGTCTGTACGCCGAACGGATCGGTCTCATATGTTCCGACGCTGTCCGGCGCGAACACATCAATGGAGCTGTCGGAGGCAACGGCTTCCGAGATCGTCTTGAGAAGCGTCCCCGCTTCGACGAGATAGGCGCCCGGCGCATGCGCTTTCATCTCCTCATCGAAACCGAGAAAATGCGGCCGCAGGCTCGCGTTCAGCGGGCTGTCGGTGATCTCGATGGACTCGATAGCCTGCGCGTCAGGCGCAAGCCTGGGCCAAAGGCCGATCGCTTCGAGGAGACACTTGGCCGCCGCGGAAAGCGCCAAGCCTCTCGCGTCTCTTTGCTCAACTGCCTTTTGCGGCGTGGCATCGACGAGCGCCACGCGGAAGCCCGCCGGCGCGCACTCGGCCAACGCGAGAGCGAGCACGCCCCCGGCGAAGCCGCCGCCGGCGATAATAATGCCGTGCCTATCATTGACCTTCCGCGAGCGCGCCATAGCAATTCCCATATATGGCCATTCCTATAGGCGAGGGTGGCGGGCGGCGCCACTCGCGGCGCTTCAACTTTCACGAGGGGGTTCCAACTGCTAAACGGCCTAGTTTGAGACTTCCAAGAGAGGCCCCCATGAGTGCCGCGCTCGACGAACTTCTGTCGATTCTCGATCTCGAACCGCTCGAGCGTAATCTCTATCGGGGCTTGAGCCCGCAGGTGGGCTGGCAGCGCGTTTTTGGCGGGCAGGTCATCGGCCAGGCCCTGGTGGCGGCCAGTCGAACGGTAGAGGGCCGCGCCGCCCATTCGCTCCATGCCTATTTTTTACGCGCCGGCGATCCGGCGGTGCCGATCATCTATGAAGTGGACAGAATCCGCGATGGCGGCAGCTTTTCGACGCGCCGGGTCGTGGCCATCCAGCACGGTCACGCGATCTTTTCGATGGGCGCCTCCTTTCATAAGGAGGAGGAGGGTCTGGAGCACCAGATGGCGATGCCGGACGTGCCGCCGCCGGAGGATCTGCCCAGCGAGGCCGAACTGAAGGAGAAGCTCATCGAGAGGGTGCCGGCGCCGGTGAAGGCTTACTGGCAGGCCGAGCGGCCTATCGAGATCAGGCCTGTGGACCTCTCCCGATATCTCTCGCGCGACGAGCAGGGTCCGAGCCAGCTCGTCTGGATCAAGGCAACAGGCACGCTCGGGGACGATCCGGCGCTCCACCAGTGCGTGCTCGCCTACGCCTCGGACTTCACGCTCCTGGACACGGCGCTGATCGCCCACGGCCGCTTCGTGTTCGACCCCAACCTGATGCTGGCGAGCCTGGACCACGCAGTGTGGTTCCACGAGCCCTTCCGGGCCGACGAATGGCTGCTCTATGCCCAAGACAGCCCCAGCTCCGGCGCCTCGCGGGCGTTTTGCCGCGGGACGCTGTTCACCCGCGAGGGCCGTTTGGTGGCTTCGACGGCACAAGAAGGCCTGGTGCGCGAGCGAAAGCCCAAATAAGCGCCTATAAAGTGGGCAATCACTCTGATTTGCCTTATTCATGTGCCTCGGAACCGGTCTCGGCCTAGGGAGACGGCACGCTCGAATCGTAAAAGAATCCCTAACCCCAAGGACTTGAGGCCTCTGTCGCAGAGTTGGCACGTAGCTTGACTCTGCTTTCAGGTTCGCACGGCTGAAACTGAGACGGCAACACACCGACAGCCGTAAATCATGGAGGGCTCAAACAGATGAAGCTGGTGATGGCAATCATCAAGCCATTCAAGCTCGACGAGGTGCGCCAAGCCCTCACCGAGCTTGGATTGCAAGGAATGACCGTTACTGAGGTCAAAGGATACGGGAGGCAAAAGGGCCACACCGAGATCTATCGCGGCGCGGAGTACGCCGTGAACTTTTTGCCGAAGATCAAGATCGAGGTCGTGGTGCCTGCCAAAGTGGTCGACAAAGCCGTAGACGCCATCGTGGCCGCGGCGAAGACCGGGCAAATCGGCGACGGCAAGATCTTCGTCGTTCCCGTCGAACAGACGGTGCGTATCCGCACCGGCGAAACCAACGAATCAGCACTGTGAGAGGGGGAGATTTTAAGATGACGACCCTTGCCAAATTTCTATTCGGCGTGGTCGCTGCACTCGTACTTGCAGCGCTCTACCACGTCGATCCGGCGCTCGCTCAGGACGCCGCCGCAGAAGGTGCAGAGCCTCTTGCGGAAGCAGCCGAAGAGGTTGCCACACTCGATACGGGCGACACGGCCTGGATGCTGACATCAACCGTGCTCGTCTTGATGATGGCCATCCCGGGCCTCGCGCTCTTCTACGGCGGCATGGTCCGCAAGAAGAACATTCTGTCCGTGGTGATGCAGTGCTTTGCGATCGTCTGCTTGATGTCGATCGTATGGTTTGTCGTCGGCTATTCGCTTGCGTTCACCGACGGCGGATCGCTCAACGCCTACGTTGGCGGTCTCTCGAAGATGTTCCTGAGCGGTGTCGCTGTCGACACCCTGAGCGGGACTATCCCGGAGACGGTTTTCTTCACCTTCCAGATGACCTTCTTTGCCATCACTCCGGCTCTCATCGTCGGCGCCTTTGCTGATCGCATGAAGTTCTCGGCAGTCTGCATCTTCATGGTGCTTTGGGGGCTGATCGTCTATGCACCGGTCTGTCACTGGGTGTGGGGCGGCGGCTTCCTGTCCGAGGACGGCGTGCTCGACTTCGCCGGCGGTACGGTGGTGCACATCAACGCCGGTGTCGCCGGTCTTGTGTGCGCGCTCTTCCTCGGTAAACGCACTGGTTACGGCTCCGAAAACATGGCGCCCTACAATCTTGTGTATGGCGTGATCGGTGCTTCGCTTCTGTGGGTGGGCTGGTTCGGCTTCAACGTCGGCTCGGCTCTCGGTGCCAGCTCCGGCGCCGGCATGGTCATGGTCACGACGCAAATCGCGACCGCGGCCGCGGCTCTGTCGTGGATGTTCATCGAATGGATCGTCCACAAGAAGCCGTCCATCCTCGGCATCATCTCGGGCGCAATCGCCGGTCTCGTGGCGATCACCCCGGATTGCGGTTTCGTCGATGGCTTTGGTGCACTTTGGATCGGTATTGCTGCCGGTCTGATCTGCTTCTTCATGTCCACGACTGTGAAGAAGGCCCTGGGCTACGATGACTCGCTCGACGTGTGGGGTATCCACGGCGTTGGGGGTATCATCGGCGCCCTGCTGACGGGCGTGTTCGCTGTCGAGGCGATCGGCGGCACCGCCGGCTTGCTCGAAGGCAATGCCGGGCAGGTCCTCACCCAGCTCTGGGGCATCGTGGCCACCATGGTTTGGTGCGGGATCGCGACCTTCGTGATCCTGATCGTCACCAACATCCTCGTCGGGGTGAGGGTGAGCCAGGCTGTCGAAGTCGAAGGTCTCGACATCAACCTGCATGGCGAGGTGGTCCAATAGACCTTCGCGCAAAGCAAAGAGGGACAAGAACAGTGGAGAATTTGAGCTAGGTCTCCTCCTCCCTTGACTTCTAGCTCCAACTAGACCCCGGCGTATCGTGCGCCGGGGTCTTTTACATTCGCGTGCGGCATTGCCGCACGGTGCGCCTTGGCCTAACACCGCGTCCATATCGAAGCGCTCCGGCCTGCCAGGCCTTTGTTCGGCCTTCGGCCGCGGAATGTCGCGCCCGCAGGTGACACTCCCC
The DNA here is from genome assembly GCF_051306395.1 of Methyloceanibacter sp. GTDB lineage: Bacteria > Pseudomonadota > Alphaproteobacteria > Rhizobiales > Methyloligellaceae > Methyloceanibacter. Next base: position 12,636 of record NZ_JBPPND010000111.1, read on the forward strand.
ATCCAGCATATCTCGGCGGCCGCCTGGACCGATGAGGCCCATGTGGAACCCGGACGGGCGCTCTACCGAACCAGTTTCGAGATCGCCGATTCGGTCCTTGGAGGCCGCTATGGCTATCGCCGGCCCCCGGAAGCGTCTTTTTATGGCTGAATCTGGCCGAATTCGGGGGCGGCGAGGCAGCGGCGACAACGCTTTGGAAAGGGTGTGGTGTCAAAGTACTCCCAGGGGCCTATCTCACGAAGCCGCAAGTCCGCCAGGCCGACCCCGGCCGAGATTTTATTCGGGCCGCGCTCGTGCATGACGCGGAGACAGCGCGGGAAGGCTTAGCGCGAATCGTCGCCACACTGGGTTAGAGGGATGGCAAGAGGTAGAGCAAAGGCACAGCGGCGGCTTCTTCCAAGCGCCGTGGAGACCGGCTTGCGCCGGCTGATTTTCGGCACGTATGGCTTCGTTCTGATCGCGGGCGCTTGCGCCGTGTGGGTGAGCCTAGCGACCTGGTCGGTGCACGACCCGAGCCTCAACAA
>NZ_JBPPND010000112.1:0-5140 GCF_051306395.1 Methyloceanibacter sp.
ATTGTCGGACTGGCTGCAGTATTGGCCGTGGCGTTGACCGGACCGGCCTGGGGCCAAGCCGAACCGGACGGGTTCCAAGAGGACGAGCAGCCCGGCTCCGAGTTCGAACTGGATGTCGATGACGACGGCCAAGTGGAATTCGGCCGCAAAAGCACCTTGGACGCGGAAGAAGAAGGCGCGCCGGTGGGAGCGGAGGAAAGCAATCCGCTGCAAATCGGAGGCGATCCCTTGGGCGATCCGCTAGACGATCCGGACAATCCCATCGACCCGGACCCCATTGACGCGGAACTGCCCGGCGAAGGCCCCGAAAGCCTCTCAGGGCCCGACGACGACGATCCGCTGCCGTACTAGGCGGAGCTGTATCAGGCGGACGCCGCCGGCGCAGGTCCTGCCTGTGGCGGCGGCTGATCGCCTGCCTCGGACTTCCGCTTCCAACCGCGCGGCACGAGTCCGCACAGCATGCTGCACGCCTTTTCCATCTTCTGAAGCGTACGCTCGCCGTTGCTCAAGCCCCGGTCGAGCGTCGCCATGGTCTTGTCGAGCGAGGTCGAATCGTCCTCGAGCCAGACCTTGAGGGCTTTGCTGTAGATCGCCGTAAGTCCCGCCACGCGCACCGCGGCGCGCGCGCCATCGAGCTTGGCGCCAGCCGCGGCCAGCATCCAATATTGCGTGGCAAGCGAGGAACAGGCGAGCAGCGAAGCCTCTCCCGGCCGGCAGCGCAAATAGCAGGCGATGCGCTTCAGCGCGGGCTTGTACGGGCCCATCACTTCGAACCGCGTCATCAGCGTGTCGAACACGCGGTCGCGTACGCTTCCTTCCGCGCTCGCAGGCTTCGTCTTGGCCAGCACCTCGGCGTCCACCTCGGCCTGGAAGGCGCGCAAGATATCGCTCTTGCAGGCGAACTCGCGCCTGAGATCCGCGAGGTCAAGCCCCGCTTGCTTGGCGATATCGACAAGCGTGACATCGCCCCAATCGCGCGTCTGCGCCAGTTCCAGCGCGGCCCGCACCGCTTTATTACGTTTGGAGAAGTCTTCAAACATGGCCGTACTCCTTGGGTACCTTTACCCTGGAAGATAAGCTCTCTTGGTGGCCATCTAAAGACGGGTCACGCGATCCAAAAGCCTAAGACGACAGCTCCCGCGAGCGCTTGGCGGCCGCGGCGACGGCGCGGGAGAGCAACCCTTTCAAGGCATCCTCGCCCATCAGTATTTCGAGCGCCGCCGCCGTGGTGCCGCCGGGCGAGGTCACGTTCTTGCGCAGCGTGGCGGCATCTTCATCGGATTGAGCAAGAAGCGCACCGGCGCCCGCGACCGTCGCCCGCGCAAGCTGTCTGGCGTGTTCCGGCGATAGCCCGGCATCGATGCCCGCCTGTTCAAGACACTCGGCGAGCAGAAAGACATAGGCCGGTCCGCTACCCGACACCGCGGTCACCGGATCGAGTAGCGCCTCGTCCTCGACCCAGACCACTTCCCCGACGGCGGAGAGCAGCGCATCGCATTGGCGCCTCTGCTCTTCCGTGACATTGGCGTTGGCGATGCACACGGTGATGCCCTGCCCCACAGAAGCCGGCGTGTTCGGCATGGCGCGCACAACGGCGACGGTGTCCGGCAGATAGCGCGACAGGCTTTCCAGCGTGCGCCCTGCGGCGATGGACAAGACCACCGTCGTCTCGCCGACCATGGGCTCGACTTCGGGCAACAGCTTCTCGGCTATATTGGGCTTGACGGCGATCAAGATGACCGCGGGCGGCGCGGGCAGCTCCGGCGCGTCGTCCGCCACGATGCCGTGGCGCGCGGCGAACGCGCCCATCGCCTCAGACAGCGCGGGATCCTGGATAAAGACCGTGGCCGGGTCGAGGCCCTGCTTGAGCCATCCCTCGAGCAGCGCCCCGCCCATCTTGCCCGCACCGATCAGTAGCAGCGGGCCGGCGAGGCGGAGTGTCATGCGGTTCCTTGCGTCTCGAGCATGGTGGCGGCAAGCGCCTGTTCGGCCGACCTGCCCGCCCACATCACGAACTGGAAAGACTGATAATAGCGCTCGCAAGCCTCGAGCGCCGCTTTTAACAGCCCCTCGCATTGCCCCGCATGGGTATCGGCCCCGGCGAGGAGGAGCCCGTTGCGGTAGAGCAGCATACCGTCCTGTTGCCAAAGGTCGAAATGGCCGAGCCAAAGCTGCTCGTTGATCTGAGCCAGCAGCCGGTGGACCTCGGTGAGCCGCTCCTTGGTCACCCGGAAATCGAAGGCGCAAGCCAGATGCAGCGCCTCCAGATCCTCCCGCCAAGTCAACGAGATATGGTAGTCGCACCACGTCCCCGCGACCGACAGGGTCAGCTCATCCGGCGCACTGCGCTCGAACGTCCAGTCGTGGATGGTGGCGATCTGCTCCACCATGTCCACCGGGTTCGTGAAATGATCGTAAGTCGCTTGCATTGAAGCCATGCGTGTCCTCTGGGCCTTTTCAGGGGTCCGCGCACTAAAAACAGCCGCCGCGAATCAGTAGATGAATCAGTTATATAACGGGGAGTCTGCGAGTAGAACGCAGGCAGAGTCCGCTAAGCGCGAATTGCTGTGGATGGCGTGAAAAAGCTGTGGATTACGTGGAGACTCGACTCGACTCCTAGCGGCCGCTGGACCGGACAGACTCACTCCCACACGGAAGAACTAGGAGCCCTTCTTGGACTTTCCCTTGGCGCCGGCCTTAGCAGCGGTGGCCTCGAGCGCGGCGATGCGTTCCTTCAGGAGCTCGTTCTCTTCGCGCGCTTTCTGGGCCATGGCCTTGACCGCCTCGAACTCCTCGCGCTGCACCACGTCGAGCTCGCGCAACACACGCTCCGCTTGCGCACGGACCACGCTTTCGACCTCCTTGCGCACGCCGTCGGCGGCGCCGGCGTCGCCCGTCAGGAGCTTGCCGAGCTCGTCGAAAAACCGTCCGCTGGTTTGCGTCATGGCGCATGGTCTCCAAAAAGCGTGAAGCCAAACTGTCACTTAAGGCGACTATTGCGTGGCACGATGGCCGAGGCAAGCCGCCCGCGCTGAGGCCATGCGCGCCTTGACAGTGCCGTGCCGGCGGTCAAGGGTCGCCCCGTCTTTCGACCCGAGGCGTGATGCAGCTTTTCGTTCTTCCCTACCCGGTCATCGACCCTGTCGCCATCGAGTTCGGCCCCGTTTCCGTGCGGTGGTACGGGCTCGCCTATATGGCGGGCATCCTGCTCGGCTGGCTTTATGGACGCTATCTCGTGTCGCGCCCCGCGCTGTGGGGCGGCAAGCCGCCGATGACCGTGGGCCAGGCGGACGACTTTCTTCTTTGGATCACTCTCGGCATCGTCGTCGGCGGCCGTCTCGGCTTCGTGCTGTTCTACGAGCCGAGCTTCTTCTGGCAGAACCCCGCGGAGATCCCCGCGGTGTGGAACGGGGGCATGGCCTTCCATGGCGGCCTGCTTGGCGTGGTCATCGCGGTCGCCGTGTTCTCTTGGGTCAAGAAGATCAATCCACTGTCGCTGGGCGACGTCGCCTCGGCCGCGACCCCGTTCGGCCTGTTTTTCGGCCGCGTCGCCAACTTCATCAACTCCGAGGTGGTGGGCCGCCCGACCGACGTGCCCTGGGCCATGGTCTTCCCCGGCGTGGACAGCCTGCCGCGCCATCCGAGCCAGCTCTATGAAGCAGCCCTCGAAGGCATCGTGCTGTTCATCATCCTGCGTATCGCCACACACTATTTCAAAGCGCTGACGCGGCCCGGCACCGTGTTCGGCCTGTTCCTCATCTTCTACGGAATCTTCCGCAGTGTCGTTGAGGAGTTCGCGCGCGAGCCGCATCCCGGCCATCCCCTGGACGTCGGCATCCTGACGCCGGGAATGGCTTATTCCATCCCCATGGTCTTGATCGGCGCATGGCTCATCTGGCGGGCAAGACGAAAGCCAGCCTTGGCAGCGTGATGGCCGCCGCGCGAAAGCCGCACAGCCTGAAGAGCACGCTGCTCACAGCAAGGCTGAAAGAGCGCATCGCCCGCAAGGGCCCCATCAGCGTCGCCGCCTATATGGAAGCCTGTCTCGCCGACAAGGACGCAGGCTATTACCCCTCGCGCCAGCCCATCGGCGCGGACGGCGACTTCATCACCGCGCCGGAAGTGAGCCAGATCTTCGGCGAGCTTCTCGGGCTCTGGGCCGTCACCGTGTGGCAATCCATGGGCGCACCGAAGCCTATCGTGGTCGCCGAGCTCGGGCCCGGACGGGGCACGCTCATGACGGACGCCCTGCGCGCCTGGCGGAGCGTGCCGGACTTTCTGGCGAACGTCACCGTCGCGCTGGTCGAGACGAGCCCCGTGCTGCGCGAGGTCCAGCAGACGGCGCTCTACGGATCCGATGCGCCGGTCTCATGGTGCACGCGCTTGGAAGACGCGGCTGAAGGCCCGTTGATCGTGATCGCCAACGAGTTCGTCGACGCGCTTCCCGTTCGCCAGCTCGTGTGGCGCGCGCACGAATGGCGCGAGCGCTGCGTGCGGATCGGCCCGCGCGGCGGCTTCGACTTCTGCGAAGGGCACGCCGTACCCAGCGAGAGCCTGCAGCAACTCGCCGATACACTCGACATACCGAACGGGTCCATTCTCGAAATCAGACCGGCGGCGAACACGCTCATCGCGGCACTTGCCGCTCGCGCGCAAGACGTCCCGCTTGCCGCGCTGATCGTCGATTACGGCCACGAAACGACGGCTTGCGGCGACACGCTGCAAGCGATCTCGCGCCACAAATTCGCCGACCCGCTGCGGAACCCCGGCGAAGTCGACCTCACCGCCCATGTGGACTTCGCCGCGCTGAAGGACGCCACAATCGCGCATGGGCTGACCGCTTACGGACCGATGCCGCAAGGCGCGTTCCTGTTGCGGCTCGGTCTCGAAGCGCGCCGCGACCGTCTGTGCGAGGGCGCAACCGACGGACAATGTGAGGCGTTGACCGCCGGCACGAGCCGGCTCGTCGATCCCTCGGCGATGGGTCTTCTATTCAAGGCGCTCGCAATCACGAGCCCGGGGCTTGCCCCGCCGCCACCCTTCGGAGAGAGTTAGGAGCAAACGAGTGCCGGTCATGGTTACTGACGACAAGATAATGTTCCAGGCCCCGAGCCTCGCCGGGATCGACGGCGTCAGCCAC
>NZ_JBPPND010000113.1:0-23340 GCF_051306395.1 Methyloceanibacter sp.
GGCGTGCCGACGTAGTGATCTCCGGTCTCAGCCGGGAAGACGAACGCCGACTTCCCCTTTGCCGGCAGTTCGTCCAGTGCAGCGATGGCAGCGCCTCCGATCGGCACAGTCTTCGCGCCCGTCTTTGAATCGCGGAGACGGAGGCAGCGGTTCGGAAGATCGACCTCGGACCACTCAAGGCCTTCGATCTCGCTTTTCCTACAGCCGGTTAGAAGCAGGAGGCGAATGACTGCCAACCCGAACGCGTTGTACCCCTCAAGGCGACAGGCTTCGAGAGCCTTACCCAAGCGTCCGATCTCTTCTGTGGTCAGGAACCGCTCAGACGATTTGTCTTTAAACCGTTCGACGCCGTGAACAGGGTTGGTCGCTAGCAGTCCGCGCCGGACGGCGAACGAAAGAATGCCTCCCAGCAATCCGACGGTCCGGGTCGCGGCCCCTTGTCCGCCTTTCACCACGGCGACGCCCCTCGCTTTGGTCTTCACGGTTCGCGCGGTCCTGCCCTCGGCCACCGCATGCAAGAACCGCTCGATCTCAGTCCGATTGAGGTTTCCGATTTTCGCCGACCCCAAGAGCGGCTTGATGTGCCGTTCGATTCGGCCGCGATCGATCACCAACGTGCTGGACTTTTTCATCCCGACGCCCTCAGCGAGATAGAGATCGCAGAGTTCAGCGACGGTGATTTCTAGCCGCTTGGCCTGTTTCTCAGACTGCGGATCCTCGCCCCTCGTGACGTTGGCCAACACGGTCCGAGCGGCGTCGCGGGCCTCGTCTGGCGTGAGGGTGCCGTGGCGTCCGAGGGAAACCTGCTGGAGCGTCCCAGTCCGTCCTCCACCGATCCGATAGCGAACGACATACGTGCGCACTCCGGCCGGCGACACGCGGAGCCCGAAGCCTTTCAAATCCACATCCCAGATCGTGTACCGATCAGGGCCGGGAAGGGCCGCGTCGACAGTCCGTTTGGACAGACGAACTGGCGGTCGTTCGCGAAGGGCAGTGGTCATCACGTGTTCCGGCTCCGGTCACCACGGGGTCATCACCGTAGGGTAACACACGAAATCGGACAGGAACCTACGTCACTTGAAAAGTGCGTGTTTTCTGTGCATTGTCGGCTTACGGGAACACAAGGGACGCTTCGTCTCTCGCCAAATCTGGCCCTCCGAAGGCAGGGGTCACAGGTTCGAATCCTGTCGGGTGCGCCACTTTTCCCTTCAGGATGACAAAAGGCCCGATGGCTCCAGGGGAGCAACCGGGCCTTGTCGACGCGGTCGGCCCCGGTCGCGTAGTGCGGGGCAGACTCGGAATTCGTAAGGCCTCCGGGCGCCGGGGCCAAGGCTCCGACGTCCCAGATTTGGGACGCCCGGGTCAGTCCAGGCCGTCCTCCGTCACCACGAAGGTGCGGCCTTCGGCGCGGGCCGCGGCGGCGAGGTCGTTCTGGACCAGATGCCAGCGGCGCAGACGTTCGAAGTCAATGGTGTGCTCGGGCGCGGCGTCCAGCCAGTCGGTAAAGGCGCGCTTCGCCTCGCGATATTTGGGGGCCGTGGGGTCAGGCACGGGCGGAATCTTGGGCAGACGGGTGGCGACGTCCGGCGGAATCGGGAAGTCGCCAGAACTCGTGGAGAGGATCATCGGCTGGGACTCGCTGGGGAGGAGTAGAATTCCCCATCTAGCGCAGCTCTGCCGCCCGGCGCCACCTTTCGGCGCGAACGGAGTTTTGCCAGATGCATCGCCCTGATATGGCCAAGCTCCTGAGGCTGGATCATTGACGGGATCGGAAGAGGGAGAGCGAGATCATGTTCAGGACCCGGACTTTGGCGGCCTCCGCCGTGGCGTTGAGCTTCGTGCTGGCTGCGAGCGCGGTCGCGGCGCAGAAGCCGACCGCCCAGAATCAGGCCCAGACCCGATCTGCGGACCAGGCCGACCAGCTTCTGAGCCAGGCCCAGCCCACCGCCGTCCCGCCACCCGTCAACGACGGCGAGGCCTATCACCGGGCCGACGACGCTCAGCAGGACCCGGCCGAACTGCGTACGACCCAGGCCCTCAACGACGAGATCACCTCGCGCAACGCGCTGGCCGAGAATCAGGAGCGGTCGGACCGCGCCAAATACGAAGAGGTCGTCACTGCGTCGACCCAGGCCCAACTGGCCTACGAGGAAGACGTGCGGCGGTCCGAAGCGGCCCAGAGCGACTGGCAGGCGGAGCAGGCGCGCTGGCAGGCCGAACGCGCCCGCTGGGAGGCCGACGTTCGGGCCTGCAACGCCGGCGACCGGACCCGCTGCGCCGCCCCACAGCGCTACTGACCGATCAGGACTTCCCGACGAGAGGCGGCGCTGCGAAGGCCGGCGTCCAGCACTTCCATGACCGACAGGGCCTGTCGCGGCGTGACCGGCGGCGGCCCCTCGCCACGCAGGGCCGAGGCGGTGCCGGCGTAGTAGGCGAGGTAGTCGCCGGCCGGGCCGGGGGCACGGCTGCGCTGGCCGGTCTCGCCGTCGACGAAGGTTCCGGGCTTGGGGTCAACGCCCCAACCTGGCGCGCCGACGACCAGGCCCGCCTTGGACTGATCCTCCTGCACGTCGAGGCCGGATTTCAGCCAGCTGCCCTTCGTACCGTGGACGACGAACCGGACGTCGGGGGCGGCGCAGACCATTGAGGCGTTCAGCACCACCCGCTTGTCGGCATAGCGCAACACGGCGTGGGCCCAGTCGGGCGTCCGACCGCCTGGGCGCTGGACGGCCAGATCGCAGGTGATGGCTTCGGGCCGACCGAACAGGGTCAGGATCTGATCGACCAGATGCGGACCAAGGTCCATCCAGACGCCGTCGCCGTCATTCTCGCGCCAGCGGTCGCGCACCAGGGGGCGGTGGCGGTCGTACCGGCTCTCGACGGTCACGACCTCGCCCAGACGGCCCGAAGCCAGCTCGGCCTGAAGCGCCAGGAAGTCGGCGTCCCAGCGGCGGTTCTGGAACACCGACAGCAACAGCCCCTTGGCCTCCGACAGCTCGACCAGACGGCGGGCGTCGTCGAGGGTGAGGGCGAAGGGCTTGTCGACGACGACGGCCTTGCCGGCGTTCAGCGCGGCCTGCGCCTGCGGGGCATGCAGGGCGTCCGGCGTCGCCAGGACGATCAGGGCGATAGTCGGGTCGGCCAGGACGGTCTCGAGGGCGGGCACGGCGCGGACGTCGGGCCAGTCCGCGTGCAGGGCGTCAGGCCGGGTGGTGACGACCGCATGTAACCTCAGGTCGGGGCAGGCCGTAATCAGGGGGGCGTGGAAGGTCTTGCCCGCATTGCCGTAGCCGACGATGGCGACGTTCAGGGGTGGTATCGAGGCAGCGTCTGGCGAACCGGGCATGGCGTAGTTCTAGCACGGCCATTGCCGGGATGGGGCCGCAGTGAGAGGGTCGGACACGATGGGAACGATGCGATGACCGATGACACGCTCGCCGGAGAGGTTGCGGTCGAGCCTCGCCCTGAGCCTCACGCCGACCGGCCTTTGCCCGGAGGTCGCACCGACACATACAGACATCCACCGCTGGTCAGGATCAGCCACTGGCTGAACGTCGTCGCCGTGGTCGTGCTGATCATGAGCGGGCTGAATATCCTGCTGGCCCATCCGCATCTGTACTGGGGCCTGCGCTCGACCTTCGCCGACCCCCTGTTGAGCATCCCGCCGCTGCCGAACTGGCTGCTGATCCCGCAGGGGAGGAACCTGGCGGAGGCGCGGCACTGGCATTTCTTCTTCGCCTGGGTCTTCGTCATCAACGGCCTGATCTATCTGGCCTACGGCTTCGTCACGCGCCGGTTCGGGCGCAGGCTGTGGCCGACGCCCGGTGACCTGAAGGGTTTCTGGCCGTCGGTGGTCGAGCACGCGAGGCTGCATTTCCCAAAGGACGACGAGGCGAGGACCTACAACGTCATCCAGAAGCTGACCTATGTGGCCATGGTCCTGGTCGTGCTGCCGATGATGCTGGTCACGGGGCTGTCGATGTCGCCGGGGTTCAATGCGATCGGCGGGATCCTGCTGGAGATCATGGGCGGGCGGCAGTCGGCGCGGACCCTGCATTTCATCTCGGGCGGGCTGATCGTCGGCTTCATCGTCGTCCATGTGGCCCTGGTGTTCTGGACGGGCTTCTTCAACAACATGCGGGCGATGGTCACGGGCTGGTTCGTGATCGAGCCCTCCAGCTCCGAGGGAGGCGGCCGATGAACCGGCGGACCTGGCTGACGCGGGCCCTGGCGACGGCGGGGGTCATGGCGCTGGCGGCCTGCGAGCGGGGCGTCTCCATCGGGGAGCGGCTGAGGGTCTCGGCCGAGGCGCTGACCTATCGCGTTCAGCGGCTGGTCGTGCCGAGAGAGGCCCTGGCGCCGGAATACGAGGTCGCCGACATCTCCCCGGACTTCAAGCCGAATGGGTCGATCGACCCGGCGGCGGCGGACTATGTGGCGCTGAAGGCCGGGGGATTCGCCGCCTACCGGCTGGAGGTCGGCGGGCTGGTGGAGCGGCCGCTGAGCCTGTCGCTGGCGGACCTGAGGGAGCGGCCGGCCCGGACCCAGATCACCAAGCACGACTGTGTCGAGGGCTGGACGGCCATCGGCCAGTGGACGGGGGTCCGGCTGGAAACCCTGCTGGATGAGGCCGGGCTCAAGCCCGAGGCCAGGTATATCGTCTTCCACTGTTTCGACGCCCTGACCCAGACCGAGGACGGGCCCCGCTACTATGAGAGCATCGACCTGATCGACGCCCGCCACCCGCAGACCCTCTTGGCCTACGACATGAACGGAAAGGTCCTGGGGGTTCCCCATGGGGCCCCGCTGAGGCTGAGGGTCGAGCGGCAGCTGGGCTACAAACAGGCCAAATACATCCGCCGGATCGAGGCGGTGGAGAGCTTCGACGATATCGAGGGCGGGCGGGGCGGCTATTGGGAAGACCGCGGCTACGAGTGGTACGCCGGGATCTGACCCGACACGAGCTCGTCCCCGCGGCGGAGTAGTATTTGCGCCGCAATAAACGCGCGAAGGGCATGCGAAACCGCATTATTGGCACGCAATTTCCGGGCAGGATGTTGAATCTTTAGGCATTTAAGAGCCGAGCGCCGTTGCGCAAGGTTTCGTGCTTGAAAAGCTGCCAATCGCCCGCGTGACGCCGCCTCTATTTTGCGTACCCCCTAATAGTTACTCCCTCAAGAGGATTGTCTCCGGAGGGTATAAATCCCGAAACTCCTAGGCGAATTCGCATTCCCAGCCATGCGGCGTGGCTGTGAAATGGTGGTGTGGACGTTACTTGAAGCAAGGGCGCCATGAGCAACAGGTCTGAGTCTTCTACCGCCTTGCCCGCTGCAACCGCCGCAATCCCGTTCGTAGGCAAATGAGTGTCAGGCCGGTCGCCCGTCTCCACGGTCGTCCCGCCATTCGACGTGGAGGGACCAAATGACAAAGTTTCAAATCAATCGCCGCGATTTTCTTTCGACCACCGCCGCCGCCACGGTCATGGCCGGCGTTTCCATGCCGAAGCTTGCATTCGCGGCCGACAAGGTAGTGAAGATCGGCTTCCTCGCGCCGCTCACCGGCGCGGTCGCCGCCTGGGGCAAGCCGGGCCTCGACGGCTGCAAGATCTGGGCTGACTGGGTCAATGCCGACGGTGGCATCAAGATCGGCGACGACGTATTGAAGATCGAGTTCGTCGCCTATGACGACGAGTACGATCCCAGCAACGCGCGCACCGGCGCGGTCAAGCTCATCAAGGAGGACGACGTCAAGTTCATCATGATGCTTGGCGGCGACCCCTGGCCGGGCGCGGCTCCCGTAGCGGAAAAAGAGAACATGCTGGTCTCGACGCTCCTGCCGAGCGACCTGTCGCCCGAGACGAAGATGCTGGTCGCGCCTTGCGAGGTGCACCCGATCTACAATGTCACCGGTGTCGAGTGGCTGGCGGAGAACAAGCCTGATCTGAAGACCGCGGTCATCTGCGCTCAAGACGACTCGCTCGGCAAGCCGTCGGTCGCGACCTATCTGGCGGCGTTCGAGGCGGCGGGCATCGAGGTTTTGGGCGATCCGATTTTCTTCGATCCGGCCACGACCGACTTCGCGCCGATCATGTCGAAGATGCTGGCCCTCAAGCCGGACATCATCTGCCTCGACACCTGCTACGCCGACTACGTGCATCCGCTTACGGAGCAGGCCTTCCAGCAGGGCTTTAAGGGGCAGATGATCTCCTGCACGGCCGACTTCTATCAGAAGATGGTCGAGAAGACCTCGAAGGAGTTCATGGAAGGCTTCATCTTCCAGTTCCCCGACTTCGACGATCCCAAGCTCAACGAGCCTCACGTCAACTTCAACAAGCCGAACGAGTTCTACGCGGAATACGTGAAGCGCTTCGGCGAGGGCGAGTGGGGCGCCGTGTCGTGGGAATATGCCTCGATCATGGATCTCTGGTCCGACGCCGCGCAACGCGCCGACAGCACGGACCCGGAGAAAGTGCTGGAGGCCATGAAGGTGGGCGGCACCGGCAAGCAAGCATTCGGCGAGGCCGATTGGTGGGGCAAGGAGCTCTTCGGCATCGACAATGCGCTCGTCGGCCTCTGGCCCGTCGTGGTCATCAAGGACGGCAAGGCCAAGATCCAGGATTTCAAGTCCATCCCGGCTTGGTGGGACAAGCACAAGGATCTCTTGATCAAGCACATGGAAGCGCTCGATCAGATGTACTATCAGCGCAGCTGAGCACGTCCTGCTGGGTGCAAGGTCTAGTCTAGCTTCCGAGACAGGATTTCCTGCGCTCCGCCAATGGCGGAGGGGCTGTTCATGCGCCTCGCGCTACCCGGTATAATACGTCCGGCACCGAGCCAAGCCTGGCGCATCACGGAGCCTTGTGATGACCGTTGAGTTGTTCCTTCAGACCGTTGTCAACGCGACCTACGCGGCGAGCTACATGGCGCTCATCGCCGTCGGCTTTGTGTTGATCTTCGGTGTGATGGGCGTGGTCAACTTTGCCCATGGAGAGCTCTATATGGCCGGCGCCTACGTGGTCGTGGCGCTGTATGCCGATCAAGCCCTCCCGTTCTTTGTTGCCGTCGCCGCGGGCCTGGTCTTTGTCGGGCTGCTCGGGCTTCTCATGGAGCTCGCGCTGTTCCGGCCATTGCGAGACAATCCACTCGGGGGGCTGATCGCCTCGATCGGCTTCCTTCTCATTCTGCAGACGATTGCGGTGCTCGGCTTCGGCGTTCGCATGGAGAATGTCCCGCCTTCGACCCAGGATAAGCTCGTGTTTCTGGACGGCGCGGTGCTCACCTATCAGCGGCTCTACGTCATCGTGGCGGCGGTTGGGTTGCTGACGGCGCTTTGGCTCTTCCTGCGCAAGAGCAAGTTCGGCTGGGCGTTGCGGGCTTGTGCGCAAGATCGGGAGGCCGCGGTCCTGCAAGGCATGTCGATCAACCAGACCGCGCGGCTTGCGATGTTCATCGGTGCCGCTCTCGCAGGCGTCGCCGGCGCGCTTACCGCGCCGCTCGTCTCGCCGACGCCGTTCATGGGTCACTCGGTCATCGTCACCGCTTTCATTATTATCATTGTCGGCGGGCTAGGCTCCCTCGAAGGCGCGGTGCTCGTCGCCATCCTCTATGCCTTTGTCCATACATTCGTGACCACGCTCTACGACGGGACGCTGGCCAATATCGTCGGCCTCCTGTTGATGCTTGCCGTCCTGATCGTCAAGCCGACGGGGCTGTTCGGAGCGAAAGAACGTGCCTAAGCCTAAGACCAATTCGACCATTGCCTGGGCCTTTGGCTTCGGTCTGCTCACGGTCGTTCTGATCGCGCTCCCACATCTTCTCTCGTTCTCGCAGCAGGAGATCCTGGTCTTCCTGGTCATCAACGTGCTGCTGGTCTGCAGCTATCGCCTTCTGACGCTGACCGGCGAATGGTCCTTGGCGCACGCGGTCATCATGGGCGTCGGCGCCTACACGTCGGCGCTTGCAGCCAAGCAGCTTGAGCTTCCCGTGCCGGTCGCCATGCTCCTCGGGGCGTCGATGGCCGGATTCCTCGCATTCCTGCTGAGTTTTCCGCTGTTCCGGATGAAGGGCTTTTACTTTCTCATCGGCTCCTTCGCCGCGGGCGAGGTGATCCGGCTGATGTGGAAGTGGAGCGATCTCACCTTCCTGTTCGGCGGGCCGAAGGGCATCAAGCGCATCCCGTCAATGCCCGACATCTTCTCGATCGATTTCTACGAGCCGGTGAACTACTACTACCTCTGCTTGGTCGTGGTCGCGGTCTCCCTGCTCATTCTCTATCGCGTCGAGCGGTCGCGGATTGGCCTGACCTTCCACGCCATCCACTGGCAGGACAAGCTCGCCGAGTCCGTCGGCGTCAATGCGTTCCGCTATCGCATGCTGGCATTCGTCATCTCGGCCTTCTTCGCAGGTCTCGCCGGCGCGCTTTATGCCCACTATGTGGGCGCTGTCGCCCCGAACCGGTTCGGCGTGGAAGAAATGGTCTATATTCTAATCTGGGCCATCGTCGGCGGAACCGCGACTTTCTATGGGCCGATCGTGGGCGTGGTGGCGCTCACCATCCTCAACGAGGTGATCCTGCGCTCGCTCGACGTGGACGAGATGCGTCCGATGTTTTACGGCGCGATCCTCATCATCTCCATCCTGTTCCTGCCGAACGGACTGGAAAGTTTGTTGCCGAAGATCAAGGGTTGGTTCGCCGGCCGCAAGGAACGGCGCGACGCCCTGGCGGAGCAACCGGCCGAGTAGGCGGCGTCTCTCAGAGGTCCGATACGGGCGGTGCCAGGAGCAGAAGCGCCGCCGCCATCAGCTTCCGCGTATCGTTGAGCATCGCGGGACGCTCCCGCCGCCAGACGGCCAGCGTGTCGCTAGCCGGGGCCGTAACAGCCGCATCCGGAGCGTTCAAGGCGTCGAGGCGCTTGACCGTTTCCGCGGCGATTTCCCGCCAGCGCTGCTGCCACAGACCGCGATAGGTATCCCGGTGGCGCGCTTCCATGCGCAAGTGGAACATGGAGCTGCGCGCGACCCGTGGAGCGTCCATGCGCGCGATCCAGGGAGCGGAGCCTTTCCAAACCTCCAGGGCCTTGGCGAAGAGCGAAGCCTTGGCCTGGTCGTCTCCCGTCAGGCTCAGGCACACGCCGTAATTCGCGAGGCTCGTGCCGAGGCGGGGATCGATCGGCTCGAAATTCGCCCGGGCCATCTGGAGCGCTTGCCCGGCTTCTTCCTTGGCGCGAAGGTAGTCGTTCTGCGCGGCCGCGTCGGTCGTGGCCTCGGCCGCCGTCTCCCAGGCGAGATCGGTCTCGCTCCAGCCGGCGTTCACGAGTTCTTTGAGGTCCCAGGTCTCAGGCACCGAGATACGCGCGCCTCACATGTTCATTGTCGTGCAGCTCAGGAGCCGGTCCTTCGAGGGCGATCTTGCCCGTCTCCAGCACATAAGCATAGCGCGCAAGCTTGAGCGCCAGTTCGGCATTCTGCTCGACAAGCACCACGGGGACGCCCCGCTCGACGATATCGCGAATGATGAGCGCCATTTCCTGGACCATGACCGGCGACAAACCCATCGAGGGCTCGTCCATGATCAGCATCTTCGGCCGGGACATGAGCGCCCTGCCGATCGCCAGCATTTGCTGCTCGCCGCCGGAAAGCGACCGGGCCCATTGTCCGCGGCGCTCCTTCAGACGCGGGAAGCGTTTGAACACGTCCTCGAGATCGGACTCGATTGCCGACTTGTCGGAGCGCAGAAAGGCTCCGGTGCGGAGATTCTCCTCGACTGTGAGATCGGGAAACACGCGCCGTCCTTCGGGGACATGGGCGATCCCGAGCGCCACGATCTTTTCCGGCGCAAGCGTGTCGATGCGCTTGCCCGCGAAGATGATCTCGCCTTGGCTGAGGCGCACGAGCCCCGAGATGGCCCGCAAGGTCGTGCTCTTGCCGGCGCCGTTGGCGCCGATGATGGTGACGATGCCGTCGTCGGGGACGGCCATGTTGACGCCCTTGAGGGCCGCGACCTTGTGGTAGTGGACCTCGACGTCGTTGATCTCAAGCAGCATCGCCCGCGCTCCCCAGATAGGCTTCGATCACGGCGGGATTGTTGCGCACTTCCTCGGGCGTTCCTTCGGCGAGGAGGGTGCCGAAATTCATCACCGTGATCGCGTCGCACAGACCCATCACGGCCTGCATGTCGTGCTCGATCAGCATGATGGTCACGCCTTGCTCCTCGCGCACGAGCTTCACCAGCTCGATCATCCGTCTTGTTTCTTCCGGGTTCATGCCGGTGAAGGGCTCATCGAGCAACATCAGCTTCGGATCCGCGGCGAGTGCGATGGCCAGGCCGAGGGCGCGCTGATGCCCGTGGGATAGATTGGCGGTGAGTTCGTCGGCGAGCTTCTCTAGTCCGAGAAACTCGAGGATGCCGTGGGCTTTCTGCTCCGCAGCCTCCTCGGAGGCCCGGTCGGTGCCGAGGATGCGTTTGATGAGACCGGCCTTGGCGCTGCGGTGACAGCCAAGACGGACGTTGTCGTGCACGCTGAGCTCGTGAAACAGGGTCGTGCCCTGAAAGGTCCGGATCAGCCCTAGCTCGGCGAGCGCGCTGGTGGCGCGCCCCGAGATGTCCTCTCCGAGGTAGACGACCTTGCCGCGGGAGGGAGCATAGAAGCCGCTGATGACGTTGAAGGTCGTTGTCTTGCCGGCGCCGTTGGGCCCGATCAGGCCGTGGATCGAGCCGGCTTGAACACTCAGGTTGAAATCATTGACGGCAACGATGCCGCCGAAAGTCCGAGCCAGGGTATGGACCTGAAGAATTGATTGCTCGGCGATTGTCATCGGCGCGGTCGGCCCCATTGAGCAGGCAGATCGAGGTGATTACCACACCTCTCGCGGCCCATGCATTCTTCCAAGATCGTACCTCCTTGGGGTTACTGAGAAGGAGGATGCGATCCGCAAAGCCGCCCCTAAGACCGGGCTGGCCCGACCAGACCTTTGTCAGACTTCGCTTGAGGCGAGGGCCAGTGTCAAAGCGATCCGGACAAAAGACAATTACTCTCCAAGAGGTAGGCCGGTTCTGCATAAGGCCCGAGGCTGCCGATCCGCGCCGAAGGATCGCCCTCTCTACCTAACCCTTTTGGGGTAACTAACCGAGGGAATTGTGGAGAAAGCTTCGCCGCGAGCAAGATCGAAAAGCGACAAGAAGGGGAGATGCACTCGATGGCGAATGACTCGAAAGATACGCGGCCGGGATCGATCAAGGACCAACGCGTATGCATCATTGGTGCGGGCCCGAGCGGCACAGCCCAGCTTCGCGCTTTCGAGGGGGCTGAAAAAAACGGAGCGGAGGTTCCGGAACTCGTCTGTTTCGAGAAGCAAGCGAACTGGGGCGGCCTGTGGAACTACACGTGGCGCACGGGACTGGACGAATATGGCGAGCCGGTCCATTGCTCGATGTACCGGTATCTCTGGTCGAACGGGCCCAAGGAATGTCTCGAGTTCGCCGACTACTCGTTCGAGCAGCATTTCGGCCGCGCCATTCCATCCTACCCGCCGCGCGAGGTACTTCACGACTACATCATGGGGCGGGCCGAGAACAGCGGCGCCAAACGTTACGTGCGCCTTTCGACGGCCGTGCGCTGGGTTTCGTACTCGCCGGAAACCCAAAAGTTCACGGTCACCGTGAAGAACCTTCCTGAGGACCGCATCTATTCGGAAGAGTTCGACTATGTCGTAGTGGCCAATGGTCACTTCTCGACGCCCAACATGCCGGAGTTCGAAGGGCTCAGTATGTTCCCGGGTCGCGTCCTCCACGCGCACGATTTTCGCGACGCGCTCGAATTCAAAGGCAAGGACGTCCTGTTGGTCGGGTCTTCCTATTCAGCCGAGGACATTGGCACGCAGTGCCATAAATACGGCGCCAACTCGATCACCTTCAGCTATCGCACGAAGCCCATGGGCTTCGATTGGCCCGAGGGTTTCGAGGAGAAGCCCCTGCTGACCAAGACCGTAGGCAACATCGCTCATTTCTCGGACGGTTCGACCAAGAAGGTGGACGCCATCGTGCTGTGCACGGGCTATCTGCATCACTTCCCCTTCCTGCCTGACGACCTTCGTCTGAAGACTCACAACAGGTTGTATCCGCCGGATATCTATAAGGGCGTCGTTTGGATCAATAATCCGAAGCTGCTATATCTCGGCATGCAGGACCAGTACTACACCTTCAACATGTTCGATGCGCAGGCCTGGTATGCGCGTGACGTGATACTAGGCCGGATCAAACTACCGGACCGGGCAGCCATGAAAGCCGACAGCGAGGCGTGGGTGGCGCGGGAAGAGGCCTGCACGACCGAAGACGAGAAGATCGACTTTCAAACGGAGTATGTCCGAGACCTTCTCCAGGCGACCGATTATCCGCCTCTGGATGTCGATCATGTTGGTGAGCTCTTCAAGGAGTGGGAACACCACAAGATGGAGGGTATCTTGACCTATCGGGACCGTTGCTATCCCTCGACGCTCACAGGCACGATGTCGCCGCAGCACCACACGCTTTGGATGAAAGCGTTGGACGATAGCCTTGGTGCGTTTCTGAAAGCGCCTGAGGCCGCCGAGTGAACGACGCGCCACGGCGACGAAGAAGCGGGTTTACCCGGGCGATCGCTCGGGCGCGTTTAAGGAGATAACCATGAGCCTCGTAGGGAGGGAGGTCTTGCCTGCCTCCTCCGTGAAGCCGACCACGCGCGTGCGCCGTATGCGCGTTGCGGGCGGCGGTGTCGTCGCCGTCAGCGTGCGGGCGGGCGACAAGCTGAAGATCGTCGATCCGGAAGGACTTCAGCCGGGACTGCTCTACGCCATCTCCGAGACGGAAGGCGGCCAAGCGGTGATCCCGGCCTTGAGCCGGCTCGACGCACCGACACTCGATGCATCCTTGGCCGCGGCTAAGGATGGCAAAGCCGCCGCTGCCAATGCGGTGGCCACCCGCGGGGTCGCGGCGGAAGCCGTGCGCGGCGCGAGCGTCTTCGGCGAGGAGACCGCGCCGGGTACGCAAGTGCGCTTTGATATCGAGGCGGATGGCGTATTGCTCGTCTTCGCGCCTGGCGAGGCTATGACGCCGGACGCCCAGAACCCGCCGACCGAGCTCCTCGTGGAGATCACCCATGACCACGATGCGGAGCTCGACCCGCCGCCGCCGCTCGCCGAACCGAAGCTCGACCTCAGGATCGATGCGGCAACGGCCTCGGCCTATCGCGTAAAGGCGGGGGACTACATCCAGATCGTCGACGTCGAGGGGCGCCAATGCTCGGATTTTCTCGCCTTCGACGCGGCGGCATTGGAGAACGGTACGGAGAACGGCCTCGACGCCACCACGACACATTCATTGATGGGCACGGCGGCGCCGGGCCCCGGCCTCCATTCGAAATACTTCGACCAGACGCAGAAGCCCCTGGTGGAGGTGATGCAGGACACCGTGGGCCGGCACGACACTTTCATGCTCGCCTGCAACGCCAAATATTACGAGGACATGGGTTATCCGGGGCATTCCAACTGCACCGACAACTTCAACAACTGCCTGTCGTCCTATGGGATCGCGCCGCGCAAGGGATGGCCGGCGATCAACTTCTTCTACAACACGTTCGTCGACGATAATGACGGCATCGGCCTGGACGAGCCCTGGTCGAGGCCGGGGGATTACGTGCTGCTGCGGGCACTGACCGATCTGGTCTGCGCCTCATCGTCCTGCGCCGACGATGTCGATCCCGCGAATGGCTGGCTGCCGACCGATATCCAGGTTCGCGTTTATGATAAGGACAACTCGTTTCCCAAGGGGAAGGCTCACCGCATGACGCCCGATGCCCAGCCGCGCATGACGCGCGAAAGCGGGTTCTACCCGCGCTTCGCCGAGCTCACGCGCAAGTTCGAAGATTATCGCGGGTTCTGGCTGCCCTCCTGCTTCTCCGATGTGGAGCCCATCGAGGAATATTGGGCTTGCCGGGAGAAGGCGGTGATCATGGATCTCAGTGCTCTCCGCAAGTTCGAGGTGACGGGTCCGGACGCCGAGGCCCTGTTGCAGCTCGCCGCCACCCGCAACATCCGCAAGCTCAGTCAGGGCCAGGTCGTTTACACGGCGTTCTGCTACGAGCATGGCGGCATGATCGACGACGGGACCATCTTCCGTCTGTGCCAGAACAATTTCCGGGTTGTTTGCGGCGACGAATATCTGGGCGTGTGGTTGCGCCAGCTTGCCGAGGATCGCGGCCTGAAGGTGTGGGTCCGCTCATCCACGGATCAATTGCACAATGTCGCGCTGCAGGGCCCGAACTCCCGGGACATCCTCAAAGAGATCGTGTGGACTCCGCCGCACCAGCCGACCATGGCGGAGCTGAAATGGTTCCGCTTCACCATCGGGCGCATCGCCGAGCAGCCGGTCGTGATCTCACGCACCGGCTATACGGGCGAGCTTGGTTTCGAGATCTGGTGCCACCCCGATGCGGCGACCAAAGTGTGGGACGCGATCTGGGAGGCCGGTCAGCCTTTCGGGCTGCGTCCCTTCGGCCTTCTCGCGTTGGACATGGTCCGCATCGAAGCCGGGCTGGTCTTCTTCGGCTATGAATTCTGCGATCAGACCGATCCGTTCGAGGCCGGCATCGGCTTCACCATCCGAAAGGACATGGAGGACGAGTCGTTTATCGGCTCCGAGGCCCTGATCCGCCGTAAGGCCAATCCTCAGAGAAAGCTGGTCGGTCTCGATATTGACAGCAATGACTGCGTCCATCACGGAGACCCCGTTTACAAAGGGCGGGCGCAGGTCGGCGTGGTGACCAGCTCCACGCGCTCCCCGATCCTGAAGAAGAACATCGCGCTCGCGAGACTCGACATCACGGAGTCGGAGCTGGGCACCGACGTCGAGATCGGCAAGCTGGACGGCCATCAAAAGCGCATCCCGGCCAAAGTCGTCGGCTTTCCACACTACGATCCGCAGAAGACCCGAGTGCGGGCCTAAGGCGCTTTGCGCACGGGGCTCCGCCCGCATCGCACTGACAGTTAGCGGAAAAGCGAAAGCCTAGCCGTTCGCGCGTACTTTTCGCGCCGGCTTTGAGGCGGGATCGATCTCAACCGTCTCGATGCGGCCCACGCCCACATTCCTGGCCCGCGCGGCCGCCGTCGAGGCCAAGGAAACGAGTTCGTCGGCGGATTCATGCCCCGTCGGCTTTGTGACGACCCCGATGCTGGCGGTCAGGAACATCTCGTTGTTGCCGTCCACGACGGGCGGGCGCAGCGCCTGTTGGATTTCCACCGCGAAAGCCACGGAGTCCGCATTCGCCTCCGCGCTTTCATGCAGGATCGCAAACTCGCTGTCGGTCCAAAGGCAAAGAGAGTCGATGGGGCTCAGCATCGCCTCGATGCGCTTGCCGACATCCAGGAGCGCACGTTCCCTGAACTCGGTACCGAGACTCTCGCGCCACTTGGCGAACTGGTCGAGGTGGACGACGAGCACGACAAAAGAATCGTGCGGCCGCGACTCTCTCCGGCGCAAGGCCATTTCAAGCCGATCCAAGAACAGGGTGGGAGTCGGCAGGCAGGTTCCCGGGTCGAGCAGACTGTCGCTTCTTAGGCGAAGCTGCTCATGCTTCTCCCGCGTGACGTCCGTGATGAAGCCCTCCACGCCGAGGAGTTCGCCGCTGATGGAGTAATTCCCCCGGCCGCGCTCGAGCACCCACTTCTCTTCGCCGCGCGCCGTTCGAATCCGGTACATGAGCTCGAAGGACCGATGCTCGCGTAACGAGACCTGGACGTTCTGCCAGACCTGCTCCCGATCTTCCGGAACGATCAAATCGGCATAGGTCAGGCGCTCGCTGTTGATCAAGGCCTCCGGCGGGTAGCCGGTCAGCACCTCACAGCCCTTGCTCATATATTCCATGGTCCACTGACGGTCGTTGCGGCAGCGATAAACCAGGCCGGGCAGGTTGTTGATCAGGGTTTCCAAGGTGCGATGGCTAGCTTCCTTGAGTCCCTCCGCTTGCACGCGATTGCCCACATCGAACAGCGTTCCGACAAAGCCCATGCAGCGCCCGTTGTCGGCCACCACAGCCTGTGCGCCGGCCTCCAAATGGACGGTTTTGCCGGAGCTGGTGAGGAAGCGCAGCACCAGCGCGGCCGTTCTTTGCGGGTCGTGCTTGCGGGCCTCCAGGAAGCGGAGCCAGCGCTCTTCGTCCTGCGGATGCAAATAGGCGGAGCGGCCGAGCGTCCGTGTCTCTTGCAGGGAGAAGCCGGTCAGGCGCGTCCAAGCCGCATTCACATAGCGCAGACTGCCGCTCGGGCCGGTGACGAAAACTACGATGTCGATCGCATCGACAAGGGGCGCAACGAGCGGCGTGGAGCCGGGGCAAAACTCGCTCGTGAGGCTGGTCGCCAACTCGTCACTTTCGACCAGGAGTTCGGTGAGGACCTCAATCTGCGCAGTCGACATGCTCGTGGCTTCTGTATGGGGTTCGATGGAGCGTAGCCAAGTTACACCATTGCAATATGCGCGGTGAGAAAATGAAGTAGGCAAGAGTAGTACTACCTTGGAGGTAGCCCGGGGTGTCCAGCTAGTCTGACTATTGTCAAGAATAGTGCGGGGTGATGTGGCAGGCCTTGACAAGGAAGGTGGGAGCCTGAGCGAACACACACAACTCGGACGCGCAACAGGAGCAGGAAAACGCCATGCGAGGTCTTGTCGGTCCGAATATCGCCGGCGTTTCAGGCCGTAGTGAGCGCCCAGACGGCGGCCTCGAGCCGCGACTGCAGGTTCAGCTTCCGCAGCAGATTTTTGACATGCACTTTCACGGTGCCGTCGCTGATATCGAGTTCGCGCGCGATGTGCTTGTTGCTCTTGCCGGCGGCGATCAAACGTAGGATCTGCCGCTCGCGTGCGGTGAGGCACTCCTCATCCGTAGGTGGCGCCGCTGGCGTGCCGTCGCGCATGGTGTCCAGCAGCATGCTCATCAACGGCTCGGTAAACACGGTTTCGCCGCGGGCCGCGAGCCGGAGCTTGTCGAGAATCTCTTCTGGCTCCGAGCCCTTGAGCAGGTAGCCCTCGGCGCCGGCGCGAACCGCCCTGATGAAGTCCTGCTCGGCGTCGGACACCGTGAGCATGATGACCTGGGTCTCGATCCCGCTGTCCTTGATCTGCTTGAGGGCGCTGAGACCGCTACTTTCCTTCATGTTGAGATCCATCAGCACCAAATCGGGCTTCAGCGAGGAGGCCAGCTGAACGCCTTCCTCGGCAGACGCGGCCTCGCCGACGACTTCGAAACCCTCTTGCGCCGCAATGAGCTGGGCCACACCGCATCGAAACAGCGGGTGATCGTCGACCAACAATACTCTGCATGACTCCGTATTCATGGCGAAATCCTCAGCCTACGATGGTACCCGATAGCGTGCTTCGTTCGCGGCAGCACCGGACATAGAGGCGCGTGCCGCCGCCCTCGCGATCCTCGACGCGCAAGTCCCCGCCGAGACTGCGCGCCCGCTCTTGCATTATGATGAGTCCATGATGCGGTTCGGCGTCCTGCATCGTCAGGCGCATGCCGATGCCGTTGTCCTCCACGCCCAAGCAAACGGTGCCGTCTTCCTTGAGGCGGGCCGAGACCCAGCAATAATTGGCGTGGGAGTGACGCACCACGTTGCACAGGGCTTCGCGAAGGATGAGCAGAAGCTGCATCTCTTCGGCCACTGTCAGCACGCCGACGGGAAGGCGATTGTCCAGATCGAAGGCAATGGAGCTGCGCCGCTCGAACTCGTCGATGGAGTCTTCCAGGGCCTGGGCGAAAGTCCTTCCATGCATCGTCAAGCGGAAGGTCGTGATCAATTCGCG
Organism: Methyloceanibacter sp.; assembly: GCF_051306395.1. Lineage (GTDB taxonomy): Bacteria > Pseudomonadota > Alphaproteobacteria > Rhizobiales > Methyloligellaceae > Methyloceanibacter. Next base: position 17,833 of record NZ_JBPPND010000113.1, read on the forward strand.
CAGTTGCAGGTTCGCAGTGCTGAGGGTGCTGCGCACTTTTTGCAGCGCTGAGTCGACTTCCGAGGCGTGATCGCCGTCGCTCTTGAGCATGGTCTGTAGCAGGCTGACTTGCACTTTCAAATAAGACAGCGATTGGGCTAGAGAGTCGTGTAGCTCGCGCGCGATAGCGGCGCGTTCCTCGCTTTGCGCATTGCGCAGCTTCATGCGCGCACAACGCGCGCTGTAGAGGATGCCGGCCAGGTACTCGCCGTAGCCCGGCAAGGACTCCAAAGCCGATGACGGCACGGAGCTGCGGTCGCCGGCGAGCCGGAGCAGGAGCAGCCCGTGGCCGCACGGCCCCTGGTCGAAGAGTTGCGCTAGGATGGTCGATCCCGGATCTTCGGGATCGGCGAACGCTTCCGACGCCGTGGCGCTGCCGTTTTTCTGGTAGAGGCCACGCTCATCGGCGATGCGCATCCAGCGATCGCGATCGTCGGGCCCTATGCAGGCAAGAAGTGTGAGCTGGCGTCCGCTTTCGGTGCTGACGAAGATCGTGCCGGCCTCGGCGCCCGACAATTCAAGAATGTGAGAGAGTACCAGATCGAACGGCTCCGCGGAGTCGGGATCGGCGATCAGCTGCGTCAGCACCTTGTGAAGCAAATCGATCGCCCCGCGCGCGCCGCGCGCGCCCGGATCTTCCAACCGCAAGAGCCCAGCCGGCTTCTCCGCTATGGCGAGCTTCATGCCGCCACCGCCAGTCATCTGCGGTACCCTCCCGTCCTCCTATAGTCCGGGATACACAGTCCTCATTGTCCAGCACCGGCCTGTCGCTTACAGGCGTCTTTCGGACGCTCTATCCCGCTTCCGAACCGGCCCAAAGTGGCCGCGATTTCAGACAATGACCCGGCTCACTGCCAGTGAATTCAATATCATTGAATGATATTCATGACCAGGAGTTATGGTTTCGACGGCAGTGAGGCCGTATTGACTGACCAATACATGCTGGGAAGCAAGACGACCGCCGCGGGGATACTGGATATCGTGGGTGAAGCAGCCGCTTGGCGTTTCCTGGCGATCACGATCGAGCCGGGCCGCGAAACAACACCCACCGCTGGCTAAGCGTCCGGCTCGTCTCCCGCAGTCATGCTCCCGGGATATTTCACCAGATCGTCCGCGAGAGCATAGTAGTCGCCGGCATCGGCTACATAAATATGAGCCACCGTGCGCAGTTCGCTTGGCTCATCGAGTGTGCCTGCGGCGATCGCAACGTAGTCACCGCCGGCCGGCTCCCAGAACAGGCTCGCGCCGCAACGCGCGCAGAAGCCCCGCCGCGCCCGTGCCGAAGATTGGTACCACTGTAGGCCCTCGCTTGAGGTCAGCGAGAAATCAGATAGCGCCGCGCCCGTATACGCCGCGAAGTGACCATGGGTCCGCCGGCATTGCCCGCAATGGCAATTGACGACCTCGCGGAGTTCGCCGCTGACCGCATATTGGACCGCGCCGCAAAGGCAGCCGCCGCTATGATGCTCGCTCATCTTTCGTCACCTTTCTCGCCGGGTCGCCAAGTAGCAATTCGGCCCCGCGACGAAAGCGGGCGCGCTTCAGCAGTCAAGCGACCCGTTCGCCAGGCGTGTATGCCCTGACCCGTTCCAGCCAGGCATCGTAAAGCCGGTCCGTGAACTGGCGATGCATGGTGGCGCAGCGCTCGGCGAGGCGCTCGCGGATCTGCTCGATGGGCTGAACGCTGTCAGACGGCGGCGCGATGTCATAGCCGTAGAGGCGCAGCCATTCCTCCAGCATCGCGGCCGTTACCTCCGCATGCGCCACCGTGGCGACGCTGTTGCCCAGCGCGTAGGCCTGGTCCGGGCAGTACTCGCTGGAGTAGAGCGGCGCTGCGCCGGGCGGCAGGCTGAAGGCGTCGTGGTGCCAGATGAAGATGTCGAAACGATCGGGCGCGGCCTGGAGCCACTCCTTGGCGACCGGATTGTCGGCCTTTTGCACCGCGTACCAGCCGATTTCCTTCGCCGGCATTGGCGCGACGGCGCCCCCCAACGCTTTGGCGATGAGCTGGCTGCCCATGCAGTGACCCAGCATCGGAAAGTCTTTCGCCGCGGCGGTGCGGATCAGCGCCATCTCCTCGGCCAGCCAGGGATAATCGTCGTTGACGCTCATAGTGCCGCCCAAGAAGGCCAGTCCGGAAACGTCGTCGATCTGCTGCGGCACCCCATCGCCCCGTTCGATGCACACCAGCTCACAAGGGACGTCGTGGGCCGCGAGATATTCCTCGAGGCGGCCCGACTGAATCCAGTCCTCGTGGCGGAAGATGCGGATGGGTTTCATTCCGAAGGTCGCTCCACGTCCCGTATTGATTGGTGATGTCAGTTCACTAGTATTAGGCGGCAACATTTGGAATGCATAGCGAAGCCTTCTCACTAGCTGTCAAGGCAGGCTCACCAGTGATGGTTCACCCCATTCCGCCCTTGCCAAGCTTGCGGGCGTTCGAGGCGACCGGGCGGCTCCTGAGCTTCCGCAAAGCGGCGGAGGAACTGTCGGTCACGCGGTCGGCGGTCAGCCATCAGATCCACGCGCTGGAAGAGGGGCTTGGCGTGCGCCTCCTGGAGCGCAGCACGCGCGGCGTCTCGCTCACGCCCGCCGGCCAAGCCTTCCTTCCGGAAATCCAGGCCGCGCTGGACCGCCTCGCCGCCGCCATCGCGGACCTTCGGCGCCCGTCCTCCAACGAGCCCCTGACGATCAGCCTGCTCCCCACCTTTGCCGTCCGGTGGCTGATCCCGCGCCTTGGCGCGTTCAGACGCCGGCACCCGGATATCGAGGTGCGGCTGGACGCAAGTCTTGAGGTGGCCAAGTTCGCAGGCTCCGACGTCGATCTTGCGATCCGCTACGGGCGCGGTGATTGGCCGGGGCTGCATAGCGAGCGTCTCATCGCGGAATCCCTGATCCTGGTCTGCAGCCCGGCGCTGCGGCAAGGGCCGGCCCCGCTCAAAGAACCATCGGATTTGGCGCACCATGTGCTCTTGCACAACAGCTCCCACCCCGAGGACTGGTCGCTGTGGTTGAGGGCGGCCGCGGTCACGGGCATCGATCTGGACCGCGGTCCGAGCTTCGCCTATTCGGAGCTGCTGCTTCGCGCCGCCGCGGAGGGGCTGGGGGTGGCCCTGGTCCCAAGCCATCTGACGGAAGGGGACCTCGCCACCGGGAGCTTGGTGGCTCCTTTCGACTTCACCTATGACAGCGGCTTCAGTTACTGGCTGGTTTGCCCGTTCCATGCCCTCGACGATCGCCGTGTCGCGGCCTTTAGGGAATGGCTGCTTGGCGAGATTGATGGCCGCGGGATGCCTTCCTAACGGCGTGCGTCCGCGTGAGGCGCGATGGCCAGCAGATCGCGGAGAGCGGACCGCGGTTTGACGAGGTCGCCCAAGGTGTACTCGTCGAGAATTTTCATGAAGGCGTCGCGCGCGCGCTCCAGCGCCCGGCGCAACACGCAGCGCGGCCGCACGGCGCAATCGGCATCGACAGGCTCCAGGCACATCACGATCGCGAAGTCCGGTTCCGTGTAGCGGACCACATCGCCAAGTCCGATCTCCTGTGCGGGCTTCGCCAGCCGCAAGCCGCCACGGCGTCCGCGCACCGTCTCGATGTAGCCGCCGACGCCCAACTGGTGGGTGACCTTCATGAGGTGGTTTTTGGAGATGCCGTAGCTCTCCGCGATCTCCTCGATGGTCGCCAGCCCGTCGTCCTTGAGCGCCAGATACATCAAGAGCCGCAATGCGTAGTCGGTGTAGACGGTCAGACGCATTAGGTTTCTCCGGGTCAAGGCGCGGCGCACGGCCTTGCGGCATCCTAACATACATCAATAATCCATGTTTTTCCTTAGCTGACCGTCACAGTCATCGCCTGCGGCGGAAGAGGGCCGGATTACTGCGTCAGGCATGCGATGCAATCGCGATAAGCCTCGCGGATTGCGGGCTCTTTGGGATGCCGCCCGTCGCGAATGACCCATTTCCCAGCGACCATCACGTCGCGCACGGGGTTCTGCGTGCCCCCGAAAATCCAGGCATCCAGCGCGGTTTGAGGGACATGACCCAGGAGGACGTTTCTGTCGCCGTCGAGCATGACGAGATCGGCGCGCCGCCCTGGAACCAAGGCTCCGCCGCCTTGACCTGAGGCCTGTTCGCCGCCCGCCAGCGCGCTGTCGAACAGCACCCGGCCGCTATGGGAGCCCAGTCCGTCCGCTGGGCGAGCGATCACGTTGCGCCGGCGCAGTTCGAGCCGCTTGCCGTATTCGAGCATGCGGAGTTCCGCGGCGATGGAGGTGGAACATTGGCTGTCGGTGCCGATGCCCCAGCGCCCTTTGGCGGCGTGATAGTCCAGCAACGAGAAAAGGCCGTCGCCTAAATTGGCTTCGGTGAGCGGGCACAGCCCAACGACGGCGGCGCTGGCCGCGGCGCCCGCAAGCTCGGCTGCGTCGAGATGGGTGGCATGGACCAGGCACCATTTGCCATCGAGGCCGACGTTATCGAGCAGCCATTGCACCGGACGTGCGCCCAACGCAGCCTCGACCTCGGTGATCTCCTGGGTCGTCTCCGAGACGTGAATATGGAGCCGCGCCGCCGGATCGATGGCGTACACGCCCGCTACTGCGGCGCGCACCTCATCGGGAGCCACTGCCCTTAAGGAGTGCAAGGCGGCGCCGACATGTAGCGTCGCGCAGCGGTCGCGGCGGCTGCGCAACGTGTCTATGAGGGCGAGATATAGGTCCACACCGTGGACGAAGCGCAGTTGCGCTTTCTCCGGCGGCTTGCCGATGCCGCCGTGGGCATAGAGCACGGGCAGGATCGTCAATCCAAGTCCGGCCCGATCCGCGGCGGCGATCAGCCGGTCCGACATTTCGGCCGGATTGTCATAGCGGGCGCCGCCACTCTGGTGATGGACATAGTGAAATTCGCAAACGGAGGTGAAGCCGAATTGCAGCATCTCCAAATACGCCAACGACGCGATTGCTTCGTAGTCCTCCGGCGTGAGACGATCGACGAAGCGATACATCTGCTCTCGCCACGTCCAGAGATTGGCTTCGGCCCGCTCTCCGGTGACGTGCTCGGTGCGACCGGCAAGTCCGCGTTGAAAGGCGTGGGAATGAAGGTTCGATAGGCCGGGCACGCCGAAACCCGCCAGCGTCTGTGTCTCTTCAGACGTGGCGCGATGGCCGGACACGCGGACGATCACGCCGCGGTCGTCGATTTCGAGATATCCGGGCGAGAGCCAGCCCGAGGGTTGGTGCAGATGCTCGACTTCGTAAATCGTGGGCATGGCTAGAGATGGCTCCATCGCCGTCGAGCGAATGTCTTAGGTTGGCCAGGCGGCCATTGCCAGACTTTGAAAACCGGCTTTTTTCCGCGGTGATCCAGACCTCCGCCCGCAAGATCCGGAGGGCGCGCGAGGTCTGATGTTAACTATCAGAATGTTCAGTCTTGACTGAACAAACAAGATAGACCATATCTCCGGCCATGGAAC
>NZ_JBPPND010000114.1:0-2330 GCF_051306395.1 Methyloceanibacter sp.
CCGTGGTCGAAGCTCTCCGAGGAGACCATCGACATCGCCGAAGCGCGCCGCATCCTGGACGAGGACCATTACGGCCTGTCCAAGGTGAAGCAGCGCATTCTCGAATATCTCGCGGTCCGCAAGCTGAACCCGGACGGCAAGAGCCCGATCCTGTGCTTCGTCGGCCCGCCCGGCGTGGGCAAGACGTCGCTCGGCCAGTCCATCGCGCGCGCCATGGGCCGCGAGTTCGGCCGCATCAGCCTGGGCGGCGTACATGACGAAGCGGAAATCCGCGGGCATCGGCGCACTTATATCGGCGCGCTTCCGGGCAATTTCGTGCAGGCGTTGCGCAAGGCCGGCACGCGGAACCCTGTGTTCATGCTCGACGAGATGGACAAGCTGAGCGCCAGTTTTCATGGCGATCCCAGCGCCGCGCTGCTCGAGGTGCTCGACCCTGCCCAGAACTCGACCTTCCGGGACAACTATCTCGGCGTCCCCTTCGACCTGTCCAAGGTGCTGTTCATCGGCACCGCGAACGTGCTCGACCAGATCCCGGGGCCTTTGCGTGATCGCATGGAGGTCATCGAGATTCCCGGCTACACCGAGGAAGAGAAGGTCGAGATCGCCAAGCGCTACCTGGTCAAGCGCCAGCTCGAGGATACGGGCCTGACGGCCGAGCAATGCGAGATCAGCGAGGACGCGATCCGCGCCATCATCACCGGCTACACACGCGAGGCCGGCGTGCGCAATCTGGAGCGCGAGATCGGCGCGATCCTCCATCACATGGCCATGCGCGTCGCCGAGGGCGACAAGACGCATATGCGCATCGCGCCGGACGATCTCCACGACATTCTCGGCGCGCGGAAGTTCGAGAACGAAGTCGCCATGCGCACATCCGTGCCCGGCGTGGCCACGGGTCTCGCCTGGACGCCGACCGGCGGCGACATCTTGTTCATCGAATGCGCCCGCGTGCCCGGCACCGGCAAACTGATCCTCACTGGCCAGCTCGGCGACGTCATGAAAGAGAGCGCGCAGGCCGCGCTGTCCCTGGTGAAGGCGCGCGCCGACAAGCTCGGCGTCGAACCGGGCCTATTCGAGAAGTCGGACATCCATCTGCATGTGCCGGCCGGCGCCATCCCCAAGGACGGCCCCTCCGCGGGCGTCGCCATGTTCATCGCGCTCACCTCGCTGCTGACCGGGCGCACCGTGCGCAACGACGTCGCCATGACCGGGGAGATCTCGCTGCGCGGTCTCGTGCTGCCTATCGGCGGGGTGAAGAACAAGGTGCTGGCGGCCGTGCGTGCCGGCATCACCACGGTGATGCTGCCCGAGCGCAACAAGAAGGACTACGAGGACGTGCCGGAGTCCGCGCGCGGTGAAGCCCAGTTCGTCTGGATGTCGACGGTAGACGATGCCATCGCCGCGGCGCTTGAGCCGGCGAGCGAGGCTAAAAAGTCTGAGGTCCCCGACCTTCCCGACGATGAGCGCCGCGCCAGCTAGACTCCCTAGCCTCGGCCGACATCGTCGTCCGGCGGGTCGTCTTCAAGCGCGCGATAGGAAGCGCCTTCCAGATCCTCGAACTGGCCTGTCTTCAAAGCCCAAAGGAAGGCGGCGAGACCGAGCGCGCCCAACACCAGCGCCGCCGGGATCAGCCAGGCGAGCGCGGTCATGCGCGCCCTCCTCCCGCGAGCCTTGCGGCGTTCAGCGTCACCAGGATCGAAGAGCTTGACATGACGATGGCCGCGATAAGCGGCGTCACGAAGCCCGCCATGGCGAGCGGCACGCAGATCGTGTTGTAGACCGCGGCCACACCGAAATTTTGAAAGGCCATGCGGTGCGCCCGCCGTCCCGTACCGATCGCCTCGGCCACGGGGCCGAGCTTCGCGCCTTGGAATACGAAATCGGCGGCACGCTGGCTGATATCGGCGGCGCTCGCCGGCGAGATGGACGCATGCGCCGCCGCCAACGCCGGGGCGTCGTTGAGCCCATCGCCGACCATGAGGACCTTGCGTCCTTCCTTGGCGCGGCCCTCGAGCCAAGCGATCTTGTCGGCGGGTTTCATCTCCGCGCGCCACGTATCGATCCCGGCCTCGCGGGCCACCTGCTCGACCACGGCTTGGCGATCGCCGGACAAGAGCGCCACGTCGAAACCACGGCGCTTCAGCTCAGCAACCGTCTCCGCTGCATCGGGACGCAGCGCATCGGCAAAACGGAAGCACACCGGCGCCTCCTTGCCCCGCCGGTACCACACCCGACTGCTTTGCGCGTCTCCGGTCCCCACGCCGCACCATGCCGCCGACCCCAACCGTTCGTCGCCGCACGACAAGCCCTCACCTGGCGTCTCTTCGATC
>NZ_JBPPND010000115.1:0-3332 GCF_051306395.1 Methyloceanibacter sp.
GTCGCCCCGAAAGGAGTGCCGATATGGCAAAAGTTGTCTGTGTTCTTTACGACGATCCGGTGGACGGTTACCCGCCAAAATATGCGCGGGATGACATTCCCAAGATCGATCGCTATCCCGATGGCCAGACCGCGCCCACCCCGAGTGCAATCGACTTCAAACCGGGTGAGCTGCTCGGCAGCGTTTCGGGTGAGCTCGGACTGCGCAAGTTCCTCGAGGAGGCGGGCCACGAGCTTGTGGTGACCGCCGACAAGGACGGTGCGAATTCCGAGTTCGAGAAGCAGTTGGTCGATGCCGATGTGGTCATCTCCCAGCCCTTCTGGCCGGCCTACATGACGAAGGAGCGCTTCGATAAGGCCAAGAACCTGAAGCTGGTCGTCACCGCCGGCATCGGCTCCGACCATACCGACCTGCAAGCGGCAATGGACAAGAACGTCACGGTGGCCGAGGTCACCTTCTGCAACTCGATCAGTGTCGCCGAGCATGTGGTGATGATGATCCTGTCGCTGGTGCGGAACTACATCCCGTCTTACCAATGGGTGATCAAAGGCGGCTGGAACATCGCCGACTGTGTCGAGCGGTCCTACGACCTGGAAGGCATGAATGTCGGCACGGTCGCGTCGGGACGCATCGGTCTTGCCGTTCTGAGGCGGCTCGCGCCCTTCGACGTGAACCTCCACTATTACGACAAACACCGTCTGCCTAAGGAGGTGGAGCAGGAGCTCAACCTCACCTATCACCCGAACGTGGAATCCATGGTCAAGGTCTGCGACGTGGTGACCATCAACTGCCCGTTACACCCCGAGACCGAGCATCTCTTCAACGACGAGATGATCGGCAAGATGAAGCGCGGCAGCTACCTCATCAACACCGCCCGCGGCAAGATCGCCGATCGCGATGCGGTGGTGCGTGCGTTGGAGAGCGGCCAGCTCGCCGGTTACGCGGGCGATGTGTGGTTCCCGCAACCGGCGCCGAGGGATCATCCGTGGCGGACCATGCCCCATCACGGCATGACGCCGCATATCTCCGGCACCTCGCTGTCGGCGCAGACGCGCTATGCGGCGGGCACCCGAGAAATCCTTGAGGACTTCTTCGCCGGCAAGCCGATCCGCGATGAGTATCTCATCGTCGAGGGCGGCAAGCTTGCCGGGACCGGCGCGCATTCCTACACGGCCGGCGACGCCACCAAGGGTTCCGAGGAAGCCGCGAAGTACCAAAAGGCGAGCTAGGCCACGCGCCGTGTTCGCATCAACCCGCGCTCCTTGGTTGCCGCTACTCTTCCGGCACCTTGAAGCGCGGGCTTTCTCAAGTCTCGCGACATCTCGCGCATCGCAACGCGTGTCACGCCGTTGTCACACGCCGCGCAACCGGCGCGGCCTACCGAACTTGCGCGAGCACGACGCAAGAGCCCTTGCGATACGTGCGAAGCCCGGCCAGACTAGCGGCCAATAAACACGACAAAGCGGTTTCTAGGGGGGATTTGAAGTATGGCGACCGCAGCACAAGCGGACTCAGGGGGCATCCTACATTGGCTTGACCGGTCGCATACGGTAGCCAAGCCGGGCTTTAGCCGTTGGCTCGTGCCGCCTGCCGCGCTTTGCGTGCATCTTTGCATCGGCCAGGTCTACGCTTTCAGCGTCTTCAACCTGCCGATGACCAGACTCATCGGCATCACCGAATCCGCCCCTGACGACTGGAAGCTCACCGAGCTTGGCTGGATCTTCTCCATTGCCATCGTGTTCCTCGGCCTGTCCGCCGCCTTCACCGGTACGTGGCTCGATCGTGTTGGACCGCGCAAGGCCATGTTCACCGCGGCGCTGTGCTTCGGCGGCGGCTTTCTGATCTCCGCGCTCGGCGTTCATCTGCACCAGCTCTGGATCGTCTATCTCGGCTACGGAGTGCTCGGCGGCTGCGGGCTCGGCCTCGGCTATATCTCGCCGGTGAAAACCCTGATCACCTGGTTCCCCGACCGGCCCGGCATGGCCACCGGTATGGCTATCATGGGCTTCGGCGGCGGCGCGATGATCGCCTCGCCTCTGTCGGTCTGGCTGATGCAGTACTTTTCCAGCCCCACCGATGTGGGCGTGCAGAGCACCTTCGTCACGATGGGCCTCGTCTACATGGTCTTTATGCTGGTGGGCGCGACGATCGTTCGCGTGCCTCCCAAAGATTGGGCTCCTGAGGGCTATGTGGCGCCGGCCCAGCCCAAGAAGCTCGTTACCACATCCCACGTCCATGTGGACGAGGCGCTCAAGACCCCGCAATTCTATCTTCTGTGGGGCGTGCTCTGCCTGAACGTGACGGCGGGCATCGGCGTGCTTGGCCAGGCCTCCGCCATGAGCCAGGAAATGTTTCCGGGCCAAATCACGGCCGCGGCGGCGGCGGGCTTCGTTGGTTTGTTGAGCCTGTTCAACATGCTCGGCCGCTTCTTCTGGGCCTCGACCTCGGACTATATCGGTCGGCGCAACACCTACATGATCTTCTTCGCGCTGGGCATGGCGCTCTACGCCGCCGTCCCGTGGACGGGCGAGACGGGCTCGATCGTTCTGTTTGTGCTGTTCTATTGCGTCATCATGACCATGTACGGCGGCGGCTTCGCCACGATCCCCGCCTATCTCAGGGATATCTTCGGCGTCCGCTATGTCGGCGCGATTCATGGTCGCCTGTTGACCGCCTGGTCCACCGCGGGCGTCCTCGGGCCCGTGCTCGTCAATTACATCCGCGAATATCAGATCAACAACGGCGTGCCCAAAGCCGACGCCTATTCGGTCACCATGTACATCATGGCCGGACTGCTCCTGGTAGGCTTCATTCTGAACTGGCTGATGCGGCCCGTGCACGAGAAACACCACATGACCGAGGCTGAACTGAAGGCCTCAATGGAGGGATGATGACCGCCACCCATCACGAAGACGTCTCGGGCGCCAACAAGATCAAGCTCGTGCTCTCCTGGTCGTTCGTTGGGATTCCGCTGATCTGGGGCGTTTACAACACCCTGGCCCAGTCCGCCCTGCTGTTCCAATAGCCTCGGAGCCCGTGAAAACGTCTCGTGAGGCTTTAGCGGAGCCGTCCGTGCCGCTTTGATTTTGGCCATCCGCATGATTTGCAAGGCTTTTTCTTGTCAGAATTCGTTAATGTCGCTGTCAGGATGCGTTCATGGACGCTTCATGCGGCTCTCATCCCCATACCCCATTATCTAGCCTTGAAGTTCACCGAAGGAGACGACCATGAAAGAGTGGCTGAAGCCTGAGATCACCGAGTCCGAAGCTGGTATGGAAGTGACTTCTTATCTTCCGGCTGAGCTTGACCGCGCTTAATTCGCGCTGATCTAG
>NZ_JBPPND010000116.1:0-12070 GCF_051306395.1 Methyloceanibacter sp.
GCGTTGAGGCTGATCTGGTCGATCAGCTGTTCAATTCGAGTGAGAAGCGTCTGGCGAGGTTGCTTCTGCTAATGGCCAACTTCGGCAAAGAGGGCAAGCCAGAACCGGTGATAGCTAAAATTAGCCAGGAAACTCTCGCTGAGATGGTCGGCACCACGCGGTCGCGCGTGAGCGATTTTATGAACAAGTTTCGCAAGCTCGGTTTCATCGAGTACAACGGCGAGCTAAAAGTGCACAATTCGCTGTTATATGTGGTCTTGCATGACGCGCCCGGACTGAGGCGAGAACGGGAGGATGCGTGATACCAAGTCACTGGGGAGCGTGTGAACTCGCACCTTGAATGGGCGGACGACTGATCAAGCAAAAGCGGAATCAGCCTCCACGATTTCAGACATTTCAATCGGAACACGCGGAGTTCCACCTGAGTTCGACTCTTAAGGCGCTGCGTTTTCAGACGCCTGGAGGCATGATATACCCGAGACCCCCAACTCTCCGGTTGTCCTGCTCGTTGAGACGAGTGGCTGATCCGCGCCGACATGGCGTCGGGACTGGAGGAGGCTGGCTGGGCGGTGGTGGAAGCAAGCACAGGGGAAGGCGCCGTGGAACAACTCCGTGACGGTCTTGACATAGACCTGCTCGTGACGGACATCCAGCTTGCCGGCCAACTGAGCGGGTGGTCAGTTGAGCGGACATGGGCGTCTCCGTTTCAGTGAATAAATCCCCGAAACGTACGATTGTTCCCCGCGGGCTCTTCGGCCTTTTGCCGATGCCTCGTTCGGACCAGCATCGAGTAGCCTCCCCCGGAGCCCAAGCCTCCGGCTCCTTCACCGATGAAATCTTGGCTGAATTGCACAGGGCTCGTTTCGTCGGAGCTGAGGACCTGGCTTAGCCTCCGTCTTCGCTCCGATAATGGCTGGTCCCGCAGATCCGCCGATGGTAGGGCGCTGTACGCAGTGAGCGACGCAGCGTTTTCAAGCTGACCCAGCCAAGGACGTACCCAGGTCGTCGCCGAGGCCGCCGGGTTCCTGGACAGCCCGGCCGAGGAGCGCACCGAAGGTGGCCGCCGGCGGCGGGTACGGCACGGTCATATTCCCGAGCGTGAGGACGCGGACTGTCCGACGGTGAGAGGACCTAGCACCTGCTGCTACGCCATACACAAGGAAACAGCGGCGGCACTGGGCCTGACCCAGAGCGCGGTGTCCAGGAAACGTATCCGCTGTTACGCCGGCGAGTAGTTTGAGCCGCTGGCGAAGGTAGTACGAGAACGCGGGTTTGGGGTTCCACGTCTTTGGCCCGTGTTACAGGCCGTCGCGCTATCCGGTGCAGGCTGGCGCGGAGGCCTCGATTAGCAAAAGGCGTGACCGCCGCCTCCCTCATCAGCTTCTCGAACTGTACTGCGAAATCGTGCCCGGTGCTGCTAAAACGGATTGTTCTCCGACTGGCCGCGCGTCTTGAAAAACTCGCGGGTGAGCGCGAACACGACAGGGCTCAGCAGCGCGAGGGCGATCAGGTTCGGAATCGCCATGAGCGCGTTCAGGGTGTCGGCAAGCAGCCAGACGAAGGCAAGCTCCATCGTGGCGCCAACCACGATGGCAAGGCACCAAGCAATTCGGAACGGCGTGATGATCCTGACGCCGAACAGATATTCGAGCGCGCGTTCAGAGTAGTAGGACCAGCCGATCAGCGTGGTGAACGCAAACAGGGCGAGCGCGAACGACACAATGTGATGGCCGAAGCCCGGGAGCGTGGCCTCGAAGGCATTGGAGGTCAACGCGGCGCCTGTCACGCCGGTCGTCCAGACGCCGCTCGTCAAGATGACCAGCGCGGTGAAGGTGCAGATGACGATGGTGTCGATGAAGGGGGCAAGCATGGCGATCACCCCCTGGCTGACCGGCCCATGCGTTTGCGCAGCGGCATGCGCGATCGGGGCCGAGCCGAGGCCCGCCTCATTGGAAAACACGCCGCGGGCGACGCCGAATTGAATCGCCGCCCATACGGCCGCGCCGGCGAACCCTCCTGTCGCGGCTGCGGGCGAGAAGGCATAGGTGAAGATCAGCTCGAAGGCCTCCGGAATTTGCCGCAGGTTCAGGAGGAGGACCAGTAGACCGGCGACGACATAGGTGATCGCCATGATGGGAACTAGCTTGCCAGCGACCGCACCGATACGCTTGATGCCGCCGATCAAGACAGCACCCACGAGCACGAAGAGTATAAGGCCCGTCACCCAGAGCGGTATCGAGAGCGAGTTCTCCAGCGCGTGCGAAACGGAGTTGGCCTGCACCATGTTGCCGATGCCGAAGCCAGCGATCCCCGCAAACGCCGCGAAGCAGGTGCCGAGCCACGTCCAGCGGGAGCCAAGGCCGTTCTTGATGTAATACATCGGGCCGCCGACCCACTCCCCGCGCGAATCCTTCTCGCGATAGCGGACGGCGAGCACGGCCTCCGCGTATTTCGTCGCCATGCCGACCAGGGCGGTCATCCACATCCAAAATATCGCGCCGGGGCCACCGAGGAATATGGCGGTCGCGACACCTGCGATATTGCCCGTGCCGATCGTGGCGGAGAGTTCGGTCATCAAGGCGTTGAAGGGCGTAATCTCGCCTTTGCCCTCGGGACGGCGGCCGCGCCATAGCATCCAGAAGCTCAGTGGCACATGGACAATGGTGCGGAGCTTCAGTCCGACCGTGAGGAACAGGCCGACGCCGAGGATAAGGATCAGCATCGGCACGCCCCAGACGATGCCGTTCAGCCAGGTCAGACCGGTACTGATTGCGTCCACTTCCGTCCCCCCTTAAGCGGTTTAGGCGCCTCCCGCGGAGACGCTTCACTCCTGGCAGAAGTGCTTCGACAGCTTCAGCCCCTGCGCCTGATAATGCGAGCCGAGGCCCTGGCCGTAAAAGGTTTCCAGCACGTCGGTCAGCCTGTCATAACGAGCCTGCCGACGATCCGACGATCTGGCCGTCCTCGACAATGAACGGCCTATAGAGGCTACCGACTTCGTGCACCGCCTTGGCGCCCGGCGCTGGCGCGGCGCATTATTCACTCACCTGACATAACGTAGCGAACAATGCGGCCCAGGCCGTAGGCCACGACCAATGGAAAAATCAAAAAGAACGACATCAGTCCCAACGTGCCGTCCTGCCGCCACGTCAGAAGCTCCTCCGACTGGGGACTCGTCAAAACCAGCACCCAAAAAGTAACCCAAGCGAGACCAACTCCGACGCAAGCCCAGTAAAGTCCCCATCCCAAGCGATAGGCGACACCATGCTTTGGCATGCTTCCACCCTCTAGCAGCCCGAAGTCAGGCGCCAAGGTTAGTGCGGCAGTCCGCGCTTCAGGTCTTCAAGAGACAGCACCGGCCCGGTCGGAGCAGATTGAGCGGAGGCTGGCAACGACCCTAGAACAGGGGGCCGCCGTACATGCTTGCAACTGGAACCGACAACAACGTCAATATCAGTCCAATTGACAGCAGTGCCAATGACAGCGCGACAACGCTCCGAAGTTTCTCGGTCATAGGAGTTTCCCCCCTTTGTGACCCAGGTATAGCAAGCAAATTCAAAGCGGGCTGTATCGCTGCTGCAACACCGTGGTTAAAAGGCACCATCTACGCTTGAGGGCCGCCCCAACAGCCTCGGCAGCTTCGCACGGTCAACCATCCAAGGTCAGCCTTCAAAGCTCGTTGAGGGTCCGGCTGAGCTTGACGGCGACCGCTGGATTGGTTGGCGAGCAGCGCACGCTCCGCGCCAGTCTTGCGATCGCGGTCAATGCCAACGAGCATCAGCTCGCTTTCGGTGAAGCACTTGGTCTTGAGCCAAGCCTTGCTGCGTCCGCTGCGATAGCGTGACGAAGCGCGCTTCGAGACGATTCCCTCTAGTCCATGATCGGCACAAGCCCGAAAGAAGGCGGCTGCTTCACCGATGAACTCTTGGCTGAATTGCACAGGGCTCGTTTCGTCGGCGCTGAGGACCTGGCTTAGCCTCCGTCGGCGCTCCGATAATGGCTGGTCCCGCACATCTTCGCCATCCAGGTGCAGAAGGTCGAAAGCGTAGTAGATCAACCTGCCCCGCCCGGTACTCAGAGCTTCCTGGAGAGCCTCGAAATCCGAAGCACCGCGGCCATCCTGAACGACGACCTCACCGTCGAGAATGGCCACACGGCAGGGCAGCCCGGCGGCTGCCTCGGTAATAATCGAATACCTGTCTGTCCAGTTGTGTCCCTTGCGCGTGAAAGCGCGGACCTCACCGTTCTGCAAAATGAGCTGCGTGCGGTAGCCGTCCTGCTTGACCTCGTGGATCTACTGGCCACCTTCGGGCGGCTGGTCGGTCAAGCTCGGGAGCTGGGGCGGGATGAACTTTAGGCGGGTCGTTACGCGGGACATTGGTGCTGGTGATATAGCCACTCTAGCGAAAATTACGAGGATGGAGACCGGGCAGAGCCTGACAATTCTCACTGCCTCCTTTTACTAAGGCAGCCGTGGTCCTCTCGAAATCGCTCGCGCTTGGATCACCTTCACGTAGGGCTCCACCGCATCTTCTGCCTCCTGAACTGTCGTGGCTTGCTTGAGAGCCGCCCCTATTCGCTCGTACGAGCTGCAGAGCTCGTGAGCGACAAACTCGAGCTGACTTTCAATCTTGCTCCAGTCCTTCTCTTGTCCCGAACACCAGTCCTTTAACTTCTGCAGATACTGGGGATCCCAGTCCGGAACTCCGCCATCGAGGTTGAGGCTATCGAGCAGCCCTTTCGCCTGCTCTGCAGTCCAGCCGTTGTCGAGAAGGGTCATGGTCTCACGTAGGCCCTGCTAATGCTCCAGGGGCGAGGTTATCATGATCGCAGGGGCCCCCACACCGCACCTAGGTATGCGGTCGGTGGACTGCTCCAACTAGACGTCCACCCCCCGCAACTGGCCCACTAGCTGGCCCACTATGAGCATGAAATCTCAGAAATGCTCCACCGTGCTAACTGCGGGGAAGACACCCCCCATGGCCTCGAATCGGAGAACATCAGCGGCATGTAGAAGTGCTCTGTGCCGAAGGGGGGACCCCCTATATCGAACAGCTCCCACCCGGAAGCCCGAGCTTCGTCGAGGACTCCCCTCGGAGGCACCCCCTCCCAGGAGAACCGACGGCTCTAGGGGTTCACTCGGGAATGGCTCGATTTGGAGCGGCGATACCCATCCTGCAAGCTTGGGAAGCCATTAATCGCAGCCTGCGTCCCAGAGGGTAAGGCAAACTGAGCATCGCTACCCCCTAATGAATCCCGGCTCCTGGCTGAAACGAAGTGGATTGCCGCCACCTTTACCGGCTGGGCAGTAGGCACGTCATGGTTCCGGGACGCGCGGGGCACCGCAAGGTTGTCCTCCCGACCGTCGGTGGCGAACAGCTTTATGTCGAACTGCTTGTTCGCTGCCTCCGCGCGATCGACCAGCAGCATAGCCAGGGAATAGGCTTCCTCGCCGGTGGCGCAGGCGGGAATCCAGAGGCGCACCGCTGCTCCGCTGTCGCGCTCGTCGACCAAGGGGGCAAGAACCGTCTCGTCGAGGGCCGTCCAGGCTTCGGGATCGCGGAAGAATCCCGTGACGTTGATCATGAGATCCTTGGTCAGAGTTTCGAGTTCCCCTGGCCTGGTGCGCAGGAGCTCGACGTATTCCGCCAACGTGTGCAAATTGTTGAGCCCCATGCGCCGGTGAATCCGGCGCTTGAGCGTGTTGCGCTTGTAGAGGCGGAAGTCGTGGCCGGCGCGGCTCCTCAGCAAGGCCAGCACTGGGTCGATCGAGGGGTCATTTGTTGTCTCATCGACCACCTCCGATCCCGAAATGTAGGCATGGGCTATGTAGCGCATGAGCACATGCGGCATGTGCTCCGGGGCAATCACTTGGTCGGCTAGGTCCGCCGCGATGGCGCTTCGCGGCATGCTATCGAAGCGTGCGGTCGATGGGTCTTGCACCAGAATGCAACCGCCCTGCGCCTTGACCTCTTTCAGCCCTTCCGTGCCGTCGCTGCCGGACCCCGATAGGACGATGCAGATCGCCCTTTCGCGCCGATGCTTCGCCAGCGACTCGAACAGGCGATCCACCGGGTAGCGGACGCCGCGCCGCTCGGTTGGCTCCGTCAGCCGCAGCCTGCGATCATCGATTGTCAAGGCTGAGTCCGGCGCGATTACATAGACATGGTCGGGCTCGATGGCCGCGCCGTCGGCGGCCTCTGTGACCGGCATAGCGGTATGCTGGCCCAGCAGGGGCGCCAGTTGGCTCTCGCGGGTGGGATCGAGATGCATCACGATCAGGAACGCCATGCCGCTGTCGGACGGCATCGCCTCGAACAGGCGGATCAGCGCCTCGATGCCCCCCGCCGAGGCGCCGACGCCGACGACGGGACACAGGCTCGTCGGGGACGTGCCCGAAGCTTCGGCTGCGCTTGGTGCGTTTTCCGTACCATCGGCGCGCGCGGGAACCGGCGGCCGATCCGCCGCATTCGCTTCGCGGGACCCCTTGGGACGGGGCCCGGAGCGTTTGGCTTTGTTCGGCGGTTTCCGGTTCACGCTTTCCTCTGGGATTATAGAAGGAGCCTCGAACTCGCGGCGCCACGCCCACCCGCCGGCCCGGCGACCGCTGTCTCGTCTACCGCCACCACGATGCCATGTACGGCCAGCGAGCCGAGCCTTATCAGCCACTCCACTTTTAGCGCAGAATTGGCAGTTTGGCAGGACAACGGCTAGCTCCGCCACTCGTTCCTTGAATGTATAACCGAGCCAAATAAAAATCACCGCTCCCAGCGAGGCCGCTAGCCACACCGGCCAGAATGCCAGCCGCGTGAACCAGAACACCAATCCCTACGAGAGCCGCCCATGCCGGTACAAGTAGGGAAAACACTGCAAGTGACTCAAGAAACGCCAATGCAAACGCAACCGGCGCGGCCCATCGCATTGCCGCGAGAAATCGATCACAGCCCCGGATAAATCATCGAGTGACAAGGCTGATCCCTCGACATCCAAAGAACCTTCTACGCGCGCCCACCCTGGGGGAGCCGTATTAGAGACCCTGATGGAACTTGTAACGCGGCTCAAAGTTGTTTTGGCAGGCCAGAACAGGAGCAAACCATGAGCCGCGGATTCCCCTCTATGACTGCCCTACTAGGATTGCTCGCGATAGCGGGCTACCAGAACAGGGACAAGATCGCCGAAATGCTTCGTGGATCTGGGCAGAACGAGCCTAGAGCCGACGGGCAGAGCGGCGCCGGTGGCTTGCTTGAGCAACTCGGCCTCGGCGGTGCCAGCGCCGGCGGGATCCTGAGTGGTGGACTCGCCGAGCTTATGGAACGCTTCGGGCAGAGTGGCCAGGGCGAGACGGCAGAGTCATGGGTTAAGACCGGACCGAACAGACAGTGCACAGCGGCCGAACTTGAGCGGGCGATTGGACCTGATGTGCTGGACACCTTATCGAAGCACACCGGCCTTTCGCGTGACGACCTCGTCACGCGGTTGTGTCGCGAACTTCCCGATGCGGTGGATAAGTACACGCCGCAAGGGCGCCTTCCAATGGAAGCTGACGCTGCATAGTGCCGAACAAACAACTTGATCAAGTCAGAGCCCATCGCAGGCGAGGCTTACCCGAAGGAGGCTGGGTATGGGTATTATATGGACGATCCTCATCGGCTTTGTCGCAGGCGTACTCGCGAAGCTAATCACTCCAGGTGATAACGAGCCAAGTGGCTTTATCCTGACAACGATACTGGGCATCGTAGGCGCATTCGTCGCGACTTTTTTGGGACAGGCTCTTGGCTGGTACACCGCGGGCGAAGGTGCTGGCCTCATCGGCGCGACCGTCGGGGCGATCGTCGTGCTTCTTGTTTGGGGCGCGGTTGTTGGTCGGCGTCACAGCGGCTGACCGCATTGTCGTCATCGACTTGCCCGGCGGCAGGTCAAACGTCGAGCATGGCCAAGGCCGCCTGACGATCTCCGGGCTTCAATCTAAGAAACAGCGTGCGGGCGCTTTTAATGTCTCGCTCCGACCCACTCTCGGCGGCTGCACGCAAGGCAACCGTTGTTGGATGATTCGGGCCACACACGAACGCCAACGCTTTCGCCAAGCGCCCCATGGCTGCGCGGTCGATGGTCGCTTCTTCCATTAGAATCATCCCTAAGGTGTTGCCGCATCGAGGCCGCAGCTCAGAAGCCTCATCCTGTCCAATTAAGGTCGTTCATCCTAGCCCATCCTCCCTCAGTAACGCTCGATTGATCGCCACTCCAGCCTTGGCGCCTTCAGCAATGGCAACGGCAACAAGCAAAAGATCACGCGAGGCGTCTCCGGCGACATAGATGCCAGGGACGCTGCTTTCTTCCGTAACCGGGTCCGTGACGATACCCCCCTTGTCATCGCGGCGGCATCCCAACGTTTCGGAAAGATTGGAGCCTTGGTGTGAACCCGTGGAAAAAAACATCGCGCTGCGCTCTATGACTCTGCCACTCTTCAAGTGAATTCCTTTCAAGGCGCTATCTTCCGTTCCCTCTAGCCGTGCAATTTGCTCGGAACAGATCTCTATCGATTGCTGCTCAAGACGCTCCGCCATATCAGCTGAAACGGGCGCCTGGCCGTCTGTGAACAACAGCACGTCTGATGACCATTGCTTCATCATCAGCGCCAGGCCGGCGCCCTTGTCGCCGCTTCCATAGATCGCGAGGGGTTGGTCTCGATGTTCGAAGCCATCGCAATAGGGGCAGTGGTGAACGCTCCGACCGTAGAGCCGCTCGATGCCTTCAAGACAGGGAACGTCGTCTATCAGGCCCGTCGTCAAAAGGACCTTACGTGCACTGAAAGTCGAGCCACTTTCGCACGTTACCAAAAAGGCACTACCGGAACGATTTATGGCGGTCACAAGGTCTGAATGCGGCGTGACAGTCTCATAGCGTGCGAGTTCAATTCGAGCGATGGCTAGCAACTCGCTTGGCGCTCGACCCTCGTGGCCAAGCAGCCCGTGCACGGCTCGCGACGCCTGATTTCGTGGAGCCCCCGTATCGAAGAGAGCGACATGGCGACGACACCGCCCCAAAAGGATCGCGGCGCTGAGTCCTGCCGCACCGCCTCCAACAATTGCGACGTCACATACCTTAGCCATCAGCTAATCCTAAGCATGCCTATCGAGCTCGTCGAGACGGCGTGCGAGTTGGCTTAGCTCCCACTCACGCGCCAGCGCAGGACGCCTTATGCCAAGTGGGCTTTTGAGCCCTTAAGCTTGGTAAGGGCGCCTTCTTGTCCATGGTGGCGATTGACCGGTAGAGCCGCAAGGTGTCGGCCATCGCTGGAAAGCGGCCAGCAGCGAGCGCGGCGTCGAGGCTGCCGTAGCGTTCAATGAGTGAGGCGGCTCCCGTAGCCCCCACCCCCGGAGCCCCCGGTATTTTGTCTGACGGGTCGCCGCGTAAGGCGATGAAATCCGGCACCTGCTTAGGCTCGACACAGCTCCTGAAGGCAGGCCACGTCGGGCCGCGACTGGCGCAGCCAAGGGAGCACATTGGTCAGCCGCTTGTTGACGTTATTGACGTTGAAGGTACAGCTTGATGCTACACTAATCGTCGGACCGCCTCGGCAAAGCGTGACTTGAAAATGGTTCGAGAGATAAACCGGGATCAACTTGGCGTTCTTCCTCGGCCACGGTCTCTTTTTGTCCTCCTGGAAAAAAACCGCCCTTTCGCGGCGAATTTCCGGCTTCTTCTAGAGAAGATACATGCCGCTTCAAAAGCGCCTGGACCCGCAACCCCCGGAACTGAAGGCACCCTGGCGCACTGGCGCACGCATTGAACTTCAGATAGAGGCCCGCGCCTTCGCCCGGGATATCGTCCTCCCGGTCGCGGACAAGCTCGATCCCCAGAAGGCGGAGATGCCGAAGAGCCTTATCGATCAAATGGCCGCAAAGGGCTGGTTCGGCATTACCATTCCCGCTGAGCACGGCGGTATGGGGCTCGGCGTTTTCGAATACTGCCTTGTCTCAGAAGAACTCTCGCGCGCTTGGCTTTCGGTCGGCAGCATCCTCGCGCGGGGCCAGGGACTCGGCACGCAAACGATCGACGACGCGCGCAGGCTCGAATTGCTGCGCCGCTCGTCCCAGGGCAAATGGATCGGTGCAATTGCGCTATCAGAGCCAACCGCCGGCTCAGACTTGGCCGCCGTCCAGACCCGGGCCATCCGCGAGGGCGATCACTGGCTCCTCTCGGGAACCAAGCGTTGGGCGGGTTTTGCGCTCGCCGCCAACTTCATCGAGGTGCTCGCCAGGACGCGAGAGCCCAAACAGGGCGAACCGCGCTCCGCCGGCCTCGAAACCTTCCTGGTAGTCAAACAGCCAGGCACGTTCCCCGACGGCATGACCGGGCGCGTGATCGACAAGATCGGCTACCACGGCTTCCTTACTTGGCACCTCGAACTCGATGGAGTACGCGTTCCAGAAGGCGATCGCCTAACCGGTCTCTACGGCGACGAAGGTGCCGACGCGGATTTGGGCGACTTCGCCGCAGTCCAGCGGGGCTTAAACATCGCTCGCGTACATACCGCAGCACGCGCCGTCGGCGTCGCTCGCGCCGCCCTTGAGGACACGTGGGCATATCTTCAGGAACGCGAGCAGTTCGGCCATCCAATCGGTGAGTTTCAGGCGCTGCGGTTTGCGCTGGCCGACATGGCCGCCGAGGTCGCCCAGGCTCGAGCCTTCTGGCAGCAGGTCGCGCATTTGTTGGATCAGGGCGAGGCGGCGGAAAGCGAGTCCGCGCAGGTGAAGTTGCTCGCCACCGAAATGGCCGTGCGCGTCACCAATCGAGCCATGCAGCTCCACGGCGGCAATGGCTACACCACAGAACGGCGAATCGAACGCTATTGGCGCGACGCAAGGGTGACTACAATCTTCGAAGGTACCAGTGAAATCCAACGCCGCATCATCAGCGATCGCATGCTCCCGAGGGCATGACGGCCGACGCATGTCCTGGACCCGCAGGTAGATTTGTTCGATAGGCGCTCGAGCTTAAGGCCATCATCGGAGTCGAAACCAGCATCGCATCAGCCTGATTGAGGGACCATCTGCCCCTCTGCAAGTGTGACCCCCGAAAATGGCCTGGAGAGACAAAGGCCGAAAAATCGCGCGCTCTCGCACTAGAAGGGCGTCTCTTGAGACGCACCCGCAGAAGCATGCCAATTCTGTGGCGGATTTCCGGGCTTCTTTCGGACTCTTAGCCGAACAGTGGGAGAGAGCCAGAAACTCCCCGACTAGGTGGCTGTGCTGGGAGGCAGCGGCGAACCTGTCTCAGCAGTCAATTTCCCTGATAACCGGGAAAATACAGGGAAATTTCGCATATCTAGCCGCCAAGGCGGGAAAATGGCTCGGTTTTCCGACTATAAGTCAGCTACTTACACCAAAATTCCCTACGCATCCGAACAGGGATTTTTATCGAGCTAACAGGGAATTGTTTCCCGCAGAGCAGGGAAAACCGCTGGCTAAATCTCCAGCGGATGCAATTTTCGGAACGGACAAGTGCTACCCTCTGCTGAGTCGTGGAGACGCCTTTCGTCACGAGGCGCGCGAGGGTTAGTGAATACTCCAGCTCCCATTTCCTCCGATCGGCAGCAATCCGTCTCGGACCACCTCAATCAATCCTGCTTTTGCATCACGCTTGACCGCGCATCGCTGTGCGAGGCGTTGGCGCGCGAGGCAGGCGACGCGGAGTTCTGTGAGACGTTCATCCACCCGAGAACCCACTTGTTCTCGAACGTGCCGGTTTTTCTTCCGGCCAGCGCAGTCGCCGAGATGCAAGAAGTCGTAGCGGCTGTGGAGGCGACATCCCGGCTCGCGGCGTACCAGATGGCCGCTCTGTCTTGGGCGCCCGAAATAGCGCGGGATCATGGTCCGCTCGGCGCGCTGATGGGTTACGACTTCCATCTCGGCGAAGACGGTCCGAGGCTGATAGAGGTCAATACGAACGCTGGCGGAGCGTTTCTCAACGCCCTCCTTGTGCGGGCGCAGCGCGCTTGCTGTGCCGAGTTGGCGCCGCCCCTTATGCCGGGGGCACACAGCTTTGAGGATGCGGTATTCCGCATGTT
>NZ_JBPPND010000117.1:0-4190 GCF_051306395.1 Methyloceanibacter sp.
TCGATCATCACCTGGCAGCCATGGTCCCAGGCGACCTTAGTCAGCTCACCCAGCGTCTCGAGCTCGGCGAATTGGGCGCGGTCGTTGGCGTCGGCGATGGAGCCGGGACGAAGCCCGTCGCCGAGCGAAAAGCTGACATCGTATTTCCGCATGATCTCGCAAATGTCGGCGAAGCGCTCGTAGAGGAAGCTCTCCCGGTGATGGGCCAGGCACCATTTGGCCATGATCGAGCCGCCGCGTGACACGATGCCGGTGACCCGGTCCGCGGTGAGATGGATATAGCCGAGGCGCACGCCCGCATGGATGGTGAAGTAGTCGACGCCCTGCTCGCATTGCTCGATCAGCGTGTCCTTGTAGACCTCCCAGTCGAGCTTGACCGGGTCGCCGTCGACCTTCTCCAAGGCTTGGTAGATCGGCACCGTGCCGATGGGCACCGCGGCGTTCCTGATGATCCATTCGCGGGTGGTGTGGATGTTGCGGCCCGTGGAGAGATCCATGACCGTATCGGCGCCCCAGCGGGTCGCCCACACCATCTTCTCCACCTCCTCCTCCACCGACGACGTCACGGCGGAGTTGCCGATATTGGCGTTGATCTTGGTCAAGAAGTTGCGGCCGATGATCATCGGCTCGCTCTCGGGGTGATTGATGTTGGCGGGGATGATGGCCCGGCCGCGCGCTACCTCGTCGCGCACGAACTCCGCCGTGACGAAGGCAGGCAGCGCCGCGCCGAAGTCCTCGCCGTCATCGAGACGGGCTTGCGCTTCGTCCGAGGCGCGCATGCGCCCGATATTCTCGCGATGGGCGATATAGATCATCTCGTTGGTGACGATGCCGGCGCGGGCGAGCTCGAGCTGCGTCACGGGGCGACCTTCAAGGCCGCGCAAGGGTTGGCGCTCGACCTTAAACGCGCTGGCGAGATGGGCGGCGCCCACATTGCCGTTGTCTTCCGGCTTCACGGCGCGGCCGCCGTAAGTCTCGACGCCGCCGCGCGCCGCGATCCACGGGATGCGCAACGGATCAAGTCCACGCTTCACGTCGATGGCGACGGCGTCATCGGTGTACGGACCCGACGGGTCATAGACCTTGAAGATATTCTTATGGCCTACCGCTTCGCTACTTGAGGCCGATTGGCCTACCGCTTCGCTACTTGAGGCCGATGCCCCGTCGCTCAACTCGATCGCGCGGAACGGCACGCGCAACGTCTCGTCGCCTTCAGGAGACGAATAGATCTTGCGGCTGCCAACGAGCGGGCCCGTGGTGACCTCGGGTGCTGCAATCTTTTTGTCGTGAATGTTCATGGCCTCATGACTCCAATTCGGCTCAAGCGAAATAGCCGTAGAAGCAAAGCACCGCGGCGATGACCAGCCAGACCACGCCGCCGATGGTCATGGCCCAGGGCTTGCCGAGCATTGCCACGCCGACTCTTTTGACCCAGCTGAAGGAGATGATGCGGACCGCGCCGCCGATCGCCCCCATCCAGCCGAACAGGGTGACGATCACGCGCCAATCCAGCGCCCACACATTGTGATAGAGCACGATGGCGATACCGGCCGTCATGACGAGGACGCCGGAGACGTAGATCAGCGGCGGGCTGTCCAGAAAGTCGCGGGACATGGCGCGATAACCCTCCCGGTTCACGAGAAGGCCAATCGCGGCCGCCAGCATCACGGGGCCGATGAGCTTCGCTAGAAAGATCGATGTCTGCATGACGTTGCGTCCTGTCCCTTCGCCGGCATGACCCGGATCAGGTTCGAAGGGTCTCCGCACCGGTCTTGGACAAAGCTCAAGACAGCGGACTCTCAGCCCCTGCCTGGGGCTCCCCTCGGAACGCAGTCACTGTAGACCTCCGGGCGCCGCTCCGAAAGGGCTGCCGGTGGGCGGCGGAGGCGAAAGGCCGCACGGCCACGCAAAGTTGAACGCAGAGGTCTCCAAGGATTGAATCGCCGCGCGGCAAGGATTGGCCGGCAAAACCCGGAATTCCCGAGGAGGCGAGCGGCGCAGAACCATGACAGAACTGGGCGCGGGCTCTAACGCCGAGGGACATCTTGCGGGGGCCGCCCAAGCAGTTTAAGCCTCGTCATCATTCTGCCTTGCTTCACCTTGAATTGCGTGCCCTGAAACCTCCCCCCGCCATTCCTCAGCTGCCCAAACCAAGGTAGATAGCCACGTGAACCAGGACGCCACGACTTCCGCTTCCGCGCCGACGACCGCGAAGAACAACGCGGCGCGCCGCCGGTGGATTGCTCTTTTCGTTCTCCTGGTGGTGACGGTGGGCGGCGTTCTCGCCTATTGGCGCTACGCTGCGATCTACCCCTCGACCGACAATGCCTATACGGGCGCGGACATCGTGCGCATCGCCCCGCTGGTCTCGGGCCCAGTGACCAGCGTTTATGTCGTCGAGGACCAGAAGGTGTCCAAGGGCGATCCGCTGTTCGACATCGATCCGGCGCCTTACGAGGCGGCGCTGCGCGGCGCGCGCGCCCAGTTCGACGCCGCGGTCAACGCCACCGGCATCGCCGGCGAAGACTTGAAGTCCGCCGCCGACGAGATGGAAGCGAAGCGCGTGGCGCTGGTGGCGGCGCTCGGCAAATATCGCGAGGCCGAGAGCGCGCAAGGCGAAGGCGAAGCGCCGAACCAAGCGACCCTGGACGCCTTGAAAGAAGTGCATGAGGCCCAGACCGCTTATCAGGATGCGCACGAAGCCTTCAGCAACGCGCAGGACCAGGATCTCGTGGTGACGACACCCACGGTGAAGCTCCGCGGCGCCGCGGCCCAGCTCGACAAGGCCACCGAGGACCGGGTGAAAACCCATGTGCTCTCGCCGGGCGACGGCTGGGTTTCCAATGTGCGCTTGCGGCCAGGTGCGGTCGTGGGAACCGGCACGCCCGCTTTCGCCCTCGTCGAGAACAGCGATTGGTGGGTGGCCGCCAACTTCAAGGAAACCGACCTCGCCCGCATCAAGCCCGGCCAGCCGGCGACCATCAGCCTCGACATGTATCCGGGCTACACCATCGACGGCGCGGTCGAGAGCATCAGCCCCGGTTCCGGCGCCCTCTTCTCGGTGCTGCCGCCGGAGAACGCCACCGGCAACTGGGTGAAGGTCACGCAGCGCTTTCCCGTGCGCGTCAAGATCACGAGCGAGCCTGACGCCGACCGGCCCTTGCGCGTCGGCGCCAGCGCCACGGTGACCGTCGACACGACGAAAGATTCGACCGAAGGCATGCAATGAGCGCTGAACAGCGCGCGGGCGGCAAGGTAACTAAAGGCCGCGGCGCGAAGCCGCCAAGGAAGCGGCCACCGCCGCCCCCGCCGCCGCCGAAACCGGAATTTGAGCGCCCGCCGATTCCGCTGGTCATCGCCGTGGTGCTGACCGCGGTGCTCGAAGTGCTGGACATCACGATCGTCAACGTGGCGATCCCGCATATGCTCGGCGCCTTCTCGGCAACGCCCGACCAGATCACCTGGATCCTCACCTCGTATATCGTGGCGGCCGCCGTGGTCATGCCGCTCACCGGCTATCTGTCCAACTGGCTCGGCCGCCGCCGGCTACTCCTGCTCTCGATCACGGGCTTCACCATCTCGTCGGTTCTTTGCGGCCTGTCCTGGAACCTCGAGAGCATCGTCTTCTTCCGCCTCGCCCAGGGCGTGTTCGGCGCGCCGCTGGTCCCCTTGAGCCAAGCCATCCTGCTCGATGCCTTCCCGCGCGAGAAGCACGGCCAGGCGCTGGCCATTTTCGGCCTCGGCATCATGGTGGCGCCGGTGATCGGACCCGCGCTCGGCGGCTATCTGACCGAAGCATATTCCTGGCGAATGGTGTTCTACATCAACATCCCCATCGGCATTCTCGCGCTGCTGCTCGCGGTGGGCTATCTCCCCCAGCGCGCCATCAAGGAGATGCGAACCGACTGGGTCGGCTTGGCGCTTCTAATCGTCGCCGTGGGCGCCCTGCAATTCGTGCTCGACCAGGGCCAGATGCGCGACTGGTTCAACTCGAAGGTCATCGTCTCGGGCGCCATCATAGCCATCTTCACCACCGCCGCATTCTTCCTGCGCGGCTGGAACAAGCCCGACAACATCATCGACCTGTCGCTGCTGAAGGATCGAAACTTCGTCGCCGGCACGCTCGCCATTACACTCTTTGGCATCAGCCTGTTCGGCTGGATGGCGATCATGCCGCTGTTCAGCCAGCG